>JAGWTJ010000020.1 GCA_028869005.1 Burkholderiales bacterium | reverse complement strand
GCGCTTGGCGACAATCACGTACAGCAGCATCGCGCCGGATCGCAACTGCAGCTTGAGCGCGCCGAGCGCGTTGTCGTGCAGCCGCTCGTGCACCGCCTCGAGTGCCCCCGGTTCGGCGACGAACAGCAGCGCGACCGGGCAGTCGGCGAAGCCGCGAAACGGCTGACACTCGACGTGCATGCCATCGCCGGCGCGCTGCCACACGAGCATTTCACCTGCAGCGCCATCGGTGTGCTCGCGCGCGACGAAGCCGACCGAAGCGCCCTCGCACATCGGCTCGAACAGGATGTATTCGCGGGCGAGCAGCGCCCGCCAGCCGGCCAGATCGGCCCAGGCATCGGATTCGATCACTGCCATCGCGTCGCCCTGGTTTCCTGGCCTCAGATGCGCGCGCCGAGGCGGAAGCCGTCGTGGATCGCCTGCGTCAGCCCGCGCGGCACCAGCGAGTCGCCGCAGCCGTGCACCTCGTCGATCATCCACTCGAGCTCGTGGAACAGCTCCTGGTTGGGCCGCCGCTCGACGGCGGAGATCACGGTGTCGGCGGGGAGGAACTCCTCCGCGCCCTGCGCGTTGCGGATCTTCACGCCGCCGTCACCGATCGCCAGCACCTTGGCGCCGGTGCGCGTCGGGATGCCGAGTTCCTCGATCCACGCCGTGTGCCGCCACTTGAACGAAGGCATCACGTCGCCGGCGATGCGCTTGTCGGAGTCGACCACGGTGACCTCGCGGCCGTGATTCTTCTTCAGCGACTCGGCCAGCGTGAGGCCGACCTTGCCGCCGCCGAGCACGACCACGCGCGCGCCGGTGCCGACGCGGTCGGCGGCGACGTCGAGCGCATCGACCAGCAGCCCGGGCTGCGTGCATTCGGGCAGGAAGCGCGAGTCGATGCGCGCGCCGGTGGCGATCACCGCCACGTCGTACTGGTGCAGCATCGAGCGCATCGCCTTCACGTCGATCGTGGCGTTGCAGCGCACCTCGATGTTCAGGGCCTCGACCATGTTGCGGTAGTACGAGACGACGCTCGTCAGGTCGTCGCTGTTGGCGAGGTCGTTCTTCGCGTAGCCGGCGAGCGCGCCGCCGATGGCCGCGCCGCGCTCGAAGACGATCACGTCGTGGCCGCGGCGCTTGGCCGTGATCGCGCACTCCAGGCCGGCCGGGCCGGCACCGATGACCATGATCTTCTTGGCCATCACCGCCGGCGTGATCTGGTACGCCGGGTCGTACTCGTGGCCGAGCTGCGGGTTGCGCGTGCAGGTGTAGGGCAGGTCGCGGAACAGGCGCGACAGGCAGTTCAGCGAACCGATGCAGCGCTTGACCTCGCCCATGCGGCCGGCGGCCGCCTTGTGCACGAGGTCGGGGTCGGCCAGCATCGGACGGCAGACTTCCCAGAAATCGAACTCGCCGTCCGCTATGCACTGCGAGGCCATGTGCGGGTCGGGCAGGCGGTTGCCGAAGGCGATCGGCGTGCCGGGCAGCATCTTCTTGGCGCGCGCGGCCAGGCGGCGCCAGTAGCCGGGCGCCACGTCGCGGCCGATCGACGACTCGGGCGCCTCCTGCCAGCCGACGGTGACGCTGATCATGTCGACGCCGCGCGCGGCCGCCATCTGCATCAGCTCGAAGCACTCGTCCTCGGTGTTGCCGCCCCAGCGGTCCATCAGCTCGTTGCCGTTGAGGCGGATCACCAGCGGCGCGTCGCCCTGCGCCTGCTTCATCGCGTCGATCAGCTCGCACATGAAGCGGCCGCGGTTGGCGAGCGAGCCGCCGTATTCGTCGGTACGTCGGTTGGTGAACTTGGAGTTGAAGGTCGCGAGCAGGTAGCCCATGAAGCTCGTGACCTCGGTGGCGTCGAAGCCGGCCTTGAGCGCGCGCTTGGCGGCCTCGGCGTGCTGCTTGACGGTGGCGCGGATCTGCTCCTTGGTGATCTCGCGCGGCGGCCGAAAGTGCGGCAGCGTCTGCGGCACGATCGACGGCTGCAGGCAGTAGCCCAGATCGATGCCGCCGTAGCGCCCGGCGTGCAGCACCTGCTGCACCGCGATCGCGCCGGCGTCGTGGATGTAGCCGGCGATCTTCTCGAACTCGGGAATGCAGCTGTCGTCGTAGATCGCGACCTGGCGGAAGTAGCCCTTGCCCTCGCCCAGCGGGTCGGGGTAGGCGCCCTGGTTGGTGATGATGCCGCAGCCGGTCTGCGCGATGACCTGCGTGCGCGCCAGCTCACGGATGGTGTGCGTGCCGTCGCGGTTGTTGTAGTTCGAGACACAGCACGAGCCGTACTTGATGCGGTTCTTGCTCTGCAGCTTGCCCCAGGCGGCGGGCTCGAACAGGCGGGTCAGCGGGTGGTTCATGGGGGGTCCTTGTGGCGGTCGTGCGGATAGGTGGATAGGCGGACAGGCGATCGGAAGGCCGATCGGAGGGCGGCTCCGGCAGTCGTTCGGAACCTCGTCAGGCGCTCCGTTCCCGGGCCAGGGTGTCGGCGATGCGCTCACGCAGGTCGCGCCGCAGGATCTTTCCGGCAGGGCTGATCGGCATGCGCTCGAGCAGCTCGAGCCGCTCGGGCAGCTTGTACTTGGCGATGCGCTGCGCGAGCAGAAACTCGCACAGCTCGGGCAGCCGCAGCACGGCGCCCGGCTTGGTGACGACGAAGGCGCAGGCGCGCTCGCCGTACACCGGGTCGGGCATGGCGACGACGCAGCAGCTGTCGACCGCGGCGTGCATCAGGATCAGGTTCTCGATCTCGTCGCTGCTGATCTTCTCGCCGCCGCGGTTGATGAGATCCTTCTTGCGGCCTTCGGTGTAGAGGTGGCGCCCGACCTTGCGCACCACGTCGCCCATGCGATAGAAGCCGTCGGCGGTGAAGGCCGCCGCGTTCGTCTCGGGCGCGTTGTAGTAGCCGCGGATCGTGTAGGGCCCGCGCGTCAGCAGCTCGCCCGGCTCGCCGTCGGGCACTTCATGGCCGTCGAGGTCGACGATCTTTATCTCGTCGTGCTCGCACACCGGGCAGCCCGAGCTTTCGAGCAGCAACTCGTCGCTCGCGGCTAGCGGCACCATGTTGATGAGACCTTCGGCCGTGCCGTAGTCCTCCTGGGGGATGCAGCGCCATTGCTCGCGCACGCGGCGGCGCAGCTCGGGTGCCAGACGCGCGCCGCCGTTCTGCACCACCGCGAGCGACGACAGATCGTGGCGGGCCGGCACGTCCGAATGCAGCCACAGCGTGATCAGCGGCACCGCCGCCGAAACCAGCGTCACGCGGTGGCGCTCGATCAACGGGAACACCGCTTCGGCCGTGTGGCCGCCGGCCAGCACGACCGTGGCGCCGCTGGCGAAGCAGGCCAGGATGCCCGGACTGGCCAGGCTGTAGTTGTGGCCCAGCGGCAGCACGGCGAGGAAGACCGTCGACTCGTCGATGCCGGCGGCGCGGGCCGAAGCCTTGGCGTTCAAGACGTAGTCGTTGTGCGTGCGCGGGATCAGCTTGGACAGCGCGGTCGTGCCGCCCGACAGCAGCATCAGCGCGACTTCGTCGGCGGCGGGCTGCGGCGGCAAGGCGGCGGCCGGCGCGGCGGCGAGGTCTGCATCCAGCAGTTCGCCAAGCGCGCGCTGTCCCGGCAGCGGCGAGCCGGCGACGAACACCTCCTCGAGCGTCGGGCATGCAGCACGCAGTTCCTCGGCCATCGCGCGATAGTCGAAATCACGCACGCGCTCGGCGATGAACAGGGCGCGCGCGCCGGCATGACGCACGAAGTGCGCCATCTCGCTGTGGCGATGCGCCGGCAGCGCCATCACCGGGATCGCGCCCAGGCGCACCAGCGCGAAGAAGACGAACACGAACTCGGGCGTGTTGGGCAGTTGCAGCACCACGCGATCGAGCGGGCGCAGGCCGACAGCGGCAAGCCGTGCGGCCAGGCGCTCGCTGCACGCCAGCAGTTGCGCGTACGTGAAGCGCGACTCGCCGTGCACCAGTGCCACCTTCTGCGGCAGCCTGCGGGCGGTGTGCTCGAGCATCTGCGCGAGCGTGATGTCCTCCCACAGACCGAGCCGGCGCCAGCGTGCCGCGTCCTCGGCCGGCCAGGGAGTGCAGCCGGCCAGCATGTCATGTCCTCGTTACCAACGAAAGCCGCGCCGATCCTACACAGCGCGGCCGCGGCTGCAAATGCTGTCCGTCGTTCTTCTTGTCGTGCATCAAGTCGACCAATCCGGCCGGGCGTGCGCTCGATTCGTGCCGCCCTCGGCCCTACGATCTCCCCATGCAACGCTCAGCGGGCTGCTCGCAGCGCACGCACGCGCGCGACGACGAGCGCGGCGGCGCGATCGATCTCCTCGGCCGTGTTGAAGCGTCCGAGCCCGAAGCGCAGCGCGGCGCGCGTGGCGCTGCCGCTGGCGCCGATCGCCTCCAGCACATGCGAAGGCCGCGCCGAGGCGCTCGCGCAGGCGGCGCCTGCCGACAGTGCGAGCTCGGGCAGCCCGAGCAGCAATGCCTCGGGTTCGACGCCGTCGATGCCGATGTTCAGGTTGCCGGCCAGCCGCCACTGCGGGTGGCCGTTGACGGTGAGGCCGTCGAGCGAGCGCGTGAGGTGGGCGAGCAGGCGCTCGCGCAGCGCATGCAGACGCGCGTTTTCCTCGTCGCGGCAGGCGACCGCGAGCTCGCAGGCGACGCCGAGCCCGACGATGCCCGGCACGTTCAGCGTGCCGGGACGCAGCCCGTCCTCCTGGCCGCCGCCATCGACCAGCGGCTGCAACTCGACGCGGCGCGGACGCCGGCGCCGGTACAGCGCGCCGACGCCCTTGGGGCCGTAGATCTTGTGTGCCGACAGCGACAGCAGATCGATGCCGAGGGCCTCGACATCGAGCGCGACGCGGCCCACCGCCTGCGTGGCGTCGACGTGGAACAAGGCCTGCGAGTCGCGCAGCGCGGCGCCGATCTCGGCCAGCGGCTGCACGGTGCCGATCTCGTTGTTGGCGGCCATCACCGACACCAGCACCGTATCGGGCGCGAGCGCGTCGCGGATGTGCTGCGGGTCGACGCGGCCGTGGCGGTCGACCGGCACCACGGTCAGGCGCCAGCCTTCGCGTTCGAGGCGTCGGCAGGTGTCGAGCACCGCGCGATGCTCGATCGCCGTGGTGACCAGATGCGCGCCGGGATGTGTGCGCGCGACACCCTGGATGGCGATGGCGTTGGACTCGGTGGCGCCCGAGGTGAACACCACGTCAGCGTAGCGCGCACCAAGGGCCTGCGCGACGCGCTCGCGCGCCTCTTCGACCCGCGCCGCGGCGCGCCGGCCGAAGGCGTGGTGGCGGCTGGACGGGTTGCCGAACTCGTCGCGCAGGCTGGGCAGCATGGCGTCGAGCACGCGCGGGTCGATCGGCGTGGTGGCGTGGTGATCGAGGTAGATGGGCGTCGTCATGGCGGCTGCCGGCAGCATAGCGCCCGGCGTGCCGCCGCAGCAGGCCGCGAGATGGAGTGCAAGCGATGAACGTGCTGATCGTCGGTGCCGGGCCCGCCGGCCTGTACCTGGCCTACCTGCTCGCGCGCCAGAGCCCGCAGTGGTCGTTGCGCATCGTCGAGCAGAACGTGCCCGATTCCACCTTCGGCTTCGGCGTCGTGTTCTCCGATCGCGCGCTCGAGTTCCTGCGCGACGACGACGCCGAGACTTGCGAGCTGCTGAGCGCGGCGATGGAGCAGTGGCGCGACCTGGCCGTGCATCACCGCGGCCAGGCGATCGTCATCGACGGCGTCGGCTTCGCGGCGATCGCGCGCTTGCGCCTGCTGCAACTGCTGCGCGAGCGCCTGGCCACGGTGGGCGTGACGCCGCACTACGGCCGGGCGCTGCGCGACGCGCGCGAGCTCGACGGCTACGACCTGGTGGTCGGCGCCGACGGCGTCAACTCGTTCGTGCGCCGCGGGCGCGAGCGCGAGTTCGGCACCCGCGTCGAGCCGCTGTCCAACCGTTTCGCCTGGTACGGCACGACGCGGTCCTTCGACACGCTGAGCCAGACCTTCGTCGAGAACGAGGCCGGCAGCTTCAACGCCCATCACTACCGCTGCGCGCGCGGGCTGAGCACCTTCATCGTCGAGTGTGACGCCCTGACCTGGCAGCGCGCCGGCTTCGCGACCATGGACGAGGCCGCCACCCGGACCTATTGCGAACGCGTGTTCGCGGCGACGCTGGACGGCCACGCGCTGCTCGCCAACCGCTCGATCTGGCGCAACTTCCCCAAGGTCTGGAACGAGCACTGGGTGTGCGGCCGCACGGTGCTCGTCGGCGACGCCCTGCGCACGGCGCATTTCTCGATCGGCTCGGGCACGCGGCTGGCCTTCGAGGACGCGATCGCGCTGGCGCGCAGCCTGCGCGAGCATCCGCGCTCGCTGGCCGATGCGCTCGCGGCCTACGAGACGGCGCGCAAGCCCGTCGTGCGCAAGCTGGTCGACGCCGCCAATGCCAGCGCCGACTGGTACGAGCACTTCCCCGAACACATGCGGCTCGAGCCCTGGGAACTGGCCTGGCAGTACATCCAGCGCAGCGGGCGCATCGACGTCGAGCGATTGCGCCGCATCTCGCCGCGCTTCGTCGCCGGCTACGAGGCGTTCACGGCGGCGCGCGGCAAGCCGGGTTCGGTGCCTGCGAGGATGTGAAGCGTGCCCGTGCCGGGGCAGCCACCGCCTTCCTAGAATGCCGCGTATGCATCTGCACATCCTCGGCATCTGCGGCACCTTCATGGGCGGCCTGGCGGCGCTGGCGCGCGAGGCCGGGCACCGCGTGACCGGGTGCGACGCCGGCGTCTACCCGCCGATGAGCGAGCAGCTGCGCGCGCTCGGCATCGATCTGATCGAAGGCTTTAGCGCCGACCAGCTGGCGCTGGCGCCCGACGTGTTCGTGGTCGGCAACGTGGTGACGCGCGGCAACCCGCTGATGGAGGCCATCCTCGACGCCGGCGCGCGCTACACGAGCGGCCCGCAATGGCTGGCCGAGCAGATGCTCTTCGGTCGCCACGTGCTGGCCGTGGCCGGCACGCACGGCAAGACGACGACGACGGCGATGCTGGCCTGGATCCTCGAGCACGCCGGACTCGCGCCGGGCTTTCTGGTCGGCGGCGTGCCGTTGAACTTCGGCGTCTCGGCGCGCCTGGGCGGCGGGCGCCACTTCGTGATCGAGGCCGACGAGTACGACACCGCCCTCTTCGACAAGCGCAGCAAGTTCGTGCACTACCGGCCGCGCACGGCGATCCTCAACAACCTCGAGCTCGACCACGCCGACATCTTCCCCGATCTCGCCGCCATCGAGACGCAGTTCCATCATCTCGTGCGCACCGTACCCGGCAGCGGCTGCCTGCTGGTCAACGCGCGCGACGAGGCGCTGGCGCGCGTGCTGGCACGCGGCTGCTGGAGCCGGGTGCAGCGCTTCGGCACGCGGCGCGAGGAGCCGGGCGGCCTGAGCGCACGCGGCGACGCGCAGGCCTTCGACGTGCTGCGCGGCAGCCTCAGGCTCGGTCGCGTCGACTGGAGCCTCGTCGGCGAGCACAACCAGCTCAACGCGCTGGCCGCCATCGGTGCCGCCGAGCACGCCGGCGTGGCGCCCGAGGCCGCCTGCGCCGCGCTGGCCGGATTCGAGAACGTGCGGCGCCGGCTCGAACTGCGCGGCGAGGCCGCGGGCGTGAAGGTCTACGACGACTTCGCGCACCATCCGACGGCGATGCGCACGACGATCGGCGGCCTGCGCCGCAAGCTCGACCGCGAGACCCCGCCCGGCGCCGCCGCGCCGCGCATCCTGGCGGTCTTCGAGCCGCGCTCCAACACCATGAAGCTCGGCACCATGAAGGCGCGGCTGCCCTGGGCACTGGAGGAGGCCGACCTCGCCTTCTGTCTGCAGGGCGACTACGGCTGGAGCGCGCGCGACGCGCTGGCGCCGATGGACAGCGCGGCGCTGGTGGCCGACAGCGTGAGCGCGCTCGTCGAAGGCATCGTGCGTGTCGCACGCCCCGGCGATCATGTGCTGTGCATGAGCAACGGCGGCTTCGGCGGCATCCACGACAAGCTGCTGGCGGCACTGGCGGCCTCGCCGCCCGCTGCGGGCCTGCCGCCGGCGCGCTGACCGTGCTCCATACCCTCCGCACCCGTCCCCAGCCCACTCTGCCCGCATGATCTCCTCGACCACCGAGCGCGCGACGCGCACCCCGGGCTCGCCGCCCATGCCCTCGCTCGCCGCATTGGCCGTCGCCGCGCTGCTGGCCGCCTGCGCCACGCCGCCGGCATCGGCTCCCGGCCCGAATGCCGCCACGGCCTCGCCGACGGTGCCGCCTGCTGCGGCTGCGAGCGCCACGGCAGTCCCCACCGGCGCCCGAGCGGCCTCGGCCGCCGCATCGGGCGCGGCGACGGCGGCGCGCCCGCCGGCGCCGGGCACGCCGCCGCCCTTCGCCGAAGTGACGCGCGACGCCAAGAGCACGCCCGGGTACCTCACCGTCTGGGCCAAGGACGACAAGACCTGGATCGAGATTCCGGCCGAGCGGCTCGACCAGCCGATGTTCTTCGCCGCCTCGTTCGCCTCGGGTCTCGGCGTGAGCTCGCTGCTGCCGGGCCTGATGCCGGTCGACCAGGTCGTCGTGCTGCGCCGCGTCGGCCACAGCGTGCAGATGGTGGCGCGCAACCTGCACGCGCGTGCGCCCGAGGGCACGCCGCTGGCACGCGCGGTCGCCGAGAGCTATTCCGACAGCCTGCTCGCGGCGGCGCCGCTGGCCGCGGCGCCGCACCCCGAGCGCAAGTCGCTGCTGGTCGACGCGATGGCGCTGCTCGGCGGCGATCTGGCCGGCCTGCAGACGCACCTCGAGGCGTCGTTCCGCATGCCTTACGGACTGGACCGGGGCAACAGCTCGGTCGAGCGCACGCGCGTCACGAACGACGCCGCTTCGCTCACGCTGCGGCTGCACTTCGCCGTGCCCAAGCTGCCGGCGCCGCCGGTGTTCGCGCCGGGCGCACCGCCGCCCAATCCGGCGGCCCTGCCCAACCCGCCGCGCGTCGTGCCCGATCCGCGCAGCTTCTTCCTCAGCCTGGCCTACACCTTCGCGCCGCTGCCGGCGACACCGATGCGAGTGCGCCTGGCCGATCAGCGCGTGGGCTACTTCACCGAAGATTTCGTCGACTTCGGCGACGAGTTCGCCGGTGACCGGCGCACCCACTACATCAAGCGCTGGCGACTCGAGAAGAAGGATCCGACGGCCGCGATCTCGGAGCCCAAGGAGCCGATCCGCGTCGTGCTCGACCGCAACATCCCCGAGAAGTGGCGCGATATCGTGCGCGCCGGCGTGCTCGAGTGGAACCAGGCGTTCGAGCGTGCGGGCTGGCGCAACGCGCTGGCCGTCGAGCAGCAGCCGGCCGACGCCGACTGGAGCACGCTCGACGGTGCGCACCTGATCGCCGTGCGCTGGTTCGCGATGGAGGGCCCCGGCGCCATCGCCGTCGGTCCGCGGCAGGCCGATCCGCGCAGCGGCGAGATCCTGCGCGCCGCGGTCATCATTCCCGAGAACTGGGTGCGCTTCGAGCGCCTGTCGCTGGCCGACACCGAGCCGCGTCTTCCCGCTGCCGCCGCCAACGAGTGCAGCTACGCCACCGACATGCTCGAGCAGTCGGGCTTCGGCCTCGAGTTGCTCGAACTGCGCGGCGCCATCGAACCCGACTCGCTCGAGGCGCGGCGCTACGTCGCGGCGAGCCTGAAGGAGACCGTGACGCACGAGATCGGCCACGCGCTCGGCCTGCGCCACAACTTCAAAGCCTCCACCGGTATCACTGCCGCGCAGTTGCGCGACCCGGCCTTCACGCAGGCGCATGGCACCGCCAACTCGGTGATGGACTACGTCCCGCCGAACACGCCGCTCGAGCGCGAAGCCGTGGCCGACTACTTCATGCCGGGTCTGGGCGCCTACGACTTCTGGGCCATCGAATACGGCTACCGCGAGTTCGCGCCGGCCGACGAGAAGGCGGGCCTGGCCGCGCTCGCCGCGCGCTCGGCGAGCGACAAGGCGCTCGGCTACGCCACCGACGAGGACACGGTGATCGGCGACCCGCTCGTCAACCGCTTCGATCTGAGCGACGACCCGCTCGCCTACGCCGAGCGCCAGCTGGCGCTCGGCCGCGAGCTGTGGACACGCACGCAGGCGCGCGCACTGCCGGCCGACGACGACTTCACGGTCTACCGACGCAACCTGCAGCGCGGGCTCAACCGCTTCGGCCTGTCGGTACCGCTGCTGTCCAATTACGTCGGCGGCCTGTACACCACGCGCGCGCTGGCCGGCGCCGACCAGGCGCTGATCACCCCGGTCCCGGCAGCCAAGCAGCGTGCCGCGCTCGAGGTGCTGCTCGGCGAGGTGTTTGCCAGCACGAGCTTTCGCTTCGAGCCCCAGTTCATGAGCCGGCTGGGCACGGACCAGTTCGACCGCCTGCGCGGGGCCGGACCGAGCGGCACCGACTTCAGCCTGCCGACCGTCGTGCTCTCGATCCAGCGCAGCGCACTCGACACGCTGATGTCCGATGCCGTCGCGCTGCGCCTGGCCGACGCCGAGGACAAGGTGGCCGATCCGAAGACGCTGCTCAGCTACGCCGAGCTGCAGCAGCGGCTGGCCGCCGCGGTCTGGTCCGAACTCGACGCCAAGGCGCCGCAGATCGACCTGCTGCGCCGCAACCTGCAGCGCGAGCACCTCAAGCGGCTGGCCGCCGGTCTGCTGCGTCCGGCCTCGCCAGTGGCCGCCGACGTGCGCGCCGTGCACCGCCTGGTGGCGCAGCAGCTCGAGGCCAGGCTGAAGACGGCGCTGGCCGCCCGCAACTGGTCGGCGACGGCGCGCGCGCATCTGGCCGACAGCCAGGCGGCGCTGGCCGAGGCGATGCGGGCCTCGGTGGTCAAGCCCGGCGTCTAACAGGCTGTCAACGCCAGCCGATGACCGCCCCCACCCACCTGCTCTACCTGCACGGCTTTCGCTCGTCGCCCGCCTCGTTCAAGGCGCAGCGCCTCGCGGCCTGGCTGGCGGCGCATCGCCCCGACATGCACTGGTGGTGCCCGCAGTTGCCGCCGTCGCCACGCGCGGCCATCGCGCTGGCCGAGTCGGGCACGTCCGACTGGCCGCGCGCGACCCTGGCGCTGCTCGGCAGTTCGCTCGGCGGCTTCTACGCCACCGTGCTCGCCGAGCGACTGGGTTGCCCGGCGGTGCTGCTGAACCCGGCGGTCGATCCGGCCCGCGACCTCGCCGCCTACATCGGCGAGCAGCGCGCCTTTCACGACCCGCAGCAGCGCCTGACCTTTCGCGCCGAGTACATCGACGAGTTGCGAGCGCTGACCCCCGCCGCCATCACCCACCCCGAGCGCTACTGCGCGATCATCGCCCAGGGCGATGAACTGCTCGACTGGCGCGAGATGACGGCGCGCTACCCGGGCGCCCACGTGCGGCTGCTCGAAGGCGGCGACCACGCGCTGTCGGACTTCGACACCCACCTGCCGCACCTCCTGCGCTTCCTGCGGCTCACCGCGTAAGCGCCCGCATCCAACCCTTGTTTGCGGCCCGCCCGGCCGCGGCAAAGCACCGACAATGGCGCCGATGTACGCCCTGTTCGACGACGCCGGCAAGTTCCACGCCGGGCGCGTGCTGCAAGACGCCGGCAGCGCGCTGCACATCGAGCTCGACTCGGGCCGGCGCGTGAAGGTCAAGTCCGCGGTCGTGCTGCTGCGCTTCGAGCAGCCGCCGCCGGCCGAACTGCTGGCGCGCGCGCGCGCCGAGGCCGACGCGATCGACCTCGACCTGGCCTGGCAGTTCGCGCCCGAAGGCGACTTCGGCTTCGGCGATCTGGCACGCGAGTATTTCGACGCCCGCGCCGGTGTCGACAAGCAGGCCGCGGCGCTGCTGCGCCTGGCCGAGGCGCCGCATTACTTCCGCCGCGTCGGCAAGGGCGTCTTTCGCAAGGCGCCCGAGGAGACGGTGAAGGCGGCGCTGGCGGCGATCGAGCGCAGGAAGAAGATCGCCGAGCAGATCGACGCCTGGGCGTCCGAACTGATCGAAGGCCGCTGCCCGGATGCCGTGCGCGAGCAGCTCTACCGCATCCTCTTTCGGCCCGACAAGAACGCGCCCGAGTACAAGGCGGTGGTCGAGGCTGCGCGACGCTCGCAGGCCGCGCCGCTGGCGCTGCTGACGCGCGCCGGCGCGATCGCCAATCCCTACCAGTTCCACTGGCGGCGTTTCCTGTTCGAGCAGTTTCCCGCCGGCACCGGCTTTGCGCCGCACGACGTGCCGGTGCTCGGGCAGACGCTGCCGCTGGCGACGGTCCAGGCGTTCTCGATCGACGACTCGGCCACCACCGAGATCGACGATGCGCTGTCGGTGCAGGGCCTGGGCAGCGGCACGGTGGTGCTGGGCATCCACATCGCCGCGCCGGGCCTGGCGATCGCGCCGGACTCGGCGCTCGACCGCGTGGCGCGCGAACGCCAGTCCACCGTCTACATGCCGGGCTGGAAGATCACGATGCTGCCCGACGACGTGGTGGCCGCCTGCACGCTCGAAGCGGGCCGCGACTGCGCGGCGCTCAGCCTTTATGTCAGCTTCGACGAGGCCACGCTCGAGCCGCGCGGCCACGAGACGCGCATCGAGCGCGTGCCGGTCGCCGCCAACCTGCGCCACGACCGGCTCGACGACGCGGTGACCGAAGCCGCGCTCACCGGCAGCGCGCCGGCGGCATTCGATTTCGCCGCCGAACTCGCGTTCGCGTTCCGCCTGGCCGGCGCACTCAAGGCGCGGCGCGAACAGCTGCGCGGCAAGCCCGAGAGCTTCACGCGGCCGGACTACGCCTTCCGCCTGGACCGCGACGATGGCGCCGAGCCCGACGGCAGCGAGCGCGTGAGCATCGAGCCGCGCCGGCGCGGCGCGCCGCTCGACCTCATCGTCTCGGAGGCCATGATCCTCGCCAACAGCACCTGGGGCGGCTGGCTGGCCGAGCTCGGCGTGCCCGGCGTCTACCGCAGCCAGGCCAGCCTGGCGCCGGGCATCAAGGTGCGCATGGGCACCAAGCCGCTGCCGCACGCCGGCCTGGGCGTGCCGCAATACCTGTGGGCGACCTCGCCGCTGCGTCGCGCCGTCGACCTGGCCAACCAGTGGCAGCTCATCGCCTGCGTGCGCCACGGCCGCACGGCGGCGCTGGCGGCACCGTTCAAGCCCAAGGACGCCGCGCTGTTCGCGCTGATCTCGGCCTTCGACACCTGCTACGGCGCGTACCAGGCCTTCCAGCAGGGCATCGAGCGCTACTGGACGCTGCGCTGGCTCGAACAGAACGGCGTCACCGAGCTCGACGCCGCCGTCATCAAGCCCGGCCTCGTGCGCGCCGAGACGCTGCCGCTCGTGCTGCCGCTGGCCGGCAGCGAGGCGCTGGCGCGCGGCACGCGCGTGCGGCTGCGCGTCGCTGCCATCGACCTGCTGACGCTCGAACTGCACGGCACGCTGCTGGCGCGCCTGGACGAGCGCGCCGCGGCGCTCGAGGACGAAGCCGAAGCCGAGCAGGAAGCGGCCGAGGCCGCCGCCGGTGCGCTGCATCTGGCGATCGACGTCGCCGAGCAGGCGCCGGCCGACGAGCGAGCGCCGCAGGAGGGCGCCGACACAGTCGGCAACAACGCGGCCGCCGTGTGAGCCTGTGACGAGGCACCATCGGCCGATGTCGTTGCGCCGCCGCCTGCGCCAGCTCAGCGTCCTGCAATGGGCGCTGCTGTTCTCGGCGGCCGTGCACGGCGCCTTGTTGACGGTGCATTTCGTCGATCCGGCGCAGCTGAACAGGGTGTTCAAGGACACGCCGCTCGAGGTGATCCTGGTGAACGCGCGCAGCGCCGAGCGGCCCACGCAGGCGCAGGCGATCGCGCAGGCCAACCTCGCCGGCGGCGGCGAGCTCGACAAGGGACGCGCCACGTCGCCGCTGCCGCTGGCAGCGACCACCGAACTCGGCGACGCCAGCGACGAGGCGCGCCGCCGCATCGACCGCCTGCAGCAGGAACAGCAGCAGTTGCTCGCGCAGTTGCGGCGCGAGGTCGCCGCGCTGTCGCCGCCCGACCCCAGGCGCGACAACGCCGAGCGCGAGCCGCGCGAGCGCGAGGAGCACCGCCGCCAGTTGCTGCGCCAGCTCGCCGAGATCGAAAAGCGCGTGAACGACGAGAATGCGCGTCCGAAGAAGCGCTACATCAGCCCGGCCACGCGCGAGGAGACCTATGCCCTGTACTACGACGGACTGCGCCGGCGCATCGAGGAGCGCGGCACGCGCGACTTCCCCGAATACCAGGGCCGCAAGCTGTACGGAGAGCTGGTGATGAACGTCACCGTCGATGCGCTGGGCCGCGTGGTGGACGCCGAGATCGTGCGTCCGTCGCGCTCGCGCGTGCTCGACGCCCGCGCCGTCGCCATCGTGCGCGCGGCGGCGCCGTTCGGCGCGTTCAGCCCGGCGATGCGTGCGCAGGCCGACCAGATCGTCGTCACCTCGCGCTTTCGCTTCACGCGCGACGAGGGCCTCGAGACCTCGCTGTCGGCGCGATGACTGCGGCCTGGATGCGACAGCTCGCGCGGGCCGGCGCGCTCGTGCTGCTGAGCGCACTGGCGCTCGAGCTCGCGTTTGCGGCGAGGATCGCAGCGATGCGCTTCGTCGACCCGCAGTCGACGAGCTTTCAGCGCAGCGAGGCCTGGCGCTTGCTCACACAGAAGGGCCGCATCGCCTGGAGCCAGACCTGGGTCGACGGCGCGCGCATCTCGCCCAACCTCGAGCGTGCCGTCATCGCCAGCGAGGACGCGGGCTTCATCGAGCACGGCGGCGTCGACTGGGATGCCGTGGAGTCGGCATGGGAGAAGAACCAGCGCGCCGAGCAGCGCAGCGTGCGCGCGCCGCGCCCGGGCCGGGCGGCGCCCAAGGTGGTGGGCGGCTCGACCATCACGCAGCAGCTCGCCAAGAACCTGCTGCTGTCGGGCGAACGCACGCTGGCGCGCAAGGGCCAGGAGTTCGTGCTCGCACAATTGCTCGAGGCGCTGCTGTCCAAGCAGCGCATCCTCGAGATCTATCTGAACAGCGTCGAGTGGGGCGAAGGCGTGTTCGGCGCGCAGGCGGCAGCGCAGCACTATTACCGCATCGACGCCTCGCGCCTCGGCGTGGAGCAGGCGGCGCGGCTGGCCGTGATGCTGCCGGCGCCCAAGCGCTTCGAGAAGCGCCCCGGCTCGGCCTATGTCGTCGCTCGCGCGGCGACGATCGCCGCGCGCATGGGCGCGGTCGAGCTGCCGTGAGGCGCGAAGTGAACGTCACGGCCGAGATTGCCGTTGCCGCCGCCCGCCTGGTGGTCGAGGAGGGGCTCGAGTACGCGGCGGCCAAGCGCAAGGCCGCCGGCGAGCTGCAGCGCCGCGGCAGCGCTCGCGCCGAGCTGCCGGCCAACGAGGCGGTGGAAGATCAGGTGCGCGAGCATCTGGCGCTGTTCCACGCCGACGACCAGCCCGGCGAGTTGCGCGCGTTGCGCGAACTGGCACGCCAGTGGATGCGGCGCCTGGCGGACTTCCGCCCGCATCTGGCCGGTGCCGTCTGGCGTGGCACGGCCACGCGACGCTCGGCGGTGCTGCTCGACCTGTATTGCGACGATCCGAAAGCGGCCGAGATCGCGCTGCTCGACGCCGGCGTGCGCTACGACACCGAGACGCAGTCGCGCTCGCTCGGCGAGCCGGTGCAACTGCTGGTCGTGCAGGCGCCCAGTCGCGAACTCGGCGCGCACGTGCCCGTCGTGCTCGCGCTGCACGACCACGACGACCAGCGCGGCGCCCTGCGGCCCGACGCGCGTGGTCGCAGCTGGCGCGGCGACTTGGCGGCGCTCGAGCGGCTTCTCGCCGACGGCGAGGTCGCGGGATGAAGCGGCGCACCTGGATCGCCGGCAGCGTCGCCGTCGCGGCAGCGGCTGGCGGCGCCGCCTGGCAGCTCCGCGACCGCCTCGTCGCCGCCCCCATCGACGAGGTCAGCGGCGGCCTGTGGCAGATGCGCTTTGCGCGTCCCGAGGGCGGCCAGCTCGAGATGGCCGGCCTGCGCGGGCGCCTCGTGCTGCTCAACTTCTGGGCCACCTGGTGCCCGCCCTGCATCAAGGAGATGCCCGAGCTCGACGCCTTCCAGCAGCGCCACGCGGCCGCCGGCTGGCAGGTCGTGGGCCTGGCGATCGACAATCCGGCTGCGGTACGCGAGTTCCTCGCGCGTGCTCCGGTCGGTTACGCTGTCGGTCTGGCCGGGATGGAAGGCGCCGACCTCAGCCGGCGCTTGGGTAACGAACGGGGTGGATTGCCATTCAGTGTCGTCTTCGATCGCGATGGCCGGCCGGTGGCGCGCAAGCTGGGCGAGACGCGCCGGGAGTTGCTGCTCGACTGGGCGGCGAAGTACTGATTCCCACCAATTCGCATCGAACCGCCGATTATTTCGCCTAGAAGAGCGTAAAGTCGACGATTTCGACGCTTTGCGCCACTAGGCGCCGGGCTCCGATCCACCCTTCGCACTGGCGTCCCGACACGCCGGACTCGCGAATACCCGTCCCATCGACATCCCCGGAACGCCCGAAGATCGCGTGTTTCGGCCGCCATGTGACGGCGTGCCGCGCAGCGCCGGCCGCCATCGCCGACGAGGAGAACACCCCATGGACCTCAGAAAACTCAAGACGCTGGTCGATCTCGTCTCGGAGTCGAACATCTCCGAGCTCGAGATCACCGAAGCCGAGGGCAAGGTGCGCATCGTCAAGGGCGGCGTCGCAGCCGCCCCGGTGCATTGGCAGCCTCCCGCCGCGCCGGCAGCCGCACTGCCTGGCGCCGCTGCGCCCGGCGCCGCATCGGCCGTGCCGCTACCGCCCGCCGTGCCCGAAGGCAAGTTCATCAAGTCGCCGATGGTCGGCACCTTCTACCGTTCGGCGACCCCCGGCGGCACGCCGATGGTCGACGTCGGCGACGAGGTCAAGGAAGGTCAGGCCGTGTGCATCGTCGAGGCCATGAAGATCATGAACGAGATCGAGTCCGATCTCTCCGGCCACGTCGTGCGCATCCTGGTCGAGAACGGCCAGGCCGTGGAGTTCGGCCAAGCGCTGTTCCAGGTCGACTGAGCCTGTGCAGACATGTTCAAGAAAATCCTGATCGCCAACCGGGGGGAGATCGCCCTTCGCATCCAGCGCGCCTGCCGCGAAATGGGCGTCAAAGCGGTCGTCGTCTATTCCGAGGCCGACCGCGAGGCCAAGTACGTCAAGCTCGCCGACGAGGCGGTGTGCATCGGCCCGCCGGCCAGCGCGCAGAGCTATCTCAACATGCCGGCCATCATCTCCACCGCCGAGGTGACCGACGCGCAGGCCATCCACCCCGGCTACGGCTTCCTGTCGGAGAACGCCGACTTCGCCGAGCGCGTCGAGAAAAGCGGCTTCGTCTTCATCGGCCCGACGCCCGAGAGCATCCGCATGATGGGCGACAAGGTCTCGGCCAAGCAGGCCATGATCAAGAGCGGCGTGCCCTGCGTGCCGGGCAGCGAAGGCGCGCTCGGCGACGAACCCAAGGAGATCCTGCGTCAGGCGCGCACCGTCGGCTATCCGGTCATCATCAAGGCCGCCGGCGGCGGCGGCGGGCGCGGCATGCGCGTCGTGCACACCGAGGCAGCGCTGCTCAACGCCGTGCAGACCACGCGCGCCGAGGCCGGCGCGGCGTTCGGCAATCCGGCCGTGTACCTGGAGAAGTTCCTCGAGAACCCGCGCCATGTCGAGATCCAGGTGCTGGCCGACGGCCAGCGCAGCGCCGTGTGGCTCGGCGAGCGCGACTGCTCGATGCAGCGGCGCCACCAGAAGATCATCGAGGAGGCGCCGGCGCCCGGCATCGCGCGGCGCATCATCGAGCGCATCGGCGAACGCTGCGCCGCCGCCTGCAAGAAGATCGGCTACCGCGGCGCCGGCACCTTCGAGTTCCTGTACCAGGATGGCGAGTTCTACTTCATCGAGATGAACACGCGCGTGCAGGTCGAGCATCCGGTCACCGAGATGGTGACCGGCATCGACATCGTGCAGATGCAGATCCGCATCGCCGCCGGCGAGAAGCTGCCGTTCACGCAGCGCGCGATCCAGATGCGCGGCCATGCCGTCGAGTGCCGCATCAACGCCGAGGATCCATACAAGTTCACGCCCAGCCCGGGGCGCATCACGCTGTGGCACGCGCCGGGCGGCCCCGGCGTGCGCGTGGACTCGCACGTCTACACCAACTACGTCGTGCCGCCGAACTACGACTCGATGATCGGCAAGATCATCGTACACGCCGACACGCGCGAGCAGGCGCTGGCACGCATGCGCAGCGCGCTGTCGGAGACGGTGCTCGAGGGCATCGCCACCAACATCCCGCTGCATCGCGAACTGATGGCCGACGCCAAGTTCATCGAGGGCGGCACCAGCATCCACTACCTCGAGAGCTGGCTCGCCCAGCACCGGCGTTAGTAGACGAAACGGGCGCGATGCCGATGTTCGAGCTCGTGCTGCGCGTGCCCGAGGCGCTCGTCGAGACGCTCGCCGACGCGCTGGCCGACGAGTTGGACGCGCTCGCCGTCTCGGTGGAGGACGCCGACGCGGGCGCCGCCACCGAACAGGCGCTGTACGGCGAACCCGGCCTGCCGGCGCCGGCCGCGGGCTGGCAGCGCTCGACGCTGCGCGCACTATTCGCCGACGAGCGCCAGGCCGAGGCCGCCGCCGTGATGCTGCTGGCACGCGCCGGCAGCGACGGCCTTGCGCTGTGCTCGCTCGATCCGGTGCCCGACCAGGACTGGGTGCGCCTGACGCAGGCGCAGTTCGCTCCGGTGCCGATCACGCCGCAGTTCTGGATCGTGCCGAGCTGGCACCAGCCGCCGGCGGACGCCGCGCGCGTGATCCGGCTCGATCCGGGTCAGGCCTTCGGCACCGGCACGCATCCGACGACGCGCCTGTGCCTGCGCTGGATCGCCCGGCACGCCGACGCCGCCGCGCCGTGGGCGCGCGTGCTCGACTACGGCACCGGCTCGGGCATCCTCGCCATCGCCGCGGCGCTGCACGGCGCGCGCGAGGTCGACGCGGTCGACATCGACGCGGCCGCGGTCGCCGCCAGCGCCGACAATGCCAGGCGCAACGGCGTCGCGCTGCGCGCGGGCGCACCCGACCTTGCGCACGGGAGCTACGCGCTGGTGCTCGCCAACATCCTCGCTATCCCGCTCAAACTGCTCGCGCCGCTGCTCGCTGCGCATGTGGCCGAGGGCGGCTGGCTGGTGCTTGCCGGCATCCTCGAGCGCCAGGCCGCCGACCTGCGCGCCGCCTACGCGCCGCACCTGGCGCTCGACACGCTCGATGCCGAGGACGGCTGGGTCCTGATGGGAGGCCGGCGCGCCGCGGCAGGCAGCGTCGCAGACGAAGCGGCGGGTGGAGCGGCATGACGCTCGCCACGCGCTGCCCGAACTGCCAGACCGTGTTCAAGGTCGTGCAGGACCAGTTGCGCGTCTCCGAAGGCTGGGTGCGCTGCGGCCGCTGCGCCGAGGTGTTCAACGCCGCGCAGCACCTGGTCGATGCCGACGGCGGCCAGGCAAGGCGCGCACCGATCGAGGTGCACCGGGCCTTCACGCCGCCGGCGGTGCTCGACAGCGCCGAGATGATGGTCGCCGACGAGGCGCCGGCCGCCGCGCGGCAGACGGCCGGCAACGCGCCATCGGGCTACGGCGACGACATCGAGGCCGAGTTGCGCGAGCGCCTGGCGGCGCGGCCGCGCGCAGCATCGCGGCCTGCACCGCTCGATGCCGATGGCGCCGCGCACTCGGCATCGTCGACCACGCCCCCTGCCGCTGCCGGGTCGGCGTCACCTGCGCCCGAAGCCGGCTCGGTCGCCGCATCGGCCGCGTCGGAGGCGTCGCTCGAATCGGCCGCATCGCCCGCAGACGAGCCCCTCTCCGCGCTCGCCGATCAGGGCG
Source organism: Burkholderiales bacterium (assembly GCA_028869005.1). Lineage (GTDB taxonomy): Bacteria > Pseudomonadota > Gammaproteobacteria > Burkholderiales > Burkholderiaceae_C > Rubrivivax. Next base: position 3,456 of record JAGWTJ010000020.1, on the reverse strand, counting down.
CTCCCACCCTGGCTGCCGGCGAACGCGCTCTCGCCGCGTCAGCCGCGCCGCCCTCGTTCGTGCGCGAGGCCGAGCGTGCCGAGCGCTGGCATCGGCCCGCCGTGCGCGCACTGCTGGCCGCCGGCCTGGTCGCGGGCTCGGCGCTGCTGGCTGCGCAGTGGCTGGTCGTGTGGCGCGACCAGGCCGCGGCGCGCTGGCCGGCGCTGCGCCCGCTGCTGGCGCAGGCCTGCGACGCCCTCGACTGCCGCATCGAAGCCGTGCGCGCGATCGAGTCGCTGGCCGTCGAGAGCTCGGGTCTCGTGCGCGTCGAAAAGAGCGATCTCTACCGGCTCGCCCTGGCGCTGCGCAACCAGGGCGGCTACGACGTCGCGCTGCCGGCGATCGATCTCGCGCTCACCGACACGCAGGGCCAGTTGATCGCACGCCGCGTGCTGCGCGCGGCCGAACTCGGCGCCCGCTCCGCCACGCTCGCCGCGCACGGCGATCTCGCGCTGCAAGCCACGATCGAGGTCACCGCTGCGCCGGTCACGGGCTATACGATCGAGCTCTTCTACCCCTGAGCCTGTGCAACCCCGATGGCCGCGCCGCGCGCGCGCCGCACCCACGGAGATCCCATGCCGGCGCTGATCTGCGGCTCGCTCGCCTTCGACACCATCACCACCTTCCCCGGCCGCTTCGCCGAGCAGATCCTGCCCGAGCAGGTGCACATCCTCAACGTCAGCTTCCTCGTGCCGACGTTGCGCCGCGAATGGGGCGGCTGCGCCGGCAACATCGCCTACAACCTGCAGCTGCTCGGCGGCAAGCCGGTGGTGATGGCCGCGCTCGGCGTCGACGGCGGCGAGTACCTCGCGCGCATCGAGGCCTGGGGCGCCGACAGCTCGCTCGTCTGGCGCGACCCCGAGCTGCACACCGCGCAGTGCCACATCACGACCGACCGCGACAACAACCAGATCACCGCCTTCCACCCCGGCGCGATGAGCCACGCGCACCAGATCGCGGTGCCGCCGCGCAGCGCGCGCGCCGACCTCGCGCTCGGCATCGTGGCGCCCGACGGCCGCGACGCGATGTGGCAGCACGCGCACCAGATGCACGCCGCCGGCATCCCCTTCGTCTTCGATCCGGGCCAGCAGCTGCCGCAGTTCGACGGCACCGAGCACCGCGCGCTGCTCGGCATGGCGAGCTGGCTGGCGCTCAACGACTACGAGGCGCGGCTGCTCGAGGAGCGCACCGGCGAGTCGGTGCAGGCGATGTCGCGCCGGTCCAACCTGCAGGGCGTCGTCGTCACGCTGGCGGCCGACGGCTGCGAGTTGTGGGTGCGGGGCGAGCGCACGCACGTGGCCGGCGTCGCCGCCGCGCAGGTGGTCGATCCCACCGGCTGCGGCGACGCACTGCGCGCCGGCCTGCTGTACGGCCTCGAGCGCGGCTGGACGTTGCCGCGCTGCGCGGCCCTGGGCAACCGCATCGGCGCCATCAAGGTCGCCAGCCGCGGGCCGCAGAACCACCGCCTGGACGGCGTGCTCGACGGCGCTTGAACACCCGCGCGGCGCGGCAACGCGGCTTGCGGAGGGTTCCTATTGCACCGTCTGCGCGAGTTCGCCGCGCGCGTAGCTCTGCGCCATCGCGACGAGCGTGCGCGGCGTGATCTTGGCCGCCTGGCCCTCGCAGCCGAACTCCAGGTAGCGCTGCTTGCACACCTTGTAGGCAGCCTCGCGCGCCGGCTTGAGCCATTCGCGGGCGTCGAACTTCTCGGGGTTCTCGGCCAGGAACTTGCGCACCGCGCCGGTCATCGCCATGCGGATGTCGGTGTCGATGTTGACCTTGCGCACGCCGTGCTTGATCGCTTCCTGGATCTCCTTGATCGGCACGCCATAGGTCTGCTTCATCTTGCCGCCGTACTGGTTGATGATGGCCAGCAGATCCTGCGGCACCGACGACGAGCCGTGCATCACCAGATGCGTGTTCGGGATGCGCGCATGGATCTCCTTGACGCGGCCGATGGCCAGGATGTCGCCGGTGGGCTCGCGCGTGAACTTGTAGGCGCCGTGGCTGGTGCCGATGGCGATGGCCAGCGCGTCGAGCTGGGTGGCCTCGACGAACTGCGCCGCCTCCTCGGGGTCGGTGAGCAGCGCGCTGTGATCGAGCTTGCCCTCGGCGCCGATGCCGTCCTCCTTGCCCGCGGTGAGCGTCTCGAGGCTGCCCAGGCAGCCGAGTTCGCCTTCGACAGTGACGCCGACCTTGTGCGCCATCTCGACCACCTTGCGCGTCACGTCGACGTTGTAGGCGAAGTCGGAGGGCGTCTTGCCGTCTTCGAGCAGCGAGCCGTCCATCATCACCGAGCCGAAGCCCAGCTCGATGGCGCCGGCGCAGACCTTGGGGCTGGTGCCGTGGTCCTGGTGCATGACCATCGGGATCTGCGGATAGGCCTCGGTGGCGGCCTGGATCAGGTGCTTGATGAAGCTCTCGCCGGCGTACTTGCGCGCACCGGCGCTGGCCTGCAGGATGACGGGCGCACCGACCTCGGCCGCGGCAGTCATCACCGCCTGCACCTGCTCGAGGTTGTTGACGTTGAAGGCCGGAATGCCGTAGCCGTTTTCGGCGGCGTGGTCCAGCAACTGGCGCATCGAGACGAGAGGCATGGCGGTACTCCGGTGGCATCGATTCACACGGCCGCAGCGACGGCCGGCACGACCGGGATTCTATCGACGGCCCTCACGGCGCGACGGGCGATCGCAACCGGCTACAACTGCCGGCCGGCGCAACCGCCCGGCGCCACGGCGCAGGAACTGGCCGGCGATGGCTGTCCTATTTCGTGGTCCGCCACGCCAGCCGCCACGCCACACTCGGTCTCGATGGCCGTGCGGCACGACGCCGGACGGCCGCATGGAGATCCGTCGTGGCCCGCTGCCCCCGCAACCCGCTCGCTTCCGTCACGCCGTGGATCACGGCGGCCGCATTGCACCACGGCGACGCGCTGGCAGCGCACTTGATGCAGCGCCTGGCGATCGATCGCCAGCGCGCCGGCCGCCTGCTGCGCCGCCTCGTCGACGCGCAGTGGCTGGTGCGCGAAGGCACACCGCGCCGGCCGCGCTACCGGCCCGGCGCGTTGCGCGAGGTCGTGCGGCGCTACCCGCTGGCCGGTCTGCAGGAAGACCAGCCCTGGCGGCGCGACTTCGCACCCTGCTTCGCGTTGCCGGCCGAGGTGGAACGCATGGCGCAGCACGCGTTCACCGAACTCGTCAACAACGCCGTCGAGCACAGCGGCGGCACGCAGCTCACGGTGTCGATGCGGCAGACGCCGCTGCAGCTGCAGTTGCTCGTGTCGGACGACGGCTGCGGCCTGTTTGCCCACATCGAGCGCCACTTCGCGATCGACGAGCCGGCGCTGGCGATGCTCGAGCTGGCCAAGGGCAAGCTCACGAGCGCACCGGCACGGCACTGCGGCCACGGCCTGCACGT
>JAGWTJ010000239.1 GCA_028869005.1 Burkholderiales bacterium | reverse complement strand
GGTCGATGTCTGGGGCTTCGGCCCCGACAAGCACCGCTATGTCCCGCCCGAGGATGTGCGGCGCGCCGCATTGGCGCGCGTGGGCTATCGGCTTCTGGCGGTCGATGTTCGCGCTCGCACGGTCGTCAAGGCCACGCCCGACGTGAGTGCCGATTTTTCGGGTATCGCTCAAGGGTACGGCGCCGATCTCGCTGCGCGTGCACTCGAAGCACTCGGGTTCGACCGCTGGCTCATCGACCTGAGAAGCGAGATCCGTGCGCGCGGCCTGAACGCCGAGGGCCAGCCCTGGCAGGTTGCGATCGAGCAACCCGAGCCGGGACCGCCACGCGCACGGCTGGCGCTGCCGCTGTCCGATCTGTCTCTCGCGACCTCGGGCGACTACCGGATCTTCTTCGTGCAGGATGGTCGCCGCTATTCGCACGAAATCGATTCGGCAAGCGGCGCTCCCACGAGGCACGCGCTGGCCTGCGCAACGGTCGCGATGCCCGAGTGCGCGCTCGCCGATGCCTGGGCGACCGCGCTGTACGTCCTCGGCCCCGACCGCGGTCCCGCGCTCGCCGAATCACTCGGCCTGGCCGCGCACTTCGTCGTCCGCAACCAGAGCGGGTATCGCGACATATCGACTCGGGCGTTTGCCGCTCTCGGCGCCCGGATGCTGTTCAGAACATGAGGGAACAGGCGGCCGGGTAATGCCACTGAAGTGCCCAAAGGTCCGGCGAAGGCTTCAACCGTCGCGGCGCCTGTTCGTGTCACCGAGCCGTTCATGCGTGCGATCGGCCACAGGCACCCAGCGCGTGCCGACGAGCGTCGAAAATGTCGAACATGTTTGACATTTCTGCGCTCGCCAGCGAAGATCCCGGTATGTACTCCCTTCACCTCGACGAGATCGGTCTGCTCGTGCGCCAGCGTCGTGACGAGCTGGGCCTGTCGCAGGCTCGCCTGGCGCGGCTGGCCGGCTTGTCACGGGCGACGATCAACCAGCTGGAGACCGGCGTCATCGTCGATCTCGGTGTGAGCAAGCTCATGCAGTTGCTGGACCTGCTCGGCATCTCGCTTCGAGCCGAGCACCCGGCGCATCCGAGTCGGGGCCTGGATGCCATCAGCAGGACGGCCAGCGTGAGCTATCGACAGGCCCTGCCTCCGGCGCAACTGGCCAAGGCACTGGCCACGGGCGAACTCCCGTCGAAGTGGCTGCCGCATGTGTCGACGATGCTGGACGAGGCGCCGGCCAAGTTCATCATCGCCGCCGTCGAGGAAGCGGCTCGCGCACAGGGCGTGTCGGCCAAGACGGTCTGGCGGCATGTGCTGCGCTGGGCGCACGATCTGAAGTCACGTCGGTCGGCCTGGGCATGACGACCAGGGTTGTGGCAAGCCAACCGCCTCGCTTGCCCCCAGGCCCATGGCGCGTGCTGCTCGCGCACGCACTTCGCCTGATCGACGAGCTTCACGCCCACGGCCTATCCGACCCCTTCTGGACCTTGGGCGGCGGCACCGTCCCGATGTTTCGCTACCGCCACCGGCGCAGCAAGGACATCGACATCTTCGTGCCCGACCCGCAATACCTCGGGCACGTGACCCCGCGGCTCAGCGATGTGGCCGAGTCCATTGCGAGCGACTATGTGGAGGGTGCCGGGTATGTGAAGCTGCTGCGGCCCGAAGGCGAGATCGACTTCATCGCGTCACCGAACCTGACGGACACGCCCTACGACCTGTGGCGCGTGCTGAGGCGGCCGGCCCGCATCGAGACCGCGGCCGAGATCATCGCGAAGAAACTCTGACATCGAGGCGACACGCCCAGCGCACGTGACCTCTTCGATCTGTCGTTGGTCATCGAGCGAGAGCCCGAAGCGCTGCGACGTGCGCATGCATTCCTGACCCGGCATCGGCAGCCGTTTCTTGATCAGTTCGGCAGTCGCGCGGCAGTGCTCCGTGCGCAGTTCGACGCCATCGACACACTCGATTACCGGCCTGGTTTCGACGCGGCCGCCAAGCGTGCCACAAGCTTCCTGCGGAGCCTTCCCCGGCGTGGGGATTGATGAACGACCACCGCTATCCCGCTATGACGGATTTGCGCCGTGCACGACCCGGCGGCAGCAAGCGGCCGAACAGCGCTTCCATCGCCAGCCCCAGCGCCAGCATGCGGCGATCGCTGCCGGCCGGCGCGTCGAGCGCGAGCCCGATCGGCAGGCCGGTCGTCGCACCCAATGCGAGCGGCAGTTGCAGGCCCGGCAGGCCGGCCAGGCTGCCGGGATCGGTGTTGCGGATGATCGCGGCGAAGGTGGCCGGGTCGCTCGCATCGGCGCCGGCGCGCATCGCCACCTGCGGCACCGTCGGAAACACCAGCGCGTCCAGGCGCTGGCGGCGAAAGGTGTCGGCATACAGCCGCTGCAGCGCCGGACGGCCGTGGCGCAGCGCCGCCTCGTAGGCCGCTCGCAAGTCGCTCGCGCTGGAGGCAGCGCCGGGCAAGCGGCCCGGCAGCACACGTTCCAGGTAGAAGCTCCTGACGTCGGGGCTCGCGATCGCGAGCACGAGCCCGTCCAGCGTCAGCCCGGGGCAGTGGCGTGCGAGGTAGTCGACCATGCCCTCGCGCGCCTCGTGAATCACGATCGGGAAGGCGCTGGCCGCAGTGAGCGCCATGAGCGACGGCATCGGCACTTCGACCAGCGTGACCCCGGCCGCCCGCAGTGCGCGCAGCGCGGCGTCGAAGGCGACGCGGGTGTCAGCATCCAGGCCTGTGACGAGCGCTTCGACCAGCCCCAGACGGACCTTGCGCAGCGCCGCCGGGCGCGGCTGCGGCCCGCCGGCGATGACGTGATCGAGCAGCGCCAGGTCGGCCACCGCGAGCGCCATCGGCCCGACCGTGTCGCGACTGCACGAGATCGGCGCGACACCCGCGCCGGGGTAGCGGCCAACCGTCGGCCTGAGCGCGGCGACCCCGTTGAACGCGCCCGGGATGCGCACCGACCCGCCGGTGTCGGTGCCCAGAGCGATGCCGACGACGCGCGCGCCCAGCGCGGCGCCGCTGCCGGAGGACGAGCCGCCGGCGCTGCGGCGCACGTCGTAAGCGTTGCGCACACCGGGCTCTGGGCCGGTGGCGAAGCTCGGGTTCCAGCCCGAGATGCCGAACGCGAGCTCGTGCATCTGGGTCTTGCCGATGACGACGGCACCGGCTGCACGCAGCCGTGCCACCACCGGCGCGTCGGCGTGCGGCACGAACGCGCCGAGCGCCGGCGTGCCGGCGGTGCACGGCAGCCCGGCGACGTGGATGTTGTCCTTGACGACGACGGGCACGCCGGCCAGCGGCAGGCCGCTGCGCCGGCACGCCCTGCGCCGCGCGCGCGCCTCGGCGTCAATGCGGTGCGCCGCGGCCAGCGCACCGGCTTCGGCTATCGTCACGAAGGCGTTGAGTTGCGCCGCGGCGCGCGCACGCGCCAGCGCCTCGATCACCAGGTCCTCGCTGCGCCAGACGCCGGCAAGCACCCGGCGCGCCAGCAGCGATGCGCCGAGCGCGGGGTCCGCCGCCGCGTCGCGCGCGACAGCGGCGACCGCCGCGCTGTCGGCCATCAGCTGCGATCGGGTGCGATCGGGTGCGATCAGGTGCGCTGGCTCCAGGGCGGCGCCAGCTTGAGCTTCCAGCCGCCCTTGGTCGCCGGATAGACGAGCTGCAAGCGGCCCTTCCACCACTGGTTGGCCGAGCTGCTGATGAGGGCCAGGCCGTTCGGCTGGAACTTCACGTCGCCCTGCACCGTCGCCTTGAACTCGTGCCCGGCGACGGCATCGCGCACCGTCTTCGGCTCGACCGAGCCGGTCTTGTCGATGGCCTGCATCAGCACCTGCGCATTGGCGTAGAACATGCCCGCGGTGACGCTTTGCTTCTTGTACTGCTTCTCGTAGCGCTCGCCGAGCTCCTTGGCGCCCGGGTAGGGGTAGTCCATCGACCAGAAGCCGTCGGCCAGGACGTAGTCCGACGCCGACTGCAGCGCCTCGTGGAACTCGCCGGTCCAGGTGCCCTTCCAGCCGTGGAAGTACGGCACGCTGAAGTTCTGCTCCTTCATCTGGCGCACCAGCGTGATGGCGTCGGTCGGGTTGCAGAACAGCAGGATCGAGTCGACGCCCTTGGCCTTCATCTTCAGGATGTAGGCCGAGTAGTCCTTGGCCCCCATCGCCAGCGGCTCGTTCATCTCGACGTTGGCCTTGTGCTTCTTGGCCATCGCCGCGAAGGCGCCGCCGAAACCCTGGCCGTCGGGCGAGTCCTCCATCACCACCGCCGTCTTCTTCGGGCGCTCGGCCGGCGCCAGCGTCTCCCAGATCAGGAACGGCACCTCGGCGCCGCCGCCGGCGTCGTAGAAGAACAGCGCCGACCACTTGAACTTCTTGGGCGTCCACATGTGCGGCCACAGCGTGGTGATCATGTAGAACTTCTTGTACTTCTCGGCCGCCAGCGCGCCGGCCATGTTCAGGTCGCCGCCGTGCGTCGACAGCAGCAGGTCGACCTTCTCGACTTTGATCAGCCGCTCCATAGCGTCGGTCACCTTCGCCGGGTCACTCTGGTCGTCGGCGACCACCAGCTTGACCGGCAGCTTCTTGCCCGCCGCCTTGACGAACAGCCCGCCCTTGGCGTTCACGTCAGCCACTGCCTGCTCGTACGCCCACTTCTGATCGAGCCCGTCGGCGGCCAGCTGGCCGGTCAACGAGATCGGCGCACCGATGCGCACTTCGGCGGGGGCCGCGGCGTGCGCCGCCGCGGGCAGCAGCGCGGCCATCGCCGCCGCCGCGATCGCATTCAACATCGCTCGCTTCTTCATGCCTGTCTCCTTTGCACGTGGTTGCCCGAGTGCGCGGGCTGCGGCGTAGCCGCCGCAGCGCCGGCCGGCCGCGCCTTCGCGGCCTCTTTCCCGATGCGCCGCCGGAAGCGCACGATGCCCTGCGGCATGAACAGCATCACGGCGATGATCAGCGAGCCCGAGATGAGCGGGTGGGCACCCGGCAGCCATACGTTGGCCGCCGAGAACACCGCCGTCATGACGAACGCGCCGAGCACCGGCCCGAGGACGGTGCCGTTGCCACCCATGACGCACATCAGGATCGGATACAGGGTCCAGCTCAAGTTGAGGAAGCCGCCTGGGCTGACCGAGAAGACGTAGAAGGCATACAGGCTGCCGGCCGCGCCGGCCATGAAGCCGCCCACGGCGAAGGCGAGCAGCTTGTAGCGCAG
>JAGWTJ010000238.1 GCA_028869005.1 Burkholderiales bacterium | reverse complement strand
CGTAGCCCTGGCCGAAGCGCTGCGCTGCCTGGATCTTGGCCAGCAGGGCATCCGGGAGAGGCGCGTCGGTCTGCCAGTGGCGGGCAAAGCGTTTGAGCACTTCGGGCTCGGCCATCCAGTGCTCGAACAGTTGCGAGGGCAGCTCGACGAAGTCGCGCAGCACCTGCGTGCCCGACAGCCGCTGATACGTCACCCGCGACAGCAGGCCGTGCAGGCCGTGGCCGAACTCGTGGAACAGCGTGCGTGCGTCGTCCAGCGACAGCAGCGTCGGCGCACCCGGCGCACCCCGGGCGAAGTTGTTGTTGTTGAGGATCACCGGCAACTGCGCGCCGCCGCCGGCCGCGTTGCGGTGCTGCCAGCGCAGCGCACTCATCCAGGCGCCGCTGCGCTTGGTCTGGCGCGCGAAGTTGTCCTGCAGGAAGACGCCGATCACGCTGCCGCCGGGGTCGCGCACCTCGAAAGCACGCACGTCGGGGTGGTAGACCGGCAGATCGTCGCGCGCGACGAAGCGCAGGCCGAACAGGCGCTCGGCGCAGTCGAACGCCGCCGCCACCACCTGCGGCAGCGGGAAGTAGGGCTTGACCTCGGCGTCGTCGAGCGCGAAGTGGCGCTGTCGCACGCGCTCGGCCCAGTAGCGCCAGTCCCAGGGCTCGAGGGCGCCTTGCGCACCGTCCTCCTGCATGGCCTGGACGAGCAGCGCGCGCTCACGCTGCACGGCCGCCAGCGCGCGCGGCCAGACCTCGTCGAGCAGGCCGGCCACGGCCTGGCGGCTGCCGGCCATCGTGTCGGCCAGCGCATGGTCGGCGTAGCAGGCGTGGCCGAGCAGCCGCGCCTGTTCGTGGCGCAGGCGCAGGATGGCGCGTGCCACTTCGCGGTTGTCGTGCTCGCCGGCGTGCTCGCCGCGGCCGACCCAGGCGCGCCAGGCGCACTCGCGCAGGTCACGGCGCTCGCTGAAGGTCAGGAAGGGCACGACGAGCGAACGCGCCAGCGTGATGGCGTGGCCTTCGATGCCGCGCTCGGCCGCCGCCTGGCGCGCCGCGTCGCGCACCGATGCGGGCAGCCCGGCGAGCTCGGCTTCGTCGGTCAACGCCAGTTGCCAGCTCGACTCGTCGTGCAGCACGTTCTGCGCGAAGCGCGTCGTGAGCGCGGCCAGCTCCTCCATGATCCGGCCGTAGCGCTGCCGCGCCGCGCCGCCCAGTTGCGCGCCGGAGCGCACGAAGTCCAGGTGCACGCGCTCGAGCAGACGCAGCGCCTCGGGTTCGAGCCCGAGCGCATGGCGCCGCTCGTACAACGCCTCGATGCGTGCGAACAGCGCCGCGTCCATGTAGACGGCGTTGTAGTGCGCCGCCAGCGGCGCTGCCAGTCGCCGCTGCGCGGCCTGCAGCTCCGCGCCGGTGGCCGAGGCCGCCAGCGTGTGGAACACCGCCGCAACGCGGCCGAGCTGGCGCCCCGCGCGGTCGAACGCCGCCACGGTGTCGGCAAAGCCCGGGTTCGCGCCGGACGCGCCTTCCGCACAGATGGCTGCCAGCTCGGCGCGATGCGCACGCATCGCCTGCTCGAACGCCGGCTCGAAATGTTCGGTGCGGATCTCACCGAACGGCGGCAGCCCGAACGGCGTCTCCCATTCGCGCAGCAGCGGATTGGCGGTGCCGTTCGCGACGCCTTCGCTCACGCCGACCGCAGCGCTCGGCGCAGGGTCGCTCACGAACTGGTTCGCGCCGTCGGTGCGCGCACGACGCAGCTCATCGACCAGAGGATGCTCACTTGCCGGCACGGATGGCGACCTCGTCGTCTTCGCGATAGCGGCGGTCGCCGCAGTCGGCGACCCAGGCGCCGCGGTCGGCCTCGAGCCGCTTGGCCGCTTCGTTCCACTTGACGTTGCGCTGGTTCCAGTCGGCGATGCGCGCGTCGATGGCGCCGGCCTTGGCGTTGAAGTCGCGCACCGCCGCTTCGCCGTCGGGGACGATGCGCGTGCGCTCGGCCTCGAGCGCCACGCGCTGCTGTTCGAGCTCGTCGCGTTCGGCATTGATGGCGTTGCGCTCGCGGTCGACCGAGGGGGCGTTGCGCTGACTGCTGCTGTTGAATGTCGCCACCCTGTCGTTCCAGCGCTCGATGCGCTCGCGCAGCGCCTTCATGCGCTCGGCCAGATCGTCGACCGCCTTGCGCTTGTCGGCGAGCGCGGCGCGCTCGGCGCCGAGCGCCTGCTGGTCGGCACCGACCGCTTCCCTTTCCTTGTCCAGCGGGGCGCGTTGGGCCTCGACCTCCTGGCGCCGCTTGCCAAGCGCGTCCTGTTGCGCGAGGCAGGCGCGCAACTCGTCGCGCGTGAGGATCGGCCCGGCGCCGCCGCCGCTGCCGCCGCCGAGCATGCGCGTGCCTGCGTCGGACGCCGCCGCCGCGGGCTTGGCGGCGGTCGGCTTGGCCGGACTCTTGACGGCCGGCTTGGCTGGCGCCTGCGACCAGGCAGCCTGCGCCAGCAGCGCCAAAGCGGCCGCACAGCAGGCCAGCAAACGCTGCGAGCTGAACTTCATGCGATAACCTCGAACGAACAAGGCGCCGGCGTGCCGGCAAAGGCGGCGATTTTGCCAGCTTGCCTGTGCGGCGGCGTCACCGCACACTGCCGGCCCGACGCGCTGTGGGCGTGGCCGCATCCATGCCGCCGTGCGCCGATCGTCCCCGTCGCCCTCCGCTCTATCGCCCCTATCGCCCCTCTCGCGCCTGCGCCCCTTGCCCCTCACTTCGCCCCGCACCATGACCCAGCCCCAGTCCACGGACGACCCCTACCTCTGGCTCGAGGAGGTGCAAGGCGAGCGCGCCATGGCCTGGGTGCGCGAGCGCAATGCCGAGTCCGAACGCGCGCTCGACGGCACGCCCGGGTTCGCGGCCAGCCGCACGCGCATCCTCGAAGTGCTCGATTCGCGCGAGCAGATTCCCTACGTCGTGCGCCGCGGACCGTGGCTGTACAACCTGTGGCAGGACGCCGCCAACCCGCGCGGCCTGTGGCGGCGCGCCACGCTGGCCGAGTACCGCAAGCCCGATCCGGCTTGGGCGACCGTGCTCGATGTCGACGCGCTCGGTCGCGCCGAAGGGCGCAACTGGGTGTGGGGCGGCGCCACCGCCTTCGGTCCCGAGTACCGCCGCTGTCTCGTCAAGCTCTCGCTCGGCGGCGCCGACGCCGCGGTGCTGCGCGAGTTCGACATCGAGGCCCGGCGCTTCGTCGACGACGGCTTCACGCTGCCCGAGGCCAAGAGCGAGGTCGAATGGCTGGATGCCGACACGCTGCTCGTCGGCACCGATTTCGGCGCCGGCTCGCTCACCGACTCGGGCTATCCGCGCCAGATCAGGCGCTGGCAGCGCGGCCAGCCGCTGGCCGAAGCGACACTCGTGTTCGAAGGCGAGCCGAGCGACGTCGCGGTCGCCGCCGGCGTCGACCGCACGCCGGGCTTCGAGCGCACGTTCTTCGTGCAGATGCTGGACTTCTACCGCCAGCGCGTCTTCCTGCTGCGCGACGGCCAGCCGGTGGAAGTGTCCAAGCCTGCCGACGCGCGCATCGAGTTCTGGCGCGAGCACCTGCTGCTCACCTTGCGCAGCGACTGGAGCATCGGCGGCCGCGTGATGCGCGCCGGCTCGCTGCTGCTGGCCGATGCCGACGCCTATCTGGCCGGTGAGCGCCGCTTCGAGACGCTGTTCGAGCCGGCCCCCGGGCGCTCCTGCGATGGCCACGCCACGACGCGCAGCGCGGTGCTCGTGCAGTGGCTGGACAACGTCGCCAGCCGCATCGACGTCTGGCAGCCCGACTGCGGCCACGGCTGGCGGCGTCGCACGCTCGCGGCGCCCTTCCCCGGCACGCTGGCGGTGTCGTCGCTGCACGATCCGCTGCTCACCGAGGACGCGCTCGCCGAGCACTTCCTGCTCAACGCGGCCGACTTTCTCGCGCCCGACTCGCTGCGCCTGGGCCGCGTCGGCAGCGATGCGCTCGAGACCTTGAAGACGCGCCCCGCCTTCTTCGACGCCGCCGGCATGCGCGTCGAGCAGCACTTCGCCACCAGCGCCGACGGCACGCGCGTGCCCTACTTCGTGCTGTGGCCGCGCGACGCCGTTGCCGACGGCGACAACCCGACGCTGCTCTACGGCTACGGCGGTTTCGAAGTCTCGATGCAGCCGCGTTACTCTGGCGTGGTCGGCCGCGAGTGGCTCGCGCGCGGCGGCGTGTACGTCGTCGCCAACATCCGCGGCGGCGGCGAGTTCGGCCCCGAGTGGCACCAGGCCGCGGTGCAGCGCCGGCGGCAGAAGAGCTTCGACGACTTCATCGCCGTCGCCGAGGACCTGGCGGCACGCCGCATCACGCGACCGGCGCGCCTGGGCATCGAGGGCGGCAGCAACGGCGGGCTGCTGGTCGGCGCGGTCATGGTGCAGCGGCCCGAACTGTTCGGTGCCGTCGTCTGCCAGGTGCCGCTGCTCGACATGCGGCGCTATCACAAGCTGCTGGCCGGCGCGTCGTGGATGGCCGAATACGGCAACCCCGACGACGCCGAGGACTGGGCCGTCATGCAGCGCTGGAGCCCGTACCACAACGTGCCGGCGGCCGCCGAGCGCAGGCTGCCGGCGGTGTTGTTCACGACGTCGACGCGCGACGACCGGGTGCACCCGGGGCACGCGCGCAAGATGGCCGCGCGCATGACCGAGCGCGGACAGGCGCCGCTGTACTGGGAGAACATCGAGGGCGGGCACGGCGGCGCGGCCGACAACGCCCAGCGCGCGACCATGATGGCGCTCGAGTTCGCCTTCCTGTGGCGCGAACTCGGCCGGCGTTGAGACGCTGTGAATGACCCGATGACGCGATGCTGACCTGGCTCGACGACTCGACGCCGCTGCCTTCGACGGCGCACGCGCTCGGCGCCGGCAGCGAGGCGCCGGGCCTGGTCGCCGCCGGTGGCGGCATCGACCCGCATCGCCTCGAGGAGGCCTATCGCAAGGGCATCTTCCCCTGGTACAGCCCCGGCCAGCCGGTGCTGTGGTGGAGCCCCGACCCGCGCATGGTGCTGCCGGTGGCCGAGTTCAGGCTGTCGCAATCGCTGAAGAAGACGCTGCGGCGCTTTCTGCGCACGCCGGGCTGCGAGCTGCGCATGGACACCGCCTTCGACCGCGTCATCGAAGCCTGCGCCCAGACGCCGCGTCACGGCCAGAGCGGCACCTGGATCGTGCCGGCACTGATCGACGCCTACCAGCGCTGGCA
>JAGWTJ010000019.1 GCA_028869005.1 Burkholderiales bacterium | reverse complement strand
GCCGGCAGCGGCTTCGCAGGTGCCGGCGGCCGGCCGCGCGGCCAAGCCGGACCCGCCGCCCGCCGCTGCCGCGCCGCGCGCCCTCGTCGTCGACGACAGCGACGTTGCACAGCGCTTCCTGCAGTTGCGCCTGGCCGCCTACGGCATCGTGGCCGAATGCGTCGCCACCAGCCAGCAGGCGCTCGATCGCCTGCTGCAGCGCAACTACGACTTCGTCTTCCTCGACCTCGAGCTCGGCCCGGCGAGCCCGTACGACGGCCTCGGCTTGTGCCAGAAGATCAGGCGCGAGTTCGCCACGCGCATGCCGCCCCCGCAGATCGTCGTCATCACCGCGCACCACGGCGAACTCGACCGCGTGCGCGCCGCGCTCGCCGGCAGCGACGGCTTCCTCGGCAAGCCGCTCGACGAGACGGCGTTCGATCGGCTGCTCGCGCGACAGGGCTTCGTGCGCCTGCGCCAGGGCGGCCCGCCCTGACCACTGCGGCCCAGGACGGTGGAGCCCGCACAGGGCCGCCGCCGAAGCCGTGTTCCCACGGCCTCAGTCACTTGTCGCGAGCAGGGCTCCGCCGACGATCAGCGCGCCCCCCAGCGCCAGCGAGGTCGACATCGCGCCGGCCCCCAGCAGCACCGCCGAAGCCGAGGCGAACACGACCTCGGTGATCATGACCACCGCCGTCACGTTCGCCGGCAGCCTCGACGCGCCGTACTGCAGCGCGAGGTTGCCCATCAGGAACCACAGCCCGAGGCCGAAGGCGCCGGCCAGCCAGCCCGGTGCCGGCGCCGGCAGCGCGCCCACCGTGCCGTCGGCGGCCAGCACCATCACCAGCGTGCCCGCCACCAGCGCGCCGCCGGCGAACATCGCCAGCGCACGCGCCGCCTCGGGCGCGGCCGCCTCGCGCCGCAGCAGCACGTTGTTGAGCGCGAACGAGAAGCCCCCGATCACGCCCAGCCACTCGGCCAGCGTGTGCGGCAGCGGCCAGCCACCGCCCTCGGGCCACAGCACGACGGCCGCACCCGCCAGCGCCAGCGCCACGCGCGCCAGCGCACGCACGGTGAGCGGCTCGCCGAGCAGCAGTCGCGCCAGCAGCACGGCCCACAGCGGCATCAGATAGAACAGCAGCACCACGCGCACCACGTCGCCGATCGTCACCGCCCAGTTGAAGGCGGCATTGGTGGTGCCCGATGCGAGCACCAGCCACCACAGCGCCGGGGTGCGCAGCAGCTGGCGCGGCGCCTCGCGGCGCCAGGCCACGATGACGAGTGTCGCCACGATGTAGATCAGCAGGGTCGCCCACAGCGGATGCACTCCGGCCTCCTGCAAGCGGCGGAACGGCCACCAGCTCACCCCCCACGTGAAGGCGTTCAGCAGCAGCGCCAGCGCCGCCGGGGTGCGCGCCCGCGCTAGCGCGTCCATGTCGCCTGCGCGCCTCGAGGTCCGCCATGGCCAGCGAGCGCCGGATTCATTTCGGCACGGACCGTCAGTGCCCGTCGGTACGCGCAATGGCCAGCAGCCGCTGCAGTTCGTCGTGATGCGTGCGCAGGTTGCGCGCGTGCCAGCGCCTGATCGCTTCCATCACGCCGGCCACCACCAGACCGAACACGGTGATGGCTGCGAAGGCGCCGAGGCCGAACTTCGTCAGCCCGGCATAGAAGGCACCCAGCCCGAGCACGCAGGCCTGCTCGTTGAAGTTCTGCACCGCGATCGAGCGTCCGGCACCCATCAGGTTGTGGCCGCGATGCTGCAGGAGCGCGTTCATCGGCACGACGAGAAAGCCGCCGAGCGCGCCGAGCAGCACCAGAAAAGGCGCCGCCAGCCAGGCGTTGGCGATGAAGATCATCAGGATCACGGTCAGGCCCATGGCGATGCCGAGCGGGATCACCGCCGTCGCGCGGTCGAGCTTCATGGTCACCGAGGCCGCCAGCGCACCCGCCGCGGTGCCGATGGCGACCACGCCGACCAGGCTCGACGCCTGCGTCGTCGTGTAGCCGAGCGCCACCGCGGCCCAGGCGAGCACGATGTAGCGCAGGTTGCCGCCGGCGCCCCAGAACAAGGTCGTCGTCGCCAGCGAGATCTGGCCGAGCTTGTCGTGCCACAGGCGCGCGTTGCACTCGGCAAAGTCGCGCACGAGCTGCCCCAGGCGATGGTTGAACGGCTGCAGCGGCGCCTCGGTGCGCGGGATGTAGAGGTTGATGGCGGCGGCCAGCGCGTAGATGAACACGATGGTGGCGATCGCCGCTTCGGGCGCGGTGTCGATGCCGGTGTCGATCCACGGGAAGTCGATCGACAGCAGTATCGGCGCGACCTTCGGGCCGACGAGCTGCCCGCCGAGCAGCACGCCGAGGATGATCGAGCCGATCGTCAGGCCCTCGATCCAGCCGTTGGCCTTGACCAGTTGCGACGCCGGCAGCAGTTCGGTGAGGATGCCGTACTTGGCCGGCGAGTAGGCCGCCGCGCCCAGTCCGACGACGGCGTAGGCGACGAGCGGATGCGTGCCGAGCAGCATCATCAGGCAGCCGACGATCTTGATCGCGTTCGAGACGAACATCACCCAGCCCTTGGGCACGGCGTCGGCGAAGGCGCCGACGAAGGGCGCAAGCACGACGTAGAACAGCGCAAACAGCGGCACCAGCGCAGCGCGGTGCCACTCGGGGGCGCTGTTCTCGCGCAGCAGCTCGACGGCGGCGACGAACAGCGCGTTGTCGGCCAGCGAGCTGCAGAACTGCGCCGCCATGATGGTCGTGAAGCCTTTTTTCATCGTGTGCGCGCGCCGCGGCCGGTGGGGGCCGGACAGCGCCGAGGCCTTGTCTCCATCATCGGGGCGCGCGGTTTATAGCACGCAGGGTCGCTGCCGCAGCCGCTGGCAGAATGCCGACACCCCCGGACGAGCGGTTCGCGCTCGCGCCGGTCGCACCCCGTCATGCCGCGCCCGATCGAAGCCCTCGTGCATCGCAGCGCACTCGCGCACAACCTCGCGTGCGCGCGCGCCGCGGCGCCCGGCGCGCGGCTGTTCGCCGTCGTCAAGGCCAACGCCTACGGCCACGGCATCGAGCGCGCCTACGACGGGCTGCGCGGCGCCGACGGCTTCGCGCTGCTCGATCTGGCCGAGGCCGAGCGCGTGCGCGCGCTCGGCTGGCGCGGACCCGTGCTGCTGCTCGAAGGCGCGTTCGAGCCGCGCGACCTCGAGACCTGCTCGCGCCTGGCGCTGTGGCACACCGTGCACTGCGCCGAGCAGATCGACTGGCTGGCCACGCACAAGTGCGAACGGCCGCAGCGCGTGTTCCTCAAGCTCAACAGCGGCATGAACCGGCTGGGTTTCTCGCCCACCGCCTTCCGCAGCGCCTGGGCGCGACTGGATGCGCTGCCGCAGGTGGACGAGATCACGCTGATGACGCATTTCTCGGACGCCGACGGCGCGCGCGGCATTGCGCAAGCGCTCGCCGTCTTCGAGGACGCCGCGCGTGACCTGCCCGGCGAGCGCACGCTCGCCAACAGCGCGGCGATCCTGCGCCATCGCCGGCCGCAGGTGGCCGCCGACTGGGTGCGCGCGGGCATCATGAGTTACGGCGGCTCGCCCGACTTTCCCGAGCATGCGAGCAGCCACTGGGGCCTGCGCCCGGCGATGACGCTGCGCTCGCGCCTCATCGCCGTGCAGCCGCTCGAGCGCGGCGACCGCATCGGCTACGGCAGCACCTTCACGGCGCAAGAGCGCATGCGCATCGGCATCGTCGCCTGCGGCTACGCCGACGGCTATCCGCGGCATTGCGCGAGCGGCACGCCGGTGCTGGTGGACGGCGTGGCCACCGGCACCGTCGGACGCGTGTCGATGGACATGCTCGCGGTCGACCTCGGCCCGGTGCCGCACGCCGGCCTCGGCAGCGAGGTGACGCTGTGGGGCGAGGGGCCGCGCGGCTCGCGCCTGCCGATCGACGAGGTGGCGCACGCAGCCGGCACCATCGGCTACGAGCTGATGTGCGCGCTGGCGCCGCGTGTGCCCGTGCAGGCCGTAGACTGAGAATCCCCGAACAGCAGGAGGACATTCGTCATGCACTACGTCTGGATGGCCATCGTCGGACTGATCGTGGGCGCCATCGCCCGCTTCGTGACGCCAGGCGAGCAGAAGATGGGCTGGATCATGACCAGCGTGCTCGGCATCGCCGGCTCGCTGGTGGCCGGCATCATCGGGCAGGCCGTGCACTGGTACGAGCCGGGGCAGCCGGCCGGCTGGATCGCTTCCGTGGTCGGCGCGGTGGTTCTGCTCTTCATCTACGACAGGCTCCGGGGTGGCGGCCGCTCGTAGCGGCAACTCTGCAAGGAGCGCGCCTGTCGTCGATCCGGCCGAGGTCGAGTTCGACGCCGTGCGCGCGCAAGGGGCGGGCGGACAGAACGTCAACAAGGTGTCGAACGCGGCCATGCTGCGCTTCGACATCGGCGCCTCCTCGCTGCCCGACGAAGTGAAGACGCGCCTGCTGGCGCGCGCCGATCAGCGCATCGGCGCCGACGGCATCGTCACCATCAAGGCCCAGGAGTCGCGCAGCCTGCCGCGCAACAAGGCGGCGGCGCTGGCGCGGCTGCAGGAGATGGTGGATGCGGCGGCGGTGCGCCCACGCCGGCGCGTGGCCACGCAGCCCACGCGCGCATCGCGCGAGCGGCGGCTGCAAGCCAAGGCGCACCGCGGTGCGATCAAGTCGGGGCGCGGTCGCGCACCGGCGGGCTGACGAGCGCTTCGGCGGCCGGCTCGCGAGCGGCCGCGGCAGGCCGCGTCGCCGCGTAGACGCAGCCCAAGCTGAGCGCCATGCCGACGAGCGCGAGTGGCGTCGGCCGCCAGCCCTCGAACACGGCCGAGATCGCCAGCGCGATCGGCGGGATCAGCACGCCGGTGAGCGCCGCGCGCGCCGGCCCCTGGCGCTGCGCCAGCTTGAAGTACAGGCCGAACGCGACCACCGTGCCGAAGACCGCGAGATACACCAGGGAGCCCCACCAGACCCAGCCGCTGCCCACGCGCCAGACATCGCCGCGCACGGACGCCATCGCGAACAGCGCGAGCGCCCCGTAGCCCATGCAGTGCGCGAGCATGGGCGCCAGTGCGATGCCCTGGCGCGTGAAGCGCAGCGTCAGCGCGTTGCCGAGCGACGCGCAGGCGGCTGCGCCGAGGCCGAGCGCGAGTCCGAGTGCGGCGTTCGGGCGTGCACCGGCAGCGGCGACCTCCGGCCAGAAGATCAGCAGCACGCCGAGCACGCCGCCGGCACCGGCCAGCAGGAAGCGCCGGCTCACGCGTTGGCCCAGCAGGAGCCGGCCGCTGGCCGCGTTGCCGAACACCATCAACGAGAACAGCACCGCCACGAGGCCCGACGGCACGTGGCGTTCGGCCTCGTACACGCCCCAGTAGTTGAGCCCGTACTGCACGACCCCGGTGACCAGCAGCCAGCCGTGCCAGCGCAGCGGAACGGCGATGCGCTGGCCCTGCGCGAGCGCCAGCGCGAACATCAGCACCGAGGCGAGCGCGAAGCGCAGCGCGACGCCGTTGAGCGCCGGCGCGCCTTCGAGCTGGTACAGGATGACGTGCCAGGTCGAGGCCCAGATCAGCGTCGGGCCCCAGAACAGCAGGCGAGTGGAGGCGAGGATGCGCGGCAAGGGCCCGATGTCCGCTGCCGGACGAAGAGATCTGGACGGTGCAACTGTAGCCCGAGGCCCGGCGCCAGCTCGCACGCGGATCGAAGCACCGCCGCTCGCGTGGCTACCGGTCTGCGCGATGGATCGGGCGCTGGCGCTCCTGCGCCGCCTGGCGCTGCATCTGCCAGCGGGTATGCGGTTGCGCTCGTCCCGACAGAGCCAGTGCCATCCTGGTGACGACGCTGTGGGTGCGCGCCGGCGGCGCTTCCAGTGCAGCGAGCAGCAGCGCCGCCAGCAGCGCCAGCGTCAACGCGCCCCGCAACCGCGGTCGCGGTGCCTGACCGACCGCCAGCACGAACACGTTGACTGCGCAGCCCAGCACGACCCCGGCCACGACCTCGCTCCAGGAGTGCGCATGCAGCAGCACCCTCGACGCGGCGATCGCCAGCGCCAGCAGGGCGCCGACAACGAAGCCGACAGCGAAGCCGACGCAGCCCGCGCGCTCCGACCGCGACGGCACTGCCAGAGCGAGCAGCAGGGGCAGCACGCTCGCCGCCATCATCGCGTGTCCCGACACGCCGGTGAAGTCCAGCGCCGGCGAGCCCCAGCCGTAACCGATGAAGGCGATCTTGCTGGCTCCGGTCAGCGCGATGGCCGCCAAGACCGACAGCAGCCAGCGCAGGGCCAGCCGAGGAGCGTCGCGCCGGATCGTCCACACCGCGACCAACAGCGCAGGCAGCAGGATCTGGAGCTCGCCCAGGCGAGTCAGCAACTGCCAGGCGATCGGGGCGGGAGTGAGCGGCATCGTGGCGCGCAAGACGATAGCCGCATCGAAGGCGAGCCGCGCATGCCGTGAGTCCGCGGGGCGATGCGCGCAACGGCCGCGTGACCCGATCCGGCCGTGGCGAGCGCCCGGCGACAATGCCCCGCCATGGCCCGCGACAAGACGATTTACACCTGCCGCGAATGCGGCGGCACGAGCCCGAAGTGGCTCGGCCAATGCCCGCATTGCAAGGCCTGGAACACGCTCGACGAGAGCGTGGCCGAGGCACCGGCGGCCGGGCGTCATCGCTTCCAGGCGCTCGCGCGCAGCCAGCCGGTGGCGACGCTGGCCGAGATCGAAGCCGCCCACGTCGAGCACGAACACACCGGCCAGGACGAACTCGATCGCGTGCTCGGCGGCGGGCTGGTGGCCGGCGGCGTGGTGCTGATCGGCGGCGATCCGGGCATCGGCAAGAGCACGCTGCTGCTGCAGGCGGCCGACGCGATGAGCGCGCGACTGAAGGTGCTCTACGTCAGCGGCGAGGAAAGCGGCGCACAGCTGGCGCTGCGCGCGCGGCGCCTCGGCCTCACCGGTCGCGCGGTGCGCGTGCTGGCCGAGATCCATCTGGAGAAGATCCTCGCCACGATCGAAGCCGAGCGGCCGGCGCTGGCCGTCATCGATTCGATCCAGACGCTGTACTCCGAGCAGCTCACGTCGGCGCCGGGCTCGGTGGCGCAGGTGCGCGAGTGCGCGGCGCAGCTCACGCGCGTGGCCAAGGCGAGCGGCATCGCGGTCGTGCTGGTCGGCCACGTGACCAAGGAGGGCGCGATCGCCGGCCCGCGCGTGCTCGAGCACATCGTCGACACGGTGCTGTACTTCGAGGGCGACACGCATTCGAGTTTTCGGCTCGTGCGCGCGATCAAGAACCGCTTCGGCGCGGTCAACGAGATCGGCGTCTTCGCGATGACCGAGCGCGGGCTGAAGGGCGTGGCCAACCCGAGCGCGATCTTCCTGTCGACACAGGGCGAGCCGGTGCCCGGCGCCTGCGTGCTGGTGACGCTCGAAGGCACGCGCCCGCTGCTGGTGGAAGTGCAGGCGCTGGTCGACAGCGGCGGGCCGAGCCCGCGGCGCCTGTCGGTGGGACTGGATCGTGACCGCCTGGCGATGCTGCTGGCGGTGTTGCATCGCCATGCGGGCGTGAGCTGCATGGACCAGGACGTGTTCGTCAACGCCGTCGGCGGCGTGCGCATCGGCGAGCCGGCGGCCGACCTGGCGGTGCTGCTGGCCATCACCAGCAGCCTGCGCGGCCGTGCGCTGCCGCGCGGCTTCGTCGCCTTCGGCGAGGTCGGCCTGGCCGGCGAGGTGCGGCCCGCGCCGCGCGGGCAGGAGCGCTTGAAGGAAGCCGCCAAGCTCGGCTTCTCGGTGGCCGTGGTGCCCAAGGCCAACGCGCCCAAGCGGCCGATCGAGGGGCTGACGGTGCACGCGGTGGAACGCATCGAGCAGGCGATCGAGGCGGTGCGCAGCGCCTAGCTAGGAGTGTGGGCGACGCGCCGCCGACGCAGCCGAAGTCCTAAAATCGCGGCTCTTTCCGCACCCCAGGAGTTCTCATGTCGATGTCCGACCGCGACGGCAAGATCTGGATGGACGGCCGCCTCGTCGACTGGCGCGACGCCAAGATCCACGTGCTCTCGCACACGCTGCACTACGGCTGCGGCGCCTTCGAGGGCGTGCGTGCGTACAAGACGGCCAGCGGCAAGACGGCCGTGTTCCGCCTGCGCGAGCACACCGAGCGCCTGTTCAACAGCGCCAAGATCCTGCGCATGAAGCTGCCCTACACGCCGCAGCAGGTGATGGACGCGCAATGCGAGGTGGTGCGCGCCAACCAGCTCGACAGCTGCTACCTGCGGCCGCTGGTGTGGATCGGCGACCAGAAACTCGGCGTCAGCCCCAAGGGCAACACGATCCACCTGATGATCGCCGCCTGGTCGTGGGGCGCCTACCTCGGCGAGGAGGGCTTGAAGCGCGGCATCCGCGTCAAGACCAGCAGCTACACGCGCCACCACGTCAACATCACGATGACGCAGGCCAAGGCGGTGAGCAACTACACCAACAGCATCCTGGCCAACATGGAGGCCACCGACGACGGCTACGACGAGGCGATGCTGCTCGACGCCTCGGGCTTCGTCAGCGAAGGCGCCGGCGAAAACGTGTTCGTGGTCAAGGGCGGCACGGTCTACACGCCCGACCTGTCGGCCGGCGCGCTCAACGGCATCACGCGCAACACGGTGTTCCACATCTGCAAGGACCTGGGCATCCCGCTGGTGGAAAAGCGCATCACGCGCGACGAGGTCTACATCGCCGACGAGGCCTTCTTCACCGGCACCGCGGCCGAGGTGACGCCGATCCGCGAGCTCGACCGCATCGAGATCGGCGCCGGCAGCCGCGGGCCGCTGACCGAGAAGATCCAGGCCGCGTTCTTCGACATCGTCAACGGCCGCAACGCGAAGTACGCCGAGTGGCTGAGTCCGGTCTGAGAGCCCGCCGCCGCCAGCCGCCAGCCGCCAGTCGCCTAGCACCACGCCATGAGCACCAAGACACCCCCAGCCGTGGTCGAACTCGCTGCCGCCGATCTGCTCGGCCCCGGCGTGACCTACTGCCCCAACCCCAAGATGCCGCTGTGGAGCCACCACCCGCGCGTCTACATCAACATCGAGGCCGGCGGCGAGGGCAGCTGCGCCTACTGCGGCACCGTGTACCGGCTCAAGGCCGGCGAGCACGTCGGCCATCCGCACTGAGGGGCGCGACGCGCTTGCGCCTTCATAGCGCGCCGCGTTAGAGCACCGGCGCCAGCCGCCGGCGCGCGTCGCCCAGCGCCATGCCGGTGCGCTCGGCCCAGTCGGCGAGCTGGTCCTCGCCGATCTTGCCGACGTTGAAGTACAGCGCCGCCGGGTGCGCGAGATAGAAGCCGCTGACGCTGGCCGGCGGCGTCATCGCGAAGCTGTCGGTCACGCCCATGCCGACCTCGTCGGCCGCGAGCAGACGGAACATGTCGCGCTTGACGCTGTGGTCGGGGCAGGCCGGGTAGCCCGGCGCCGGGCGGATGCCGCGGTACTTCTCGGCGATCAGCTCGTCGTTGCCGAGCGTCTCGTCGCCGGCGTAGCCCCAGAACTCCTTGCGCACGCGCTGGTGCAGCCGCTCGGCGAAGGCCTCGGCGAGGCGGTCGGCGAGCGCCTTGAGCGTGATCGCCGAGTAGTCGTCGTGCCCGGCGAGAAACTGCTGCACCTTGGCCTCGACGCCGAGGCCGGCGGTGACCGCGAAGAGGCCCACGTAGTCGTCGGCCACGCCCTTGGGCGCGACGAAGTCGGCCAGGCTGCGGTTCGGGCGCTTGACGCCATCGACCACCGGCCGCACGCTTTGCACGCGCAGCGGACTCCAGCGCAGCGCCACCTCGCGGCGCGTGTCGTCGGTGTACAGCTCGATGGTGTCGTCGCCGACGGTGTTGGCCGGCAGCAGCGCGAACACGCCGTTGGCGTGCAGCCAGCGGCCCTGGACGATGCGCTCGAGCATCGCCCGGCCGTCGGCGTAGACGCGCCGCGCCTCCTCGCCCACCACCTCGTCGTCGAGGATCGCCGGGAAGGCGCCGGCCAGATCCCAGGTCTGGAAGAACGGGCCCCAGTCCAGGCAGGCGGCGAGCTCCGCAAGGTCGTAGTTCTTCAGCACGCGCCGGCCGACGATCCTGGGCCGCGGCGGCGTGTAGGCGGACCAATCGATCGGCGTCTTGTTGGCGCGCGCCTCGGCCAGCGTGACCAGCGGCGTGCCCTTCTTGTTGGCGTGCAGCCGGCGCGTGCGCTCGTACTCGGCGGCGAGTTCGGCGACGTAGGCCGCGCCGCGCTCTGCGGACAGCAGCTCGGTGCACACGCCGACGCTGCGCGACGCGTCGGGCACGTAGACCACCGGGCCGTCGTAGTGCGGCGCGATCTTCACCGCGGTGTGCACGCGGCTCGTCGTCGCGCCGCCGATCAGCAGCGGCACGGCGCGCTCGCGGAACCACGGGTCGCGCTGCATCTCGGCGGCCACGTGCTGCATCTCCTCGAGGCTGGGCGTGATGAGCCCCGACAGGCCGACCATGTCGGCGCCCTCGACCTTGGCCTTGTCGAGGATGTCCTGGGCCGGAACCATCACGCCCATGTTGACGACCTCGAAGTTGTTGCACTGGAGCACGACGGTGACGATGTTCTTGCCGATGTCGTGCACGTCGCCCTTGACGGTGGCGACGACCAGCTTGCCCTTGGCGCGCACGTCGGCACCGGCGTCGGCGGCGGCCTTCTTTTCGGCCTCGATGTAGGGCAGCAGGTGCGCCACCGCCTGCTTCATCACGCGCGCGCTCTTGACCACCTGCGGCAGGAACATCTTGCCGGCGCCGAACAGGTCGCCGACGATGTTCATGCCGTCCATCAGCGGCCCCTCGATGACTTCGAGCGCACGTCCGCCGCGCGCCTCGATGGCGCGCCACACCTCCTCGGTGTCGGCGACGACGAACTCGGTGATGCCGTGCACCAGCGCATGCGCCAGCCTTTCGCGCACCGGCGCCTGGCGCCAGGCGAGACGCGCCGTGTCGTCCTTGGCCGCGCCCTTGGCGCGCTCGGCGATCTCGAGCAAGCGCTCGGCGGCGTCGCTCCGGCGGTCGAGCACGACATCCTCGACGCGCTCGCGCAGCTCGGCGTCGAGCTCGTCGTACACGCCGACCATGCCGGCGTTGACGATGCCCATGTCGAGGCCGGCCCGGATCGCGTGATAGAGGAACACCGTGTGGATCGCCTCGCGCACCGGGTCGTTGCCGCGGAAGCTGAACGACACGTTGCTGATGCCGCCCGAGACCCGCGCGCCGGGCAGATTGGCCTTGATCCAGCGCGTGGCGTCGATGAAGTCGACCGCGTAGTGGTTGTGCTCCTCGATGCCGGTGGCGATGGCGAAGACGTTGGGGTCGAAGATGATGTCCTCGGGCGGGAAACCGACCTCATCCACCAGGATGCGGTAGGCGCGCGCGCAGATCTCGCACTTGCGCGCCAGCGTGTCGGCCTGGCCCTGCTCGTCGAAGGCCATCACCACGGCGGCCGCACCATAGCGGCGCACCAGCGTGGCCTGGCGCCTGAACTCGGCCTCGCCCTCCTTGAGCGAGATCGAGTTGACGATGCCCTTGCCCTGGATGCACCGCAGGCCGGCCTCGATCACCGTCCACTTGGAGGAGTCGATCATCACCGGCACGCGCGCGATCTCGGGCTCGCCGGCGACGAGCTTCAGGAAGCGGTCCATCGCGGCGACGCTGTCGAGCATCGCCTCGTCCATGTTGACGTCGATGATCTGCGCGCCGTTCTCGACCTGCTGGCGCGCGACCGCCAGCGCGTCCTCGAAGCGCCCTTCGAGGATCATCTTCGCGAAGGCGCGGCTGCCGGTGACGTTGGTGCGCTCGCCGATGTTGACGAACAGCGAGCCCTCGTCGATCGTGAGCGGCTCGAGGCCCGACAGGCGCATCGGCGGCATCGACGGCAGGGGTGCGGAGGCGGCTGGGTCGGCGGGGCTCATGGCGCAACTCGATGTGGGTTGCGAGCGCCGTTGCCGACCCGCGACGCGCGAACGCTGTCGCGGGGTGACCGAGCCTGGTGGCGGCGGGCAACTTGCCGCGCGGCCATCGCAACGCTCCTCGGTCGGCGCGATTCTAGCGAGGTGCCCGACGTCCCGCGTCGGCATGGGCTCCCGTCGTGCGCGGCCCGCGCCGATGCGCGCGAGGGGTCGGGCGCAATGCGCCGTCGCCGTCAGTCCTTGTAGTAGACCGTCTGCAAGCTGGTGGCGAGCAGCACGCCGGACTCGCTCCACAACTGCGCGCTCTGGTCGAAGTAGCCGCTGCGAAAGCCCTGCGCCTGGGCCTGTGCGAGCAGCCAGCCCTCGCCGGCGGCGGCCAGCGCAGGCGCGTCGGCGTGCAGGTGGACCGTCATCGACACCGTGCCGGCCGGCACCATCCGCGCACGACGGCGGAAGATACGCGGGTAGAACACGTCGGCCAGCGCGACCAGCGAGGTCGCGTCGAGCGGCCGCGGCGGGGCGTCGCGCACCCACAGCCGCGTGCGGCTGGAAGGCCGCTCCGCGCCGTCCGCAGCACCGCCGAGCGCGCCTTCCAGGAAGCGCATCTCGTAGCGGTCGATCCAGGCCACCGGGGCCGGCATGCGCGCGGGCGGCACCGCTTGCGGCGGCTGCACCGGCGGCGGCGGGTGCTCGTCGACGGCCCAGGTCTGGCGCCTCAGCGCGGTGAACACGGTGGCGCTGACGCAGGTCTGGCCCTGCTGCTGCAGTTCGACGATCCAGTGCTGCGTCGAGCGATTGGTGCGCACTGCGCGCGCGGTGGCCACGAACTCGCCGGCGTCCAGCGGGGCGCAGAAGTTGACGGTCAAGGCCACCGGCTCGCCCTGGCGCGAGGCGTCCAGCATCACCGTCTGCAGCGCCTGCGCCGCCGTGATGCCGCCGAACGGCCCGACCATGTTGCCGTAGGCCGTGCTGGTATGGCCCAGCCAGCCGCCCTCGGGACGTGCGGCGAGGGCGATGGCGGCGTCGAATGGATGCATGGTCATAGGCAACGAGCGGGCCCCAATCGTATGCGCCATATGCGCGCGGCATCCGTCCGAGGCTGCGCGCAGCGCAGACCGCTGCCCCGTGTCACGCGACGCGTGCGCCGGCGCCACGCCGTGCTCCTCGCGCCGCCGTGCGCCGGCCGGTCGCACCGGGCAGCATCATCCGGCGTCGAACGCCGCGCGCAGCCAGCTCACGCGGCCGGCGTCGATGGCGACCACATCGAAGCGGCAAGGCGGCGGCGTCGGCAGGCGCCGCAGGTAGTGCTCGGCCGCGTAGATCACGCGCCGCCGCTTGCCCGGGCCGATGCTGGCCGCGGCGCCGCCGTGGGCGTCGTCGCGCCGCGCGCGCACTTCGACGAACACCAGCGTGCCGTCGCGCTCGCGCATGACGAGGTCGACTTCGCCGGCGCGCGCGCTCGGGCCGCGCGCGACCCGATAATTGCGCGCCACGAGCTCGAGGCCGTGCGACTGCAGGTGACGCAGCGCCAGCGCCTCGGCCGCGTCGCCCACGCCCTTGGTGCTGCCAGGGCCCGATCGCGCTGTCGCCTTGTCGAACATCGATGCCTCCTTGCTGCTGCGCGCCGCAGCCGTTGCCGCCGGCGCGCAGCGCTTCGACCGCGGCGCACTGTACGTGGTGGCCACGCCGATCGGCAACCTCGCCGACCTGACGCTGCGCGCCATCCACGTGCTGGCGCAGGTCGACGCGGTGGCCGCCGAGGACACTCGCGTCGCCGCACGGCTGCTCGCGCACCTCACGCTGGCCAAGCCGCTGGTCGCGCTGCACGCGCACAACGAACGCGCCGCCGCCGAGGCGGTGTGCGCCCGGCTGGCGCGCGGTGAAACGGTGGCGTATGTCAGCGATGCCGGCACGCCGGCGGTGTCCGACCCCGGCGCGCGCCTGGTCGCGGTGGCAGCGGCCACCGGTCATCGCGTGGTGCCGATTCCGGGGCCGAGCAGCGCGCTGGCGGCGCTCTCGGTCGCAGGCGACGTGCAGGGCGCGGGCTTTCGCTGCGTCGGCTTTCTGCCGGCAAAGGGGAGCGAGCGCCGGGCCGCGCTCGAAGCGCTCGCCACCGAGCGCGGCACGGTGATCCTGTTCGAGGCGCCGCATCGCGTCGCCGCCTTGCTCGACGCACTGGCCGCCGCGCAGCCGGCGCGGCCGCTGACGCTGGCGCGCGAGCTGACCAAGCAGTTCGAGAGCGTACTGACGCAGCCGGCCGCCGCCTGGCCGGCCTGGCTCGCCGCCGACGCGCAGCGCCAGCGCGGCGAGTTCGTGCTCGTGCTGCACGCGCTGGCGCCGGCGCCGGCAGCGGAGGGCGCCGCGCTCGACGCGCGCGCCGAGCACGCGCTCGCCGCCCTGCTGCCGGTGCTGCCGCTCAAGCAGGCGGTGGCGCTGGCCGCCGAGCTGAGCGGCGCGCCGCGCAACGCGCTGTATGGACGGGCGCTCGCGCTGCGCGGCGCCTGAAGCCCGCGTGGCGCGCACGTTTGGACCCCGCTCCTACAATTTCCGGCTCGCAATCACAGCCGCGCCCACCGGCGTGCAGGAAGGCCTCTCGATGAT
Organism: Burkholderiales bacterium; assembly: GCA_028869005.1. Classification (GTDB taxonomy): domain Bacteria; phylum Pseudomonadota; class Gammaproteobacteria; order Burkholderiales; family Burkholderiaceae_C; genus Rubrivivax. The sequence continues at coordinate 9,102 of JAGWTJ010000019.1, read as the reverse complement.
CACGCGCGAACCCACGATCGAATGGCTGGCGATCGCCGAGCGCTCGCTGCTGACGCCGTTCGAGCTCGCCGAAGACGCGCTGGCACGGGCGCTGGCGACGATGGCCGAGCATCGCATCGACGACGCCGACCTGTACTTCCAGACCACGCGCCACGAGAGCTGGAGCCTCGAGGAAGGCATCGTCAAGAGCGGCAGCTTCAGCATCGACCAGGGCGTGGGCGTGCGCGCCGTGCACGGCGAGAAGACCGCCTTCGCCTACAGCGACGACATCTCCGAGGGCGCGCTCGCCGAAGCCGCGCGCACCGTGCGCACGATCGCCGCCGCCGGCCAGCAGCGGCGCGTGAAGATCGCGCGCGCGCCGAAGCTGGCCGCCAGCCGTGCGCTGTACGCACCCACCGACCCGATCGTCACGCTCGACAGCACGCAGAAGGTGGCGCTGCTCGAGAAGGTGGAAAAGCTCGCGCGCGCCAAGGACCCGCGCGTCGTGCAGGTGATGGCCTCGGTGGCCGCCGAGCACGACGTGGTGCTGGTGGCGCGGCTCGACGGCACGCGCGCCGCCGACGTGCGGCCGCTGGTGCGGCTGGCGGTGACCGTGATCGCCGAGCAGGACGGCCGGCGCGAAGTGGGCAGCAGCGGCGGCGGCGGGCGCTACGGCCTGGGCCACTTCACCGATGCGGTCGTCGCCGGCTACGTCGATCACGCGGTGGACGCGGCGCTCACCAACCTGGCGAGTCGTCCGGCCCCGGCCGGCGAGATGACGGTCGTGCTCGGCCCCGGCTGGCCCGGCGTGCTGCTGCACGAGGCAGTAGGCCACGGCCTGGAGGGCGACTTCAACCGCAAGGGCTCGAGCGCCTTCAGCGGCCGCATCGGCAAGCGCGTCGCCGCCAAGGGCGTGACCGTGCTCGACGACGGCACGCTGGCCGACCGCCGCGGCTCGCTCAATGTCGACGACGAGGGCCAGGCGACACAGCGCAACGTGCTGATCGAGGACGGCATCCTGCGCGGCTACATGCACGACAGCCTGAACGCGCGGCTGATGGGCACGCGCTCCACCGGCAACGGCCGCCGCGAGAGCTACGCACACGTACCGATGCCGCGCATGACCAACACCTACATGCTGGCCGGCACGCGCAGCCGCGACGAGATCGTGGCCAGCATCGAGCGCGGCATCTACGCCACCAACTTCGGCGGCGGCCAGGTCGACATCACGAGCGGCAAGTTCGTGTTCTCGGCCAGCGAGGCGTTCTGGGTCGAGCACGGCCGCATCCTGTACCCGGTCAAGGGCGCGACGATCGTCGGCAGCGGCCCCGAGGTGCTCAAGCGCGTGACCATGATCGGCAACGACCTCGAACTCGACACCGGCGTCGGCACCTGCGGCAAGGACGGTCAGAGCGTGCCGGTGGGCGTCGGCCAGCCGACGCTGCGCATCGAGCGCCTGACCGTCGGAGGCACCGCTTGAGCGGCGCGGCCGCCGCCGCCGACGTCACGTTCGAGGACATCGAGGCCGCGGCGCGGCGCATCGCCGGGCAGGTGCTCGAGACGCCCTGCGTCGAGAGCCGCACGCTCGGCCAGATCATCGGCGCGCGCGTCTTCCTCAAGTTCGAGAACCTGCAGTTCACCGCGTCGTTCAAGGAACGCGGTGCGCTCAACAAGCTGACGGCGCTGATCGCCTCGGGCACTCCGGTGAGCGGCGTGGTCGCGGCCTCGGCCGGCAACCACGCGCAGGGCGTCGCGCATCACGCCCAGCGCCTGGGCCTGCGCGCGGTGATCGTGATGCCGCAGCACACGCCGATGGTCAAGCTCGAACGCACACGCGGCTTCGGCGCCGAGGTCGTGCTGCACGGCGAGACTTTCGACGAGGCGCGCGAAGAGGCGCTGGCGACCGCCGCGCGCGACGGCCTGACCTTCATCCCCGCCTTCGACGACCCGCTGGTGATCGCCGGCCAGGGCACGATCGCGCTCGAGATGCTGCGCGCACAGCCCGCGCTCGACACACTCGTGGTGCCGGTGGGCGGCGGCGGACTGATCGGCGGCATCGCCACCGCGGCGCGGCGCCTCGCGCCCTCGATCCGCATCGTCGGCGTGCAGACGACGCGCTTTCCGGCCATGGTCAACGCCGTCAAGGGCACGCGTCACCCGCAGGGCACGAGCACGATCGCCGAGGGCGTGGCGGTGGGCCGGCCGGGCGCGATCACGACGCGGCTCGTGCGCGAGCGCGTCGACGATCTGGTGCTGGTCGACGAAGGCGACATCGAGCACGCCATCGTGATGCTGCTCGAGATCGAGAAGACGCTGGTCGAGGGCGCCGGCGCCACCGGCCTGGCGGCGTTGTTGCGCGAGCCGGCGCGCTTCGCCGGCCGCCACGTCGGCCTGGTGCTGAGCGGCGGCAACATCGACCCGCTGCTGCTGGCCGCCATCCTCCAGCGCGGCATGGTGCGCGCCGGGCGCCTGGCGCGCATCCGCGTCGGCGCGCGCGACACGCCGGGCGTGCTGGCGCGCATCACCTCGGTCGTCGCCGCGGCCGGCGCCAACATCGACGAGGTGCACCACCAGCGCGCCTTCAGCGCGCTGTCGGCGCAGAACGTCGAGGTCGAGCTGGTGCTGCAGACGCGCAACCCGGCGCATGTGGACGAGGTGGTGGGCGCTTTGCGCGCGGCCGGCTTCGATGCCCAGCCTTATTGAGCGGCGGCTCCGGGAGCGTGGGCAGCAGCGTGCACGACGCTCGCCGTGAGTCCCACGTCGCCGTGCTACATTTGCGCCATGCAACGCACTTTTGCCTTTGCGCCCTTTTGGATCTCGCCCCACCCGGCGGCTGGAGAGCCCTGAGCACGCGAAAGCAAAGCGCAGCATCCCAGACAGACCGCCGGCGACCCCGGCGGTTTTTTGTTGCCCGCCCACACCCACACTGCACGAACGAAGCGATGAGCCCCAAACCCAACACCGACGAACGCCTGGCCGAGCGCCTGGCGCTCGGCGAGAGGACCGGCCGCACCGACGACCAGCGCATCCGCGACATCACGCCGCTGCCGCCGCCCGAGCACCTGATCCGCTTCTTCCCGATCGCCGGCATGCCCGAGGAGGCGCTGATCGGACGGACGCGCGAGCGCATCCGCCGCATCATGCAGCGCGCCGACGACCGGCTGCTCGTCGTCATCGGCCCCTGCTCGATCCACAATCCGCAGGCGGCGCTCGACTACGCGCGGCGCCTGGCCGCCGAGCGCGCGCGCCACGCCGACGACCTCGAGATCGTGATGCGCGTGTACTTCGAGAAGCCGCGCACCACGGTCGGCTGGAAGGGACTCATCAACGATCCCTATCTCGACGAGACCTTCCGCATCCACGAGGGCCTGCGCATCGCGCGCCAGTTGCTGGTCGACATCAACCGCCTGGGCGTGCCGGCCGGCAGCGAATTCCTCGACGTCATCAGCCCGCAGTACATCGGCGACCTGATCGCCTGGGGCGCGATCGGCGCACGCACCACCGAAAGCCAGGTGCACCGCGAGCTCGCCTCGGGGCTGTCGGCACCGATCGGCTTCAAGAACGGCACCGACGGCAACATCAAGATCGCCATCGACGCGCTGCAGGCAGCCGCGCGCGCGCACCACTTCCTGTCGGTGCACAAGAGCGGCCAGGTGTCCATCGTGCAGACCTGCGGCAACAAGGACTGCCACATCATCCTGCGCGGCGGCAACCGCGGGCCGAACTACGACGCCGCCAGCGTGGCCGCGGCGTGCCGCGAGATCGAGGCCGCCAAGCTCGATTGCCGGCTGATGATCGACGCCAGCCATGCCAACGCCGGCAAGCAGCACGAGCGGCAGATCGAGGTCGCGCGCGACGTGGCCGCGCAGCTCGCCGCGGGCACGCGCTGCATCTTCGGCGTGATGGTCGAAAGCCACCTGCAGCCCGGCAGCCAGAAATTCACGCCGGGCAAGGACGACCCGGCCAAGCTCGAGTACGGCAAGAGCATCACCGACGCCTGCATCGGCTGGGACGATTCGGTGCGCGTACTGGACGACCTGGCCGCCGCGGTGCGGGCGCGGCGCAAACACTGAGCGCGCGCGGCGGGTTCGTCCGGCGGCGTCAGCCCCCTGACTGCGAGCGCGCCAGCCGCTCGCTGCGCCAGTAGACGTCGTCGCCCGCCTTGCCGTCGAGGTTGGCGCGGTTGAGCACGCGCGCCAGCACGAACAGCAGGTCCGACAGGCGGTTGAGGTACTGCTGCAGCGGCGGGTTGAGCGCATCGGCCGCCGCCAGCGCGACCAGCGCGCGCTCGGCACGGCGCGCCACCGTGCGGCTCACGTGGGCCAGCGCGGCGCTGCGCGTGCCGCCCGGCAGGATGAACTCGGCCAGCCGCGGCAGCGCGGCGTTGTAGTGCTCGATCGCGACGTCCAGCCGCGCGACCGCATCGGCCTTGACGAGCGTCGAGCCGGGAATGGCCAACTCGCCGCCGAGATTGAACAGCTCGTGCTGGATCGTCACCAGCAGCGAGCGCACGTCGTCGGGCAGCGGCTCCGCGAGCAGCACGCCGAGGCCGGAGTTGAGCTCGTCGACATCGCCGATCGCGGCGATGCGCAGGTGGTTCTTGGGCACGCGGCTGCCGTCGCCGAGGCCCGTCGTGCCGTCGTCGCCGGTGCGGGTCGTGATCTTCGAGAGGCGGTTGGACATCGGTGCGAGGCTCCGTCGAGTGCAGATTGGTGGCCATTGGACCACCGCGCGCCAGCCCCTGAGGGCGGCAGTGTCGGCGTGGCGACCTGGCGCTCAGCTCAACCCCGTCACCGGCAGCGCCGCGCCGTGCACCGCGCGCGCGGCGTCCGACGCCAGAAAGGCGATGACCTCGGCCAGATCGCGCGGCGCCACCCAGCGCGCCGGGTCGGCTGCGGGCATGGCGGCGCGGTTGTCGGGCGTGTCGATGACGCTGGGCAGCACACAGTTGACGTTGACGCCGCGCTCGCGCAGTTCGGCCGACAAGGTCTCGGTGAGCCGGATCACCGCCGCCTTCGATGCGACGTAGGCGCCCATGCCCGCCGCACCCTTCAGCGCCGCGTAGGCGCCGACGTTGACGATGCGCCCGCCGCCGGCGGCGAGCATGAGCGGCACGACGGCGCGCACCGCGTGGCGCAGCGTGCGCACGTTGAGGTCCATCAGCCGCTCCCAATCGGCGTCGGGGGTCTCGTGCACCGCCGGCCCCATGCCGAAGCCGCCGGCCAGATTGCACAGCACGTCGATGCGCCCGAAGCGCGACAGCGCCGCGGCCGCAGCCGCTTCCACCTGGGCGGCATCGAGCAGATCGGCCGCCAGCAGCAGACGCCGCTCGTCGCCGCTGCCGAAGGCGCGCGCCAGGCTCGCGGCGCTCGAGCCGAGCAGCACCAGTTGCGCACCGCGGCCCGCGAACACCTCGGTCACGGCGCGGCCGAGATGGCCGCTGGCGCCGCTGACCATCACGCAGCGACCGTCGAAGTCCATGTCCGTGTCCTCCTGCCGATGTCGGCGTGATGCTATCTTCGCGGCGTGGCCGCGCAGCCGTTCAGTTTCAGGCGGGTTGCCGTTCCGGTCTTCGCCCCCTCGCTGCTGTTCGGCCTCGGCGAAGGCGCGATCCTGCCGGCGGTGCCGCTGGCGGTGCGAGACCTCGGCGGCTCGGTGTCGATGGCGGCCCTCATGGTGACGCTGCTGGGTCTGGGCGCGCTGGCAAGCAACCTGCCGGCGTCACTGCTCACGGTGCGCTACGGCGAGCGGCGCGCCATCGTCGGCGCCTCGATCTGGTGCGCTTTGGGCATGCTGCTGTGCGTGGTGGCGCCGGGCATCGTCAGCTTCGCCGCCGGCATCCTGATGGTGGGCATGGCGTCGGCGGTGTTCGGCCTGGCGCGCCTGAGCTATCTGGCCGAGGCCGTGCCGGCCTATCTGCGCGCGCGCGCCATGTCGACACTGGGCGGCGTGATGCGCATCGGCCTCTTCGTCGGGCCGTTCGCGGCCGCCGGCGTGATGCACTGGACCGGCCTCGCAGGTGCCTGGTGGGTCGGCATCGCCGCGCTGCTGGCGGCCGCGCTGCTGGCGCTGCGCCTGGCCGACCTGCCTGGCGACGAGGCGAAAGGCGCCGTTCGCGCCGGCACTCGCGCTGCCGAGCCGACGCTGCGATCGACCGTCGTCGCGCACCGCAAGGTGTTCCTCACGCTCGGCAGTTGCATCGTCGTCATCAGCGCGGTGCGCGCGGCACGCCAGGCGATCATCCCGCTGTGGGCGCTGCACATCGGGCTCGACGCAGCGGGCGCGGCGCTTGTCTATGGCCTGTCCAACGCCGTCGACATGCTGGTCTTCTATCCGGCCGGCAAGCTGATGGACACCAAGGGCCGGCGCTGGGTGGCGGTGCCGTGCATGGCGATCATGGGCGCGGCGCTGATGGCGATGGCGTTCACGACCTCGGCGCCGCCGTTCCTGCTCGCCGCGCTCGTCGTCGGCTTCGGCAACGGCCTGGGCTCGGGCATCGTGATGACGCTCGGCGCCGATCACTCGCCGCCGCAAGGACGCGCGCACTTCCTCGGCGTGTGGCGGCTGCTTTCGGACATCGGCGGCACCGGCGGGCCGGCGTTGCTGTCGGCGGTGACGGCACTGTTCGCGCTGGCCGTCGGCGTCGCCAGCGCGGGCGTGCTGGCCTGGATCGGTGCGGCCATGCTCGCCTTCTGGGTGCCGCGCCCCGGCGCGGCACGCAAGAGGGCCGAGCCGGTGTGAGGCCGACGCAGCGCCGACAGCCGCGCCATCCAACCCCTAAGATCGCCCACCTGTGCACCACGGTGCAGCCGAGGAGATGCCATGCATGCCCCCACGTCAGCCATGACCGCCGCCCCGTCGGACCACGCCCCGCCTCGCGTCGAGCCGCGCGCTGTGCCGGCGGCGATGGCGCAAGCGCTACGCCAGCGCTTCGGCGAGCGCTTTTCCACCGCCGCCGCGGTGCGCGAGCAGCACGGTCGCGGCGAATCGGTGTACGACGCGGCGCCGCCCGAAGCGGTGGTGTTCTGCGAGAGCACCGACGAGGTGACCTTCGTCGTACGCCAGGCCGCCCTGCACGCGGTGCCGGTGATCCCGTTCGGCGTCGGCAGTTCGCTCGAAGGCCACCTGCTCGCGGTGCAGGGCGGCGTGAGCATCGACGTCTCGCGCATGAACCGCATCGTCGCCGTCAATGCCGAAGACCTGACGGTGACGGTGCAGGCCGGCGTGACGCGCGAGCAGCTCAACGCCGAGGTACGCGACAGTGGCCTCTTCTTTCCGATCGACCCGGGCGCCAACGCCTCGCTCGGCGGCATGGCGGCCACGCGCGCCAGCGGCACCAACGCCGTGCGCTACGGCACGATGCGCGAGAACGTGCTCGCGCTCACCGTGGTCAGCGCCGAGGGCGAGGTCATGCACACCGGCACGCGCGCCAAGAAGAGTGCCGCTGGCTACGACCTGACGCGTCTGTACGTCGGCAGCGAAGGCACGCTGGGCGTCATCACCGAAGTCACGCTGCGCCTGTACCCGCTGCCCGAGGCGGTGAGCGCGGCGATCTGCACCTTCCCGAGCATCGACGCGGCGGTGCGTACGACGATTCAGATCATCCAGATGGGCGTGCCGATCGCGCGCTGCGAGCTGCTCGACACCAACGCCATCCGCGGCGTCAACAAGCACAACAAGCTCGATCTGCCCGAGGCGCCGCTGCTGTTGATGGAGTTCCACGGCAGCGAGGCCGGCGTCAAGGAGCAGGCCGAGACGGTGCAGGACATCGCGACCGAGCACGGCGGCACCGCGTTCCGCTTCGCCACCACGCCCGAGGAACGCACCCGGCTGTGGACGGCGCGCCATCGCGCCTACTTCGCCGCGCTGCAGTTGCGCCCGGGCTGCCGCTGCCAGAGCACCGACACCTGCGTGCCGATCTCGCGCCTGGCCGAGAGCATCAACGAGAGCATTGCCGAGGCCGAGGCCGCCGGCATCCCGTACTGGACCGTCGGCCACGTCGGCGACGGCAACTTCCACCTGAGCTACCTCTTCTACCCCGACGATCCACGTGAAGCGGCCGAGGTCGAGCGCCTGAGCGTGCAGATGGTGCGCCGCGCACTACGGCTGGAAGGCACCTGCACCGGCGAGCACGGCATCGGACTGCACAAGATGGCCTACCTCGTCGACGAGGCCGGCCCGGCGGCACTGGCGACGATGAAGGCCATCAAGCGCGCGCTCGATCCGAAGAACATCATGAATCCGGGCAAGGTGCTGGCGCTCTGACGAGCGGCGCGGCGTGACCGGCACCGGCCGGCGGCTGCCGGCCGCAGGAGTCAGGCCGCGTCCGGCGCCGGCACGCTCCAGCGCCTGGTGATCTCGCCCTTGGCGTCGGCGCTCTCGAGCTGCACGCCGAAGCCCCACAGCCGCGCCACGTGCTTGAGCACCTCGGTGGCGCCGTCGTGCAGCGGGCGGCCGTTGTGCTGGAAGTGGCGCAGCGTGAGCGAGCGGTCGCCGCGCAGGTTGACGTTCCAGACCTGGATGTTGGGCTCGCGCGAGCCGAGGTCGTACTGGCGCGCCAGGCTTTCGCGCACCCGGTGATAGCCGGCCTCGTCGTGGATGGCGCTGACCTCGAGTTCGCTTTGCGCTTCGTCGTCGGTGACGACGAACAGGTGCATCTCGCGGATCAGCCGCGGGCTCAGGTACTGGCCGATGAAGCTCTCGTCCTTGAAGTTGCGCATCGCGTGGTCGAGTGCCGGCAACCAGGGCGTGCCGGCCAGATCGGGGAACCAGGCGCGGTCCTCGTCGGTAGGACGCTCGCAGATGCGCTGGATGTCGCCGTACATCGCGAAGCCGAGCGCATATGGATTGAGCCCGCTGTACGCCGGGTGCCCCACCGGCGGCTGGGCGATGACGTTGGTGTGCGACTTGAGCCACTCGATCATCACGCCGTCGGTGAGCCAGCCGTCGTCGTACATGGTGTTGAGCAGCTTGTGATGCCAGAACGTGGCCCAGCCCTCGTTCATCACCTGCGTCTGGCGCTGCGGGTAGAAGTACTGCGCGATCTTGCGCACGATGCGCACGATCTCGCGCTGCCAGGGCTCGAGCAGCGGCGCGTTCTTCTCGATGAAGTACAGCAGGTTC
>JAGWTJ010000018.1 GCA_028869005.1 Burkholderiales bacterium | reverse complement strand
CTGTTCGCCTACGCGGTCTCGCTCGACGCGCGCAAGGTGCGCATCGGCGTGGTGTTGGAGTCCCCGGGGGCGTCGGCGCGGTCGCTGGCCGCGGCGTATGCGGGTACGCGCTATCTCGACGCGCACTTCGCCCATGATCGCCGCGAAGTCGCCGACCAGCTCGTTTCGGGCAAGTTGCGCGGCTACGTGGTGATCCCGCAGGACTTCGAGCGACGCCTGGCGCTGCGCGGCGACGAGCCGCTGGTGCAGATCGTCACCGATGGCTCGTACCCGAACACTGCCAGCTATGTCGAGAACTACGCTCGCGGCGTGCTGCAGTCGTGGCGCGCCGGGCTCGACGTGGGCGCGCCGCCGCAGGCGGTCGTGCTCGAGCCGCGCTACCGGTTCAACGCCGAGCTCGAGAGCCGCCGCGCGCTGGTGCCCGGCGCGATCGCCATCGTCATGACCATCATCGGCACCATGCTCACGGCCTTGGTGGTGGCTCGCGAGTGGGAGCGCGGCACGATGGAGGCAGTGCTGTCGACGCCGGCGTCGGTGGTGGAGATCCTCGTCGGCAAACTGCTGCCGTACTTCGTGCTCGGCATGCTTGCGACGCTGGGCGCCACGGCGCTCGCGGTCTTCGTCTTCGACGTGCCGCTGCGCGGCTCGCTGGCGGCGCTGCTGCTGCTCGCGGCGGTGTTCATGGTGCCCTCGCTCGGCCAGGGGCTGCTGATCTCGGCGCTGGCGCGCAACCAGTTCCTGGCCGCGCAGATCGCGCTCTTTTCGGGCTTTCTGCCGGCCTTCATGCTGTCGGGCTTCCTGTACGAGATCGATGCCATGCCGGCACCGATCCGCGCCCTCACCTGGGTGATCCCGGCGCGCTTTTTCGTCTCGTCGCTCAAGACCGTGTTCCTGGCCGGCGACATCTGGGCCGTGTTTGCGCCGAACCTCGCCGCGATGGCGGTCATCGGCGTGCTGTTCCTGCTGCTCGCCAGGCGCGCCACGCGCAAGAACCTGGAGTAGCGCCCATGGCCGCGTCGCCCATCAGCTCCGTGCGCTTGCGCGCGCAGTTCGTCAAGGAGGTGCTCAGCTTGCTGCGCGACCCGCGCAGCCGAATGGTCGTGTTCGTGCCGCCCATCCTGCAGCTACTGATCTTTGCCTCCTCCGCGACGCTGACGGTGCGCAACGTCGACATCGCCGTACACAACCAGGACGCGGGACGCTGGTCGCACGAGCTGATCCAGCGGCTCGATCACGCCGAATTCATCGCGCGGGTGCGACATGTCGACAGCCCGCGCGAGCTGCACGATCTGATCGACCGCGGCGTGGTGATCGCGGCGCTGGACATCCCGGTGGACTTCTCGCGCACCATCGCCGCCGGCGCGAGCGGCCGCGCGCAGGTACTGGTCGACGGCCGGCGCAGCAACTCGGGCCAGATCACCGTCGCCTATCTGTCCAGCATCGGCGCCGAGGTCGTGCCCGACGCGCAGGCACCGCAGCCGGCGGTCGTGCGCCACTGGTTCAATCCGAACCTCACCTACCGCTGGTACATCGTGCCGGGGCTCACCGGCATTCTGGCGCTGTTCAGCGCGCTGCTCATCACGTCGCTGTCGATCGCGCGCGAGCGCGAGCTGGGCACCTTCGACCAGCTGCTGGTCTCGCCCACGTCGACGCCGGAGATCATCGTCTCCAAGTCGCTGCCGGCACTCGTCATCGGCACCGTGCTCGGCCTGGTGATGGTGACGGCGGGGGTGTTCGTCTTCGGCATCCCGTTCACCGGCTCGTTCGCGCTGCTGCTCGCCGGCCTGGCCCTCTTCATCCTGTCGGTGGTCGGCATCGGGCTGATGATCTCGGCCGTCAGCATGACGCAGCAGCAGGCCATCCTGGGCGCGTTCGCGCTCGGCGTGCCGGCCGTGCTGGTGTCGGGCTTTGCCACGCCGGTGGAGAACATGCCGCTGGTCCTGCAATGGCTGGCCCAGGCCATTCCGCTGACGCACTTCCTGGTCATCGTCGAGGGCAGTTTCCTCAAGGCGATGCCGGCGCAAGACATTCTCGGCAGCCTGTGGCCGCTCGCGCTCATCGCGAGCGTCACGCTGACGATGGCCACCCTCTTCGTGCGAGGACGTCTGCAATGAGTTCCCCATCCAGACCACGGCTTGGCCCCGAACCCCGCGCGCCTCGGTATCCGCGGACCTTGCGTCCCGTGGTGCTGGCGCTGTCATGCGCGCTGCTGGCGGCCTGCAGCACGGTGGGCCCGGAGTACCAGGGCCCGCCGCCGGTGGACCGCGGCGACGGATGGACGCTTCCGCTGTCCGACACGGCCCCTGCGGGAGATCTGGCGCACTGGTGGCGGGCGCTGGGCGATCCGACGCTCGATCGACTGATCGAGACCGCGCTGGCGCAGAACCTCGACCTGCGCCAGGCCGCGGCACGCGTCGACGAGGCGCGGGCGCTGCGCGATCGCGTCGCCGGCGAGCGGCTGCCGGCGGTGGGCGTCGGCGCCAGCGTCAGCCGGCGCCGGCAAAGCGAGAACGGCCCGTTGCCGATCGACCGGATTCCCGGGCTGGCCGCCACCCAGACCATCTACGACGCGGGTTTCGACGCAGCCTGGGAGGTGGACCTCTTCGGCGCCAGGCAGCGTGCGCTCGAGGGCGCAAGCGCGCGCCTGCAGGCGAGCGCAGACGACGCGCACGGCGTGCGCATGCGCGTCGTCGCCGAGGTGGCGCGGACGTGGTTTTCCGCAGTCGGCGCGGCCCAGGAGCTGCAGGCGCAGCAAGCCGTCGTCCGCACGCAGGACCAGGCCCTGAAACTGGTACGCCTGCGCCACGCGCAGGGCGACGCATCGGCCGCCGACGTGAGCGCGGCCTACGCGCAATGGGCCACGTCGAATGCGGCGCTGCCCGACATCCAGGCGCGCCGGCGCGCCGCGGTGTTCGGACTTGGCGTGCTGCTGGGGGCGCCGCCCGAGCGCGAGCTGGCACTCCTCGACGCCCCCCTGGCACCGATCGCGCTGCGTGCGCTGCCGATCGGCGAGCGCGCCGACATCCTGCGCCGCCGCCCCGACGTGCTGGCCGCCGAGCGACGCCTGGCCGCCAGCACGGCCGATATCGGCGTGGCCACGGCCGAGCTGTTCCCGAAGCTGTCGATCGGCGCCGGCGGCGGCTTTCAGGCGCTCGCCGCGGGCGACTGGTTCGACGCCTCCAGCGCACGCTTTTCCATTCTGCCGCTCGTCTCCTGGCGCCTATTCGACGGCGGCCGCGTGCGTGCGGAGATCCGCGCGCGCGAAGCGAGCCAGAGACAGGCCGCGCTTGCCTACGAGCAGACGGTGCTGGCGTCTCTCGGCGACGCCGAACGCGCGCTCGCCGACTATGACGCCGGCCTCGCCACGCTGGAGCGACGCCGCCTGGCACTGGATGCGGCTCATGCCGGCCTGGACCATGCCAGCGCGCGCCATGCGGCGGGCGACATCGCACTGGCGGAGCTGCTGGCGGCCCAGCGCACCGTGTCCGAAGCCGAGATCGCGGCAGCGCGCGCGCACACCGGCGCCGCGGTGCAAGGGGTGTCGCTCTACAAGGCGCTCGGCGGCGGCTGGGATGCGCCGGCCCCGGCACCGCAGAGCTCGAATCCCATCCCGATCGCGATCCCGGGCGCGACCGCCGTCGCGCTCCCGACCCTGTCCAAACCCTGACCCAAAGGAGACCGTCATGCAGATCAATGTGGGAACGCTCGACCGCGCGTTGCGCATCGTCATCGGCCTGGCCCTGCTGAGCCTGCCGCTGTGGCTGGACTCGCCGTGGCGCTGGCTGGGGCTCGTCGGCATCATGCCGCTGGCGACCGGCCTGGCCGGCCGCTGCCCGGGCTACCGGCTGCTCGGCCTGAGCACCTGCCCGATGCACAAGCCGCGGTAAGAGTCCGATGAAGCTGAGCTTCCTGGGCGCCGCCCGCGAAGTCACCGGATCGTGCTGCCTGGTCGAAGCCGCGCACGCGCGCTTCCTTGTGGACTGCGGCATGGTGCAGGGCGGCCGCGCGGCCGCGGCACGCAATCACGAGCCGTTTGCCTTCGATGCGGCCGCCATCGATTTCGTGCTGCTCAGCCACGCGCACATCGACCACAGCGGGCTTCTGCCCAAGCTGACCCGCGCCGGCTTCAAGGGGCCCATTTATGCGACGCCGGCCACCGTCGACCTGCTCGGGGTGATGCTGCCCGACAGCGCGCACATCCAGGAAAGTGACGCCCGGCGCGAGGCCGAGCGCGCCGCCGGGTACAAGGAGCACAAGGAGCGCCGCCCGAGCCGGCCGACGGTGCCGCTGTACACAGTAGGCGACGCCCACGAGTGCCTGCGCCAGGCGCGCGGCGTCGAATACGACAGCGAGTTCGCGCCCCGTGTCGGCGTGCGCTGCCGCTTTCGCGACGCCGGTCACATCCTGAGTTCCGCCATCGTCGAGGTCGCGCTCTCGGAGTATGGCCGCCTCACGACCCTGGTCTTCAGCGGCGACCTCGGCCACCCGGTCCGCCCCATCCTGCGCGACCCCAGCGTGGTGCGGAAGGCCGACATCCTGGTGATCGAGTCGACCTACGGCGACCGCCTGCACAGGTCGCTGGCCGCCACCGAAGACGAGATGATCGACATCGTCGACAAGACGCTGTTCGAGCGCGGCGGCGATGTCGTCGTGCCGGCGTTCGCTGTCGGTCGCACGCAGGAAATCCTCTATCACCTGCATCGGCTCACCCGCGAAGGCCGGCTGCGACGGCCGAAGGTCTTCGTCGATTCGCCGATGGCCGCGCAGGCCACGCGCATCACGCGCGAGCACCTCGAGCTGTTCGACGAGCAGGCCAGGCAGCTCGCCGGCTGGCACGCGCAAGGCGAAGGCCTGCCGTACCTGCACTTCACGTCGAGCGCCGAGGAATCGAAGGCGCTCAACCGGATCCGCTCGGGCGCGGTCATCGTTTCCGCCAGCGGCATGTGCGACGCCGGTCGCATCCGCCATCACCTGCGCCACAACCTGCCGCGACGCGAATGCAGCGTGCTGTTCGCGGGTTTTCAGGCGCAAGGAACGCTCGGCCGGCGATTGGTCGACGGCGCAACGAGCGTGCGCCTGTTCGGCGAGGAAGTTGCGGTGCGCGCGGCGATCCACAGCGTCGACGGCCTGTCGGCACATGCCGACCAGGCCGCGCTGCTGGGCTGGGCCAGCGCCTTCGAGCAGCCGCCGGCCCGGACCTTCGTCGTGCATGGCGAGCCGCCGGCCGCGCAGACGCTGGCCGAGGCGCTGCAGCAGCGCCTGGGCTGGCACGCCAGCGTGCCCGAACCTGGTCAGACCGTGCACTGGCCCGAGCCCGCGGCGGCGGCAGCGCGATGACTCCGCGCGAGCGCGCCAGGCACCGGCGGGCGATCGCAGAGTCGCCCAGCTACCGGCTCGCCTACGAGGACATCGAACTGCTCGGGCAGGACGAGCTGCGGCCGCTGCGGCTGCAGCTCGAGCTGCTCAAGCCCGAGCGCATCCTGCGCGAGCAGGGCATCGGCTCGACGGTGGTCGTCTTCGGCAGCGCGCGCGTGATCGATGCGGCTTCGGCGAACGCGCGTCTTGCCGCGCTCGGACGCAAGGTCGCCGCGGCACCTGCCGACGCCGCGTTGGCCCGTGAGGTCGTTCAGGCACGCCGGCGCGTCGAGCAGTCGCACCATTACGAGCAGGCGCGCCGCTTTGCCAACCTCGTCTCGCAGCGCTTCCAGCAGCGCGGACGCCGCGACTTCGTCGTCGTCACCGGAGGCGGGCCGGGCATCATGGAAGCGGCCAATCGCGGCGCCTGCGAGGCCGGCGCGCGTTCGATCGGCCTGAACATCACGCTGCCGCGCGAGCAGCAGCCCAATCCCTACGTGAGCCCGGAGCTGGCGTTCCGGTTCCACTACTTCGCGCTGCGCAAGATGCACTTCCTGCTGCACGCGCGCGGACTGGTGGTGTTCCCCGGCGGCTACGGGACGCTCGACGAGCTGTTCGAGGTGCTGACCCTGATCCAGGGCGGCAAGATGCAGCGCATTCCGGTGGTGCTGGTCGGGCGCGAATTCTGGCGTCGCGTCGTCGACTTCGATCTTCTGCTCGACGAAGGCTATGTCTCGCCGGGCGACCTCGACTTGTTCACCTGCGTCGACGAGCCCGAGGAGATCATCGCCGCGCTGGAGCGCTTCTACGGCGGTGTGGCGCCCGACGCCACGCCGTCGTGATGCACAGCGCAGAGCATCGCTCGCGCCCGGCTGTTGCCCCGGCGCGCCGCGCCCTGGCGTGCGCGCTGCTGTCGCTGGGCTGTGTGTCGCCGGCCGCGACGGCCCCTCGCAGCGCCGACGTTCCACCCGCGGACGAGCCCGCGGCTTGCGTGCCCGAGCAGTCGGTGCGATGGCGCGGGGGCACCCTGCGACTGGAAAACGACATGTTCGCCGGCACCGATCGCAACTACACCAACGGCATCGCGCTCATGCGCGTCTCGCGCGACTTGCAAGGGCCGCTGCGCCCCGAGTGCCTGCCGCGTCCGATCGGCTGGACCATGCGCTTCATCGGCTGGGCCGATCCCGGCTTCTGGCGCGACTCCGGCGCCCGCTCGGCCTCGCAGAACCTGGTCGTGCGCCTGGGCCAGGCGATGTACACGCCCGAGGACAAGACGCGCAGCGATCTGATCGCGGAGGACCGGCCCTACGCCGGCTTGCTGTACTTCGGTCTGGCGTGGAATCGCCGGGTACTGCCGGCGGCCGGCTCTTACGAGATGCTCGACGTGCGCGAGCTCACGCTCGGCGTGATCGGCCCCTGGTCGCTTGCCGAGCCATCGCAGGACCTGGTGCACCGGGCGCGCGGCATCGAGCGCTTTCGCGGCTGGAGCCATCAGGTGCGCAACGAGCCGGCGTTCCAGATGGCCATGGAGCGCAAGTTCAAGCCGTTCACGCAAGGCGCCGTGCGACTGGGTTGGGACAGCGACGCGATCGGCAGCGTCGCGCTGCG
This sequence comes from Burkholderiales bacterium, assembly GCA_028869005.1. Lineage (GTDB taxonomy): Bacteria > Pseudomonadota > Gammaproteobacteria > Burkholderiales > Burkholderiaceae_C > Rubrivivax. The sequence continues at coordinate 16,762 of JAGWTJ010000018.1, read as the reverse complement.
CATCGGCAACATCGAAACCGCCGCCAGCGCCGGCGTCGAACTGCGCTCGGGCTGGAACATCCCGAACGACTTCGGCAGCTACCCGATCCGCCCCGGCGCGGAGAACCGGCCGCCGTCGAGCGTGGCCGATTTGCGCACGACGCAGCCGCAGTCGATGCAGGCACCGCGGTCCGGGGCACATGTCTTCGTGAACCTGGAGGCCAGGGCCGTCGCCTGGGACTTCTCGCTGGACGGCAACCTGTTTCGGCACAGTCACCACGTCGGCCGCCGGCCCTGGGTCGCGCAGGCCGCCGCCGGCATCGGCAGCCAATGGATCGTCGCCGGGCGCGGGCTGCGGCTGGCGGTGATGCGCGTGTGGCGGACGCGCGAGTTCGACGAGCAGCGGGGCCGCCACGCGTTCGGATCGATCGCCCTCGGCCTGGAGTTCTGACGGCGGCCGCTGGCGCCATCTCCACGGAGGACTGGGCGCAGGTTGCCGAGCTGGCACCGACGATCGTCCGCCAGCTCAACGGTCGATGGCGCGGAAGGTGAGCATCCTCGCCCCGCGCGGCGCCGATGCCGGGACATTCCGCGGTCTCGACACCCAGGTTCCCGACGCCGCGACCGCCATGGTCGAGGCCGCCAAGCGCGGGGAGGGCCGGTCGGTGATCGCTGCCTTCTCGCAGACACGGCAAGCATGCCTGGGCTGCCAGCAAAGGTTCCGCCGCTCGTTCATCGAGCAGTTTCGACGGCGCGGCGACCATGACGCGAAGGAAGTACGTGCCGCAGCGCTTGCGGTACGGGCGCGGCGTGTCGATGGAGCCCAGGTGGCATCCCCAAGTGGTACCACTGACAAAGAAAAAGGCTTGCAGGTCGTCGACCTGCAAGCCCATTGGGTATCTGGTACTGGTGGCGCTTCAGGGACTTGAACCCCGGACCTGCGGATTATGATTCCGTCGCTCTAACCAACTGAGCTAAAGCGCCAAGAGCCCGCGAGTATAGCGGCGCGCGGTCGCAGTCGATGTTCAGCTTCTTCCGCAAGAAGGCGTCACCCGCGCCGCCCGAACCCGCGCCGCCCGCCGCAACGGCCGAGGGTGCTGTACGCGACGTCGCGGCGCTCGATGTGAAGCCGGGCGTGCCTAGCGCCCTGAGCGCAGCAAGCGACGAGAGCGCGGTCGCTGCAGCGGATGCAGCCGCGGCGTCGCCCGGTGCCGGCGTCGCCGAGCCGGCACCCGAGACGCCGCCCGAGCCGCCGCGCGCGAGCTGGATGGCGCGGCTGCGCCAGGGGCTGCGCAAGACCGGCGGCAGCATCGCGCAGGTCTTCACCGGCACGCGCATCGACGACGCGCTGTACGAGGAGCTCGAGGCGGCGCTGCTGATGGCCGACACCGGCGTCGCCGCGACACAGGTGCTGCTCGACGAGCTGAAGCGGCGCGTCAAGGAGAGCAAGGCGGTCGAGCCGTCGGCCGTCAAGGGGCTGCTCGCCGATGCGCTGGCGGACATGCTCGCGCCGCTCGCACGCGCCCTCGTCATCGGCGAGGCGAGGCCGACCGTCATCATGGTCTGCGGCGTCAACGGCGCCGGCAAGACGACGAGCATCGGCAAGCTCACGCGCCACTTGGCCGCAGGCGGCTGCAAGGTGCTGCTGGCCGCCGCCGACACTTTCCGCGCCGCGGCGCGCGAGCAGCTCGTGGTGTGGGCCGACCGCACGCAGGTCGAGGTCGTGGCGCAGCAAGGCGGCGATCCGGCCGCGGTGAGCTTCGACGCGGTGAGCGCCGGCCGCGCACGCGGCTGCGACGTCGTCATCGCCGACACCGCGGGTCGCCTGCCGACGCAACTGCACCTGATGGAAGAGCTGAGAAAGATCCAGCGCACGATCGGCAAGGCGCAGGCCGGCGCGCCGCATGAGGTGCTGCTGGTGGTCGACGGCAACACCGGGCAGAACGCGCTGGCGCAGGTCAAGGCCTTCGATGCCGCACTCGGCCTCACCGGGCTCGTGGTGACCAAGCTCGACGGGACCGCCAAGGGCGGGGTGCTCGCCGCCATCGCGCGCTGGGGTGCGGAGCAGGGCCGCGTCGTGCCGGTCTACTTCATCGGGGTCGGCGAGAAGCTCGAGGATCTGCAGACCTTCGAGCCGCGCGAGTTCGCGCAGGCGCTGCTGCAATAGCGCAATGGCGCGGCGGCCGGGCCGGCCGCCCGCCCGCTCAGCGTGTTCCTGCCGCGACCGGCTCGAGCTGGTCGAAGAAGCCCGACGGCATCGGTTCGAGTGCTTCGCCCTCGGCCGCGAGGCGGTCGCCCTCGGCGAGGATCTCCTCCATCTCGGGCACGGGGATCAGCGGCATCGGGCTCGAGCTCTTGGGCTTGAGCGCCGCCTTGGGCGGCGCGATCAGCGGCGCGAGCGCATTGCGCACGTTCTGCGCGCTCGGCAGATCGCCCTCGCGCCAGGTGAAGACCTGCACGCCGGCGGCCTGCAGCACGCGCGCCATGCGTTCGTGGCGGCGGCGGCTGCGCGAGCTCTCTTCGACGGCTCGGATGTCGACCACCGCCAGCACGCGCGAGCCGCCGTCGCAGACCACCAGGTCGGCCGACAGCGAGCCCACGCGCTGCAGCCACTCGGCGTACGAGTGGCGCATCGGCACGCGCAGGAAGCGCGACAGCGGCACCTGCGCCAGCACGAGCAGCCCCGGCAGCGAGCGATGCAGCAGCTCGTACGCCTGGCGCTCGTCGATGGTGAGCACGCGCGCCGACTCGGGCGGCCAGCCGGCCACCGTGTCGAGCGCCTCGCGTTCCTCGCTGCGCACGCCGCGCTGGCGCAGGCGCACGACGAACCAGGTGAGCACAAGGGCCAGCCCGGCGGGCACGGCGAGGGTGTCGATCGGGGGCAGGAATTCCATCGGACGGGTTTTGCGGCGCGAATCCGTACCATCGGCGCGCCGCGCCTTGCGGTCAAGACCGCGCGGCACAAAAGGCGTATCCGTGCGTATCGGTGCGGCGCCCGGGGCGCCGCGGTCGGGGCCGGACGGCGCTCGAACGTGAAGTATCCGGCGAGCGGCGCTCAGCGCGGCAGGCCGGGGAAGCCGCCGCCGAGGCCGCCGGCGCCTCCCATGCGGCGCATCATCTTCATCAGCCCGCCGCCCTTCATCTTCTTCATCATCCCCTGCATCTGCTCGAACTGGTTGAGCAGCCGGTTGACCTCCTGCACCGGCACGCCGGCACCGGCGGCGATGCGGCGCTTGCGGCTGGCCTTGATGAGCTCGGGCTTGCGGCGTTCGACGGCGGTCATCGAGCAGATGATGCCTTCCATGCGGCGCACGTCGCGCTCGGCGCGGCCCATGTCGGCGCCGGCGGCCTTGGCGGCGATCTGCTGCGGCAGTTTCTCGACCAGCGAGGCCAGACCGCCCATCTTCTTCATCTGCGAGACCTGCGCGAGGAAGTCGTTGAGATCGAAGCCGCTCCCGCTCCTGACCTTGTCGGCGAGCTTCTTCGCCTGCTCGAGGTCGACGCTCTTCTGCACCTCTTCGACCAGCGCGACGACGTCGCCCATGCCGAGTACGCGCCCGGCGTGGCGCTCGGCGTCGAAGACTTCGAGGCCGTCGATCTTCTCGCTCGTGCCGGCGAACTTGATCGGCGCACCCGTCACCTGCCGCACCGACAGCGCCGCGCCGCCGCGCGAATCGCCGTCGAGCTTGGTGAGCACGATGCCGGTGAGCGGCAGCGCCTCCTTGAACGCCTTGGCGACGTTGACCGCGTCCTGGCCCTGCATGGCGTCGACGACGAACAGCGTCTCGCTCGGCTTGACCGCAGCGTGCAGTTCGCCGATCTCGGCCATCAGCGCCTCGTCGATCGCCAGGCGTCCGGCGGTGTCGACGATGAGCACGTCGAAGTAGTGGCGCCGCGCGTGGTCGAGCGCGGCCAGCGCGATGTCGCGCGGCTTGTGCTCGGGTGCGCTCGGGAACCACTCGGCGCCGGCCTGCGCGGTGACGGCCTTCAACTGCTCGATGGCCGCCGGCCGGTAGACGTCGGCCGAGACGGTGAGCACCTTCTTCTTGCGCCGCTGGATCAGGTGGCGCGCCAGCTTGGCGGTGGTCGTGGTCTTGCCCGAGCCCTGCAGCCCGGCCATCAGGATCACGGCCGGCGGCTGCGTCGCGAGGTCGATGTCGGCCGGAGGCTCGAGCGCGCCGGCGGCGTCGAGTTCGCCCATCGTCGCGGCGAGTTCCCGGTGCACGATGCCCACCAGCGCCTGGCCGGGGTTGAGCGAGCCGGCGACTTCCTGGCCGAGCGCCTTGTCCTTGACGCGCGCGATGAAGTCGCGCACCACCGGCAGCGCCACGTCGGCCTCGAGCAGCGCCAGGCGCACCTCGCGCAGCATGTCGGCGACGTTGCTCTCGGTGATGCGGGCCTGGCCGCGCATCGTCTTGACGAGGCGCGACAGGCGGTCGGTGAGGGTGGAAGCCATTGCGGGCGCGGGGCCGGATCGACGCCCCGCGTGGGTACACTTTGAGGCGATGATTCTATCGAGCGCCCCTGTGCCGATCACCGCCGAGGGCAGTCTCGTTCTGGCCGGCCTGGCGGTGCTGCTGTACCTCGCGGCGGCGCTGCCGCTGCCGGCGCTCGAGCGTATCTCGCCGGCGGCCTGGATAGTCGCCTGGCTGCTGCACCTGTTGCTGCTCGTCATCGACATCGGCGGCTTCGGCCAGTCGATGCACGGCGCGCGCCTGGGCTTCGGGCCGGTGCTGTCGATGACGGTGTGGCTGCTGATCGCCGTGCACACCATCGAAAGCCGTCTCGTGCCGCTGCCCAGCGTGCGCCTGGCGCTCGGCGCGGCGGGTGCGCTGGCGGTGCTGACGGCGCTCGTCTTTCCGGGTGCGGTGCGTCCCATCGAGCACCCGCTCGCACCGCTGCACTTCGCGCTCGGCGTCGCCTCGTACGCGCTGTTCGCCGCCGCCGTGCTGCATGCCGTGATGCTCGACGCCGCCGAGCGCCGGCTGCGCTCCGGCGCGGGTGCGGCGCCGGGCGCCGGCGGGCTGGGCCGCGCGGCACTCGGACTGCCGCTGCTGCAGCTCGAGCGCATCACGTTTCGTTTCGTCGACGCCGGCTTCCTGGTGCTGACGGCCACCATGGTCCTCGGCGCCGGCGACGTCGAGCACTGGCGCTGGGATCACAAGTGGGTGTTCTCGGCGCTCGCCTGGTGCGTGTTCGCCGCGCTGCTCGCCGGCCGCCACCTGCGCGGCTGGCGCGGGCGCAAGGCCACGCGCTGGCTCTACATCGGCGCCGTGCTGCTGCTGCTGGCCTACGCCGGATCGCGCTTCGTGTTCGAGGTGCTGCTCGGCCGGCCGCCGACCTGAGCGAACCACGCCCCGATGAAATACCTGCTCGTCCTGATCGTTGTCGGCGTTGCGCTGGCGTGGCTGTCGATCGGCCGCCGCCGCCACATTGGCGGGCGTGGCGGGCGCGGCGATGCGCCGCGCGCTCGCCACGACAAGCCGGCGCGCGGCGGCCCGCCGGCGCCGATGATTGCCTGCGTGCACTGCGGCGTGCACCTGCCGCAGACCGAGGCGCTGTTCGACGCCGCCGGGCGACCGTTCTGCAGCGAGGCGCATTGCCTCGCCGGGCCGCGCTAGTCCAGCGGGCCGAGCAGCCAGGCCGATGAACACCACATCGGGCGAGCGTCGGCGGGGTGACCGCCGCAGCGACGACCGGCGCCATCCCGGCGGGCGGCGCCGCGACGATGCGCTGCTCGGCGGCGACAGCCACAGCAGCGAGCCCTTCTTCGACCCCGGCTGGCTGGCGGCCGGAGACGTGCCGCGCGACAGCCGGCTGCTGCTGCACCAGGTGCGGCGTCTGGCGGCCGCGCAGGACACCGCGCTGGCGCGCGTGTTCCGCACCTACGCCGCGGCGCGCGCGGCGATCGGCATCGGCCTCGTGCTGCTGGTCGGCGCCACCAGCCTGATCGGCGGGCGGCGGCCCGAACTCATTGCGTTGATCGCGCTGGCCTACGCCGCGCAGGCCATCACGCTGTGGCTGCTGCCGCGCTTTCGGCCGTTGGCCGCACCGCAGGCCACGCGCGCGCGCCGGCGCCGCCAGTGGCTGGCCACGGTCGGCGTCGATCTGGCCGCGTTCAGCGCGATGCACCTGCTCGAACTCGGCTCGAGCTTCAACTACGCGGCGCTGCTGGTCCTGCCGGTGCTGATGGCGGGCGTGCTCACCTCGCGCCTGATCGCGCTCGCCACGGCGGCAGCGGTGTCGCTGATGCTGCTCGGCGTCGCCTGGCGCGCGGCGCCGGGGGACGCCTTCACGGCCGGGCTGATGCTGCAGTCGGGTCTGGCCGGACTGGGGCTGTTCATCATCACGCTGCTGGCCGGCGAACTGGCGGGGCGGCTGGCGCGCGAGGAGCTGGCCGCGCGCGGCAGCCTCGAACTGGCGCGCCAGCAGGCGCAGCTCAACCGCCTGGTGATCGAGGAGATGGCCGACGGCGTGCTCGTGGTCGACAAGAAGCTGCGCGTGCGTGCGGCCAATCCGGCGGCGCGTGCCTTGCTCGCCGAGGAGGGCCTGGCGCCGCCGGCGCCGTTCGCGCTCGCCGAGCGGCCGGCCTGGCAGGCGCTGCTGCGTGCGGTGCAGCGCTCGTTCGCCGATGGCGATTGGCCCGAGGCCGGACGCGACGTGACGCTGGTGCATGCCGGCGGCCGCAGCGTCACGCTGCGCATGCGCGTGCGCTTCATGCGCGAGCGCGCGCTCGAGCTCGGCCAGACCGACACCCCTGACGCGGCTGGCGCCGGCGCCGGCGACGAGCCGCTCGTCGTGCTGCTGCTCGAGGACGTGCGCACCGCACTGGCGCGCGCGCGCCAGGAGAAGCTGGCCGCGATGGGCCGCGTGTTCGCCGGCATCGCGCACGAGATCCGCAATCCGCTGGCGGCCATTGCCCAGGCCAACGCACTGCTGATGGAAGACGAGTTGCCGCGCCCGCAGCAGCGCCTGGCGCGCATCGTGGCCGACAACGTCGAGCGGCTCAAGCGCATCGTCGACGACGTGATGGAGGTGGCGCCCGGGGCCAGTCCGGCGGCCGGCGCCATCGATGCCTGCGCCGTCGTGGCCGCGGCCACCGCGGAATGGGCGTCGACTGCGCAACTGGCGATCGGCGCGGCGAGCCCGCTGGCGGTGGAGATCGGCCACGCGCGGCTGGGCGTGGCCTTCGACGCCGAGCATCTGCGCCGCGTGCTCGTCAATCTGCTCGACAACGCGCACCGCCACGCGAGCGGCGAGGCCGGCTCGTTCCGGCTCACGCTCACGGCGCGCGCCGAAGGCGGCGCGACGCTGTCGGTGCTGTCCGACGGCGAGCCGATCGGCGCCGAGGTGGAGCGCCACATGTTCGAGCCGTTCTACTCGACGCGCAGCCGCGGCTCGGGGCTCGGCCTGTATATTTGCCGCGAGCTGTGCGAGCGGCACGGCGCCAGCATCGAATACCGCCGGCGCCCGGCCTCCGAACGGCTGCGCAACGAGTTCGCAGTCACGCTGGCGAGCGCCGTGCTGGCGGAGGCCTCGGCGCCGCTGCTGCTCGGAGAGGTGCCCCGGGCCGACGACCTGCGGCGTCCGCACCCCGAGGGCGAGGGTCGGCTCGGAGGCGGTTCGTCGTTGACTCGAGAGATCTGACCGCGAGATCCGACCGATGAGCCCTGCCGCGCCGAGCCCCCGTCTGCTGGTCGTCGACGACGAGCCCGACCTGCGCACGCTGTACGAACTGACGCTGATCCGCGAGGGCTACGACGTCGATTGCGCGGGCAGCGTCGGCGAAGCATGGGCGCGACTGCAGGGCGGCGATTACCAACTCGTCATCACCGACATGCGGCTGCCCGACGGCACCGGCCTGGACCTGCTGCAGCGCATGGAGCAGGCCGGGCGCAGCGAAAAGGCGATGGTCATCACCGCCTACGCATCGGCCGAAAACGCCGTCGAGGCGCTCAAGGCCGGTGCCTACGACTACCTCACCAAGCCGGTCGATCTGCGCCAGTTCCGCGCCGTCGTCGGTTCGGCGATCGGGCGCGTGCCGACGCCGCGCGCAACTGCCGGTGCAGCCGGTGCCGCTGGTACGACGGGCGCATCCGGCGCGCCCGCGACGACCGGTGCGCCTGCTGTGGCGCCGGCTGCGGCGCGCACGGCTGCCGACGCCGCGGTGCCGGCGGCGCTGGTGCGACTGGCCGGCGACGCGCCCGCGATGCAGCAGGTGCGCGCCTTGATCGTGAAGGTGGCGCGCAGCATGGCGCCGGTGTTGGTGAGCGGCGAATCGGGCACCGGCAAGGAACTGGTCGCGCGTGCGATCCACGAGATCTCGCCGCGCGCCGCCGGTCCGTTCGTGGCGGTCAACTGCGGCGCCATTCCCGAAGCGCTGCTCGAGGCGGAGTTCTTCGGTTATCGCAAGGGCGCCTTCACCGGTGCCTCCGAAGATCGCGAGGGCTTCTTCCAGGCCGCGCAAGGCGGCACGCTGTTTCTCGACGAGATCGGCGACCTGCCGCTGGCCATGCAAAGCAAGCTGCTGCGCGTGATCCAGGAGCGCGCCGTGCGGCCGCTTGGCGCGGTCGCCGAGACGCCGGTCAACGTGCGCCTCGTGAGCGCCACGCACCGCGATCTCGGCGTCGAGGTGTTGGCCGCGCGCTTTCGGCAGGATCTGTACTACCGGCTGAACGTCATCCGCATCGCCTTGCCGCCGCTGCGCGAGCGCCTGGCCGACCTGCCCGCGCTGTGCGACGCGCTGCTGGCGCGCATCGCGCGCGAAGCCGGCGTCACGCCGCCGCCGCAGCTGGCTGCCGATGCGCAGGCGCAGTTGCAGCGCTACGGCTTCCCAGGCAACGTGCGCGAACTCGAGAACCTGCTGCACCGCGCGCTGGCGCTGGCCGGTGGCCAGCGCATCGAGCGCGACGATCTCGGGCTGCCCGACGACGTGCTCGACGGGCTCGATGCGCACGAGGCGCTCGATGCCGATGCGGTGCCCGAGGTGTCGGCGGCAGCGACGACAGCGACGGCGTCGCCATCTCCATCGCCGTCGACGGCAGCGCCGGTCCGGTCTGCGCTGCCGCGCGATCTGGCGGCCCATCTCGATGCCGTCGAGCGCGACATCCTCGAGCGTGCGCTGGAGGCCCATCGCTACAACCGCACCGCGGCGGGCGCGAGCCTGGGCCTGACGCTGCGGCAGATGCGCTACCGCATGGCGCGGCTGGGCATCGGCTCGGCGGTCGCCGACGCGGCGGGCGAGGGCGGCGAAGGGGACTGAATGCCGTCGCGCGCGCCGCCGGGCTCGGGGACCGCGTGGCAGCATGGCTGGTGGCGCGGCGCGAAGCCGCGTGCCTCGCCGAACCTCGGCGCGCGGCCGCAGGGCACGGCGATCACCCTCGTGATCCTGCACAGCATCAGCCTGCCGCCGGGTACCTACGGCGGGGCCGACGTCGAGCGCCTGTTCACGAACACCCTCGACTGCGACGCGCACCCGTTCTACGACGCGCTACGCGGCCTCGAGGTCTCGGCGCATTTCTTCCTGCGCCGCGACGGCGAACTGCTGCAGTTCGTGTCCTGCGACGAGCGTGCCTGGCACGCCGGGCGCTCGCAGTGGCGCGGGCGCGCAGGCTGCAACGACTGGTCGATCGGCATCGAGCTCGAGGGGCTCGAGGGGCAGGCCTTCGAGCCGATCCAGTACCGCCGGCTGGCCGAACTGCTGCGCGCACTGGCGCGGCACTACCCGATCGCCGAAGTCGTCGGACACGAGCACGTGGCGCCCGATCGCAAGCGCGATCCCGGACCCGGCTTCGACTGGGCGCGGCTGGCGCGCACGTTGCGCCGGCGCCGGCCCGTGCTGGCGCCACTGGCGCTGCCGCGGCCCTGACGGGGCGCGGCCGAGCGGCGCATCGTCGCCGTTTTCGCCAAGCGGCGTGCGGTGTCGCGCGCCGTGGTGCAGTCGTGGCGCGGCCTGGCGCGCGGTGCCGCCGTCACGGCCGCGGCGTGGCGGCCACGACCTCCGTGTCGGCCCGCGCGTGTGTTCGGGTAGGTCCCGAGCGCACACTACCCCTAGTGCCTTGTGGCATTACCCTACCCCAGATATAGTGTCCGTGGTCCGATTCGCTGCCGTTGCCGCGCGCCTTGACGCCACGCCGCGGATCGACCGCCGCCAGGCGCCCGACACTTCCCTGACGAGCCCGCCGACGTTGCGAAAGACGCAGCGTCGTGCAGCGATCGTCGAGACCCGACTTCGAGAGGAATCTGCATGCAAGCTGCCCCGACCCACGACCAGGAAGGTGCGCTCGCGCGCGCCACCGCGGCGGCCGCACGCGGCGGCGTGGCCGGCACCGGACCGGCCTCGGCCTTTGCCGGCTACCAGATCATCCGGCGCAACGGCGCCGTCGTCGGCTTCGAGCCGGACAAGATCGCCATCGCACTGATGAAGGCCTTCCTCGCCGTGCACGGCACGCAGGGCGCGGCATCGGCCAGCGTGCGCGAGACCGTCGAGCAGCTGACCGAGGCCGTGGTGCGCGCGCTGCTGCGCTCGCGCCCGGGCGGCGGCACCTTCCACATCGAAGACGTGCAGGACAGCGTCGAGCTCGGCCTCATGCGCGGCGGCCACCACGAGGTGGCGCGTGCCTACGTGCTGTACCGCGAGCGCCGCACGCAGGAGCGCGCGCGGCAGGCCGCCGGCGCGCCGCCCAAGGCGAGCGAGTTGCACGTCATCGACGGCGGGGTGCGCCGCCCGCTCGAGATGGACGCGCTGCGCGCGCTGGTCGAATCGGCCTGCGTCGGCCTGGGTGCCGAAGTGAGCGCCGCGCCGATCCTGGCCGAGACGCGGCGCAACCTGTACGACGGCGTGCCGATCGACGAAGTCTTCAAGGCCGCCATCCTGGCGGCGCGCACGCTGATCGAGAAGGACCCGGCCTACACGCGCGCCACGGCGCGGCTGCTGCTGCACACCATCCGCAAGGAGGTGCTCGGCGAGGAGGTGGCGCACTCGGCGATGAGCCAGCGCTACGGCGAATACTTCCCGCGCTTCGTCAAGCAGGGCATAGCGGCCGAACTGCTCGACGAGCGACTGGCGCAGTTCGACCTCGCGCGCCTGGGGGCGGCGCTGCAGCCCGAGCGCGACCTGCAGTTCGACTACCTCGGCCTGCAGACGCTGTACGACCGCTATTTCCTGCACGTCGACGGTGCGCGCATCGAACTGCCGCAGGCCTTCTTCATGCGCGTGGCGATGGGCCTGGCTCTGAACGAGATCGACCGCGAGGCGCGCGCCATCGAGTTCTACGACGTGCTGTCGAGCTTCGACTTCATGAGCTCGACGCCCACCCTCTTCAACAGCGGCACGCGGCGCAGCCAGCTGTCGAGCTGCTATCTGACGACGGTGGCCGACGACCTCGACGGCATCTACGAGGCGCTCAAGGAAAACGCGCTGCTGTCCAAGTTCGCCGGCGGCCTGGGCAACGACTGGACGCGCGTGCGCGCGCTCGGCAGCTACATCAAGGGCACCAACGGCCGCAGCCAGGGCGTGGTGCCTTTCCTCAAGGTCGTCAACGACACCGCGGTGGCCGTCAACCAGGGAGGCAAGCGCAAGGGCGCGGTCTGCGCCTACCTCGAAGCCTGGCACCTGGACATCGAGGAGTTCCTCGAGCTGCGCAAGAACACCGGCGACGACCGGCGACGCACGCACGACATGAACACCGCCAACTGGATCCCCGACCTGTTCATGAAGCGCGTGATCGAAGGCGCGCAGCATCCCGACGACCCGGCGCGCGGCCAGTGGACGCTGTTCAGCCCCAGCACCTGCCCCGATCTGCACGACAAGTTCGGCCAGGCGTTCGAGCAGGCCTACAGCGCCTACGAGGCCCGGGCCGACCGCGGCGAGATCAAGCTCTTCAAGCGCCTGCGCGCGGTCGACCTGTGGCGCAAGATGCTGTCGATGCTGTTCGAGACCGGGCATCCCTGGCTCACTTTCAAGGACGCCTGCAACGTGCGCAGCCCGCAGCAGCACGTGGGCGTCGTGCACTCGTCGAACCTGTGCACCGAGATCACGCTCAACACCAGCGACAGCGAGATCGCGGTGTGCAACCTGGGCAGCGTCAATCTCGCGCAGCACCTCTGCGACGGCCCGGCGGGCCTTGCGCTCGACCACGCCAAGATCGGCCAGACGGTGGCGACGGCGATGCGCATGCTCGACAACGTCATCGACATCAACTACTACACGGTGAAGAAGGCGCGCGACAGCAACCTGCGCCATCGCCCGGTGGGCCTCGGCATCATGGGCTTCCAGGACTGCCTGTACCAGTTGCGTGTGCCCTACGCCAGCGCCGAAGCGGTGGCGTTCGCCGACCGCTCGATGGAGGCGGTGTGCTACCACGCCTACTGGGCGAGCACCGAACTGGCCGCCGAGCGCGGCCGCTACAGCAGCTTTCGCGGCAGCCTGTGGGACCGCGGCATCCTGCCGCCGGACACGCTCGACCTGCTGGCGGCGCAGCGCAACGCCGGCGCGGCGGGGGCGACAGACGCGGCGGACGACGGCGGCTACGTCCAGGTCGACCGCTCGGCCACGCTCGACTGGGACGCGCTGCGCGAGCGCATCCGCGCGCACGGCATGCGCAACAGCAACTGCGTGGCCATCGCGCCCACCGCCACCATCAGCAACATCGTCGGCGTCGATGCCTCGATCGAGCCGAACTTCGGCAACCTCGCGGTCAAGAGCAATCTGTCGGGCGAGTTCACGGTCGTCAACGAGTACCTCGTGCGCGACCTCAAGAAGCTCGGCCTGTGGGACGACGTGATGGTGATGGACCTGAAGCATTTCGACGGCTCGCTGCGCGCCATCGACCGCGTGCCCGAGGAACTCAAGCGCCTGTACGCAACCGCGTTCGAGGTCGATCCGGGCTGGCTGATCGAGGCCGGTGCGCGGCGCCAGAAGTGGATCGACCAGGCGCAGAGCCTGAACATCTACATGGCCGGCGCCTCCGGCAAGAAACTCGACGAGACCTACAAGCTCGCCTGGCTGCGCGGTCTGAAGACCACCTACTACCTGCGCACGACGAGCGCCACGCACGCCGAGAAGAGCACGGTGGCGGCGGGCGCGCTGAATGCGGTGCCGAGCGCCGCAGCGGCCGGCAGCGCTGCGGCCGAGGCGGCGAGCGACGTGAAGTTCTGCGCCATCGACGACCCCGGATGCGAAGCCTGTCAATAGAGCGAATAGAGCGACCGGCGATGCACGACGCGCAGCCCGTCGATGGAGGCGTGCGGTCGTGCGCGATGAGTGCATCGCGCACGCCGCGTGCATCGCATCGCCGCGCATCGCATCGAAGCGCAAGACCTCACGCTTCGATGCAAAGCCGCAACATCAAGCACTCGTCGATGTCAACCGATGCTTGGCGTTTGCGCACAACACTCCGATAATTCAACGCACAGGAAGCGACCGCATGCTGATCTGGGAAGAAGACCATCGCACTTTCGACAATGCGCCGCCCTCGAACTTCGATCGGGGCGTGACTCTGACTCCCGCCGTCGCTTGCAGGCCCGTCGGCACCGACCGCACCGCCGCCGCCGCAAATCTGTCCGCGCCACCGGTGGCGCAAAGCGCACGCGTAGCGGCCGAATCGACGCGCCGCGTCAACGCCGCCGACAAACGCATCATCAACGGCCACACCGACGTCAACCAGCTCGTCCCCTTCAAGTACAAGTGGGCCTGGGAGAAATACCTCGCCACCTGCGCCAACCACTGGATGCCGCAGGAGATCGCGATGTCGCGCGACATCGCGCTGTGGAAGGACCCGAACGGCCTCACCGAAGACGAGCGGCGCATCGTCAAGCGCAACCTCGGCTTCTTCGTCACTGCCGACTCGCTGGCCGCCAACAACATCGTGCTCGGCACGTATCGGCACATCACGGCGCCCGAGTGCCGCCAGTTCCTGCTGCGCCAGGCGTTCGAGGAGGCGATCCACACCCACGCCTACCAGTACATCGTCGAAAGCCTCGGGCTGGACGAAGGCGAGATCTTCAACGCCTACCACGAGGTCGCTTCGATCCGCGACAAGGACGAGTTCCTGATCCCGTTCATCGACGCGATCATGGACCCCGACTTCCGCACCGGCACGCCCGAGGCCGATCGCACGCTGCTCAAGAGCCTGATCGTCTTCGCCTGCCTGATGGAAGGGCTGTTCTTCTACGTCGGCTTCACGCAGATCCTCGCGCTCGGCCGCCAGAACAAGATGACCGGCGCCGCCGAGCAGTATCAGTACATCCTGCGCGACGAGTCGATGCACTGCAATTTCGGCATCGACCTGATCAACCAGATCAAGCTCGAGAACCCGCAGCTGTGGACGCCGGCCTTCAAGGCCGAGTTGAAGGCACTGTTCGAGAAGGCGGTCGAACTCGAGTACCGCTACGCCGAGGACACCATGCCGCGCGGCGTGCTCGGCATGAATGCCTCGATGTTCAAGGGCTATCTGCGCTACATCGCCAACCGGCGCGCGACGCAGATCGGGCTCGAAGCGCTGTTTCCGAACGAAGAGAACCCGTTCCCGTGGATGAGCGAGATGATCGACCTGAAGAAGGAGCGCAACTTCTTCGAGACGCGCGTCATCGACTACCAGACGGGCGGAGCACTGGCGTGGGACTGAGGCGCTGCGCCGCGGCCCGGCGGCCGCATGCGCTGCGTGCACGCCGTGCACGCCGTACGCAATGGGCCGCCGCGGCCTGAGCGACGGCAACGACGAGATCTCGAGAATGGCGAATCCAGGCATGCCGCAGAGCAGGAGGCCGCAAGGCCATCCCGTCTGGTTCGCGACCCCGTTCACCGAACCGGGACACCCGTCACGAGGCTTCGGCCCCGCGGCAAGACCCCGGGCGGTGAATCGCCGCGCTGCATCCAGCGGTGCGGTGTCTTTCGCAACTTGATCAAGGAGATCGTCATGGCAACTGCGAAAAAGGCCGCCAAGAAGGCGCCGGCCAAGAAGGCCGCGAAGAAGGCCCCGGCCAAGAAGGCCGCCGCGAAGAAGGCCCCGGCCAAGAAGGCCGCTGCGAAGAAGGCCCCGGCCAAGAAGGCTGCTGCGAAGAAGGCCCCGGCCAAGAAGGCTGCCGCGAAGAAGGCCCCGGCCAAGAAGGCCGCTGCGAAGAAGGCCCCGGCCAAGAAGGCGGCGAAGAAGGCGGCGCCGCGGCGTCCTAGCGCCAAGAAGAAGCCCGCCAAGAAGGCCGCGCCTGCCGCCCCGGCTGCCCCTGCGCCGGCGAAGACCACCTTGAATCCGGCAGCCGCTTGGCCGTTCCCGACTGGAAACAAGCCCTAAGCGGCGGTGCGCCAATTCAGGTAGCCCGACACCGCCTTAGCGCGGTCGGTCCGCAAGAGAGCCTGGCTTCCGCCGGGCTCTTTTTTTGTTCAGCAACGGCCAAGTCTTGACGGGCTAGGCCGTGGGTCGCGCAGAATGACGGCACCCGTAGCGAATAGGGGCGACGCTGCAATGGAATCACCGTATGAGGCTCGCATCAGGGAAGATCTGGAGCAGACCAGTGATCCAACTGATCGCGCGATCCTACTCGCTGAGCGCGCCACATATGCGGCTCGAATCGGGTACTTCGACGATGCAGAAATCATCCTGAACGACCTTCGTCGAGACTTTGGCGACGGGCGCAGTGGGCGCGTGACCGTAATGATGATGTGCGCCGAGGGAGTTCTGGCGTACTTCAGGGATCTAGATCCTCGAGCGCATGAGCGATTGGCACGTGCACAGCTCTTGAGTGTTGCCGCCAAGAGCGGCCCCCTTTCCGCGTTGACGTCAGCATGGCTTGCGCACATCGATTTCAATCTCCATCGTCACGACGACATGGCGCGTGCCATTCGAATGTGCCTAGGAACGGCGTGCTCCACTGATCTTCAGGCGAAGTGCCGCATTTCGCTAACTCTTGGCGACGCGTTCTTGGTGACTGAACAGCGGCCCATTGCGCAGCGGTGGTATGCGCGAGCTCACGAGTTCGCAGTTAAGCTTGGCGACCATGCCGCGGTTGGAGCACTTACCTATAACCAGGCTGCACTCGGTGTGTTCAACTGGCGGCTGGCGAGTCTAGAATCGACAGTTGATTTCGAACTCCTGAATCGAGCCGCTGCAGAAGTGCGGAGCGCTCGAAACTATCAAGGCATTGCACAGTTACGTTCACTTGACCATCTGCTCGACGACGCTCAAGCATCCATCCTAATTTTGCAGCATCGATTCGACGAGGCAATTTCCTCGTTTGACCGCGTCTTGGCAGCCTCTGCTCCAGTTAGCCCGTCGGGGCATGCGATTACCAGTCTTTGCGATACTGCATTGTGCTATGCGAGCCTTGGTCGCCGAAATGATTTCGATCGCACATTGGCTAGAATGAACATCGCTAGTTTGGATTCCTGCAATGCAGACGATCAAGCGGTCGCGTATGGCGCGCTGCAGGTGGCATACAGGCTTGCTGGCCATGAGGCTGAAGCAATTGCATGCGAACGACAAATGAAGCGAAGCTTGGAACAGCATCGTGCCGACATCAACTCCCTGAACGCGATTTTGGAGCCCTTTGAAGAGGCCTCCCTCATTGACTAGGTTGCGAATCCATCTTCACCTCTTGCCGTCCGCTCCGCGTACAGATGTACTCCGGTTCGGGAATCGAAGGACCAGGTAATGAGTGCTAGTCCCCTCATCGCCCTCCTCATGGGCTCCTCCAGCGACTGGGACACGCTCCGTGCCGCCGCGGAGGTGCTCGACGAATTCGGCGTCGGTTACGAGGCACGGGTGGTGTCGGCGCATCGCATGCCCGA
>JAGWTJ010000237.1 GCA_028869005.1 Burkholderiales bacterium | reverse complement strand
CGCCGCCGAGCCTGGCGACGCGCGCCCTGCCGAAGCGACCGCCGGGCAGCGGCCGCCCGCGTCGGCGCGGCCCGGCGCCACGCTGGTCGAACTGCGCGACGTCGACGCGCATTACGGTGCCGTGCAGGCGCTTTCGAAGGTCGCGCTCCACATCGACGAAGGCGAGATCGTCTGCCTGCTCGGCGGCAACGCATCGGGCAAGTCGACGACGATGAAGACGATCCTCGGCCTGCTGCGCCCGTCGTCGGGCGAAGTGCTGATCCGCGGCACCCCCGCGAACCATCTCTCGACCGCGGCGCGCATCGCGCTTGGGCTGGCGTCGGTTCCCGAGGCGCGACGGGTGTTCCCGGCGATGAGCGTCGAGGAGAACCTGCGCATGGGCGCCTTCCTGCGCCGCGACGCCGCGAACGTTCGCCACGACCTCGATCACATGTACGCGCTGTTCCCGCGCCTGGGCGAGCGGCGCGCGCAGCTCGCCGGGACGATGAGCGGCGGCGAGCAGCAGATGCTCGCCATGGCGCGTGCGCTGATGAGCCGGCCGGTGCTGGTCTGCATGGACGAGCCGACGATGGGACTGGCGCCGATCTACGTCGAACGCGTGCTCGAGATGATCGCCGCCGTGCGCCGGCAGGGCGTCTCGGTGTTCATGGTCGAGCAGAACGCCACGCTGGCCCTGTCGATCGCCGACCGCGGCTACGTGATCCGCAACGGCGTCATCGTGCTCGACCGCGCGGCCGCTGCGCTGCTGCACGATCCTGCGGTGCAGGACGCCTACCTCGGTCGATCCGGGGAGCGCCCCGATGCCGCCGAAGCGCGGCCATAATGACGGCCATGTCTGCGATCCGTCCGATCACCGCAGCGCATCCGGGTTGGCGTTGGCGCAAGCCATCGGCCTGACCACACCCACGCCCAGGGCGGCCCCGTTTGCGCGGCCGCCTCGAGTCCCCACCCAGCGCGCCGCGCCGGCATAGCAACAAGCGGGCATCAAAGCGGGTACCGAATCAGGATGCTCCTCGGAGCAACCGATGGAACCAAAGGGTTGAGCACACATGCTGCTGATGATCGACAACTACGACTCGTTCACCTACAACCTCGTGCAGTACTTCGGCGAGCTGGGCGAGGAGGTGCGCGTGGTGCGCAACGACGAGATCACGCTCGAGGGCATCGCCGCGCTCGAGCCCGCTCGCCTCGTGCTGTCGCCCGGGCCTTGCACGCCGGCCGAGGCCGGCATCTGCCTCGACGCGATCCGGCACTTCGCCGGCAAGCTGCCGCTGCTCGGCGTGTGCCTGGGGCACCAGGCGATCGGCGCGGCGCTCGGCGGCAAGGTGGTGCTCTCGCGTGAGCAGATGCACGGCAAGTCGAGCGTGATCCGCACCGATTCACGCGGCGTCTTCGCCGGGCTGCCCGAACGCTTCTCGGTGGTGCGCTACCACTCGCTGGCGGTCGAGCGCGCATCGCTGCCGCCGGCCCTGGCCATCACCGCCGAGACGGACGACGGCGAGATCATGGGACTGCGGCATCGCGAGCTGGCCGGCACGCGCACACCGCTCGAAGGCGTGCAGTTCCATCCGGAGAGCATCCTGAGCGAACACGGCCGCGCGCTGCTGCGCAACTTCCTGCAGCTCGCGGCCTGAGGGCTCTTGACGACATGAATCGCGGGCACGAGTCACGTCTGCCCCGCGCCCGCCGGCGCGGCGCGACCCGCACGACCGAGGCGCCCGAAGCAGCGCATCCCGAAAAGGAACTTCGATGACCATCGGCAACACCGAAGCGCTGGTGCGCGTGATCGAGCACCGCGAGATCTTCCACGACGAGATGCTGGCGCTGATGCGTCGCATCATGGGCGGCGAGATGAGCCCGGTGATGATCGCCGCGCTCACCGTCGGCCTGCGCGTCAAGAAGGAGACGATCGGCGAGATCGCCGCCGCGGCACAGGTGATGCGCGAGTTCGCACTGCCGGTGCCGGTGGTCGATCGCCACCGCCTGGTCGACATCGTCGGCACCGGCGGCGACAGCTCGCACACCTTCAACATCAGCACGGCGTCGATGTTCGTCGCTGCCGGCGCCGGTGCGCGCGTGGCCAAGCACGGCGGGCGCGCGGTGTCGTCGACCTCGGGCAGTGCCGACGTGCTCGAGGCGCTGGGCGCGAGGATCGACCTCGCGCCCGAGCAGGTGGCCGCCTGCCTGGCCGAGACCGGCATCGGCTTCATGTTCGCGCCCGCTCACCACAGCGCGATGAAGCACGCGGCGCCGGTGCGCAAGGAGCTCGGCGTGCGCACGATCTTCAACATCCTCGGGCCGCTCACCAATCCGGCCGGCGCGCCCAACCAGCTGCTCGGCGTCTTCCACCCCGACCTCGTCGGCATCCAGGTGCGCGTCCTGCAGCGTCTGGGCAGCGAGCATGTGATGGTGGTCTACGGCATGAACGGGATGGACGAGCTGTCGCTGTCGGGCGAGACGATGGTGGGCGAGTTGAAGGACGGCGAGGTGCGCGAGTACGTCGTGCATCCGAGCGACTTCGGGCTGCCGGTGTACGACTCGCGCGTGCTGCGCGTGGCGAGCGCGGCCGAATCGGTGGACTGCATCCGGCGTGCGCTGGCCAACGAGGACGGGCCGGTGCGCGACGTGGTGCTGCTCAACGCCGGCGCGGCGCTGTACTGTGCGGGCGTCGCGGGGTCGGTGGCCGAGGGCGTCAAGCGCGCGCGCGAGTCGGTGGTCTCGGGCGCGGCGCTGGCCAAGCTGAGCCAGTGGGTCGCGGTGACGCAGACGTTCGCTCGCGACGCCGCCTGACGGCTCATGGCCGACATTCTCGAGCGCATCGTCGCCGTCAAGCGCGAGGAGCTTGCCGCGGCGCGCGCGACGCGCAGCCTGGCGAGCTGGCGCGCCGACGCCGAGGCGCGCAACCGCGCCGGCGACCTGCGCGACTTCGTCGGCGCAGTGCGCGCGCGCGTTGCCGCCGGCGGCGCGGCAGTGATCGCCGAGATCAAGAAGGCGAGCCCGAGCAAGGGCGTGCTGCGCGAGCATTTCGTTCCCGCCGAGATCGCCGCCAGCTACGAGCGCGGCGGCGCGGCGTGTCTGAGCGTGCTCACCGACCGGCGCTTCTTCCAGGGCGACGACGCCTATCTGCCGCAGGCGCGCGCGGCGTGTTCGCTGCCGGTGCTGCGCAAGGATTTCATCGTCGACGAGGTCCAGGTGGTGCAGGCGCGCGCACTCGGCGCCGACTGCGTGCTGCTGATCGCAGCCTGCCTGGACGACGTGCGGCTGGCCGATCTCGAAGCGGCGGCGCGCGCGCTCGGCCTGGCGGTGCTGGTCGAGGTGCACGACGGCGCCGAGTTCGATCGCGCGCTGCGGCTTGCGACGCCGCTCGTCGGCATCAACAACCGCAATCTGCGCAGCTTCGAAGTGTCGCTCGACACGACGCTCGCGCTGCGCGAGCGCGTCGGCACCGACCGGCTGCTGGTCACGGAATCGGGCATCCTCGTGCGCGCCGACGTCGAGCGCATGCGCGCCGCCGGCGTGCACGCCTTCCTCGTCGGCGAGGTCTTCATGCGCGCCGACGATCCGGGCACGGCGCTGGCGGCGCTGTTCGCTTGAGCCGGCTCGTCCAACCGCTGGACCGGCTGCTGGCCGAGCCGCTCGGCGACTGGCAGCCGATCGTCGCCGCCTGGCGCGCGAGCGCCGTGGGCGCGCGGCTCGTCGAGGCGGTCGACGCGCGCGTCGGCGTCGGCGCCGTCGTCTATCCGGCCCAGGTGCTGCGTGCGCTGCTTCTCACGCCGCTGGCAGCCACGCGCGTCGTCATCCTCGGTCAGGACCCTTACCACGGTGCCGGGCAAGCCGAGGGGCTGGCTTTCTCGGTGCCCGCGGGCGTGCCGCCGCCGCCCAGCCTGCGCAACATCTTCCGCGAACTGCGGCGCGACCTCGGTTTCGAGCCGCCCGCAAGCGGTTCGCTCGTGCCCTGGGCCGAGCGCGGCGTGCTGCTGCTCAACACCACGCTCACCGTGGAAGAGGGCCGTCCGGCCAGCCACGCGGCTTTCGGCTGGCAAAGCCTCGCCGACGCCCTCCTCGCGGCGCTGGGGGCCGATCCGCAGCCCAAGGTCTTCATGCTCTGGGGTGCACATGCTCAGCGCTGCGCGCCGACCATCACAGCGGCCTGGGCGGCCGGCGACGGTCGGGCCTGTCCGCATCTGCTGTTGCAGTGCAACCACCCCTCTCCGCTGTCCGCGATGCGGCCACCGCGTCCCTTCATCGGCTGTGGTCACTTCGGGCTCGCCGCACGGCACCTGGCTGCGGCGGGGCGTGGTGCGATGGACTGGACGCTTTAACCGGGGGCTCCAGTGGGGGCAAGAGGTGCACAATTCTGAGAGTGTGGACTCACGCTCCCGGCCTTCGAGCCTTCCGGCCGCCCGGCGGCCGGGCGCATCGACGGTGGCGTTGCGCGGCGCAGACCCCAGGCGACGGTCAGCGCGTGCATGCTAGAATGCCCGGCTCTCTGGAGGGGTGCCCGAGTGGCTAAAGGGGGCAGACTGTAAATCTGTTGGCTTACGCCTACGTTGGTTCGAATCCAACCTCCTCCACCAGAGACCTGCGTTGCCGTCCGCCTCCACCGATTGATGGCGGTTGGCGGCGGTTGCCGGAGGTGGCGGTCCGCGGGAGTAGTTCAATGGCAGAACCTTAGCCTTCCAAGCTAATGACACGGGTTCGATTCCCGTCTCCCGCTCCAGCGCAGGAAGGCTTTCACGTCGTTACCGGTCTGTCGAAGGCGCGCCGTCGCCAGACCCGTACCGACGCCCATGTGGCTCAGTGGTAGAGCACCCCCTTGGTAAGGGGGAGGTCGCGCGTTCGATCCGCGCCATGGGCACCAGCACCGTACCGTTTTCTTCGATTTAAGCCAGGAGCTTCGAGATGGCAAAGGGCAAGTTCGAGCGCACCAAGCCGCACGTGAACGTGGGCACGATTGGACACGTGGACCATGGCAAGACGACGCTGACGGCGGCGATCACGACGATTTTGGCGGCCAAGTTCGGTGGACAGGCGCGCAAGTACGACGAGATCGACAACGCGCCCGAGGAGAAGGCGCGCGGCATCACGATCAACACGTCGCACGTGGAGTACGAGACGGCCAAGCGGCACTACGCGCACGTGGACTGCCCGGGACACGCCGACTACATCAAGAACATGATCACGGGTGCGGCGCAGATGGACGGCGCGATCCTGGTGGTGAGCGCGGCCGACGGGCCGATGCCGCAGACGCGCGAGCACATCTTGCTGGCGCGCCAGGTGGGCGTGCCCTACATCATCGTGTTCATGAACAAGTGCG
>JAGWTJ010000236.1 GCA_028869005.1 Burkholderiales bacterium | reverse complement strand
GTAGCTCCAGCCGAGGTCGGCGCGCATCGGCGGCAGCAGCAGCGCGTACGAAAAGCGCGCCAGGCCGAGCGACACGGCGGCGGCCAGCGCCAGGCCGAAGGCCGCGACCAGGCCCGGCGTCGCGGGCGCGGCGGGCGTGGCGGGCGCATCGCGCATGGCGCTCATGTAGCTAATGTCGCCGCCGTCGCCAACGTCGCTTATGGTGCTGGCGTCGCCGGCGCGCGACTCACGTCGCGCGCTGCGCGCGCAGCCAGTACGGCGTCGGCCACTTCGGCGAAGCCCGCGCCGCGCTCGCCGGCCGTGAGGTAGGCCGGCCACACCTGCAACTCGTCGGCGAAGCGCTGCAGGTTGGCGACGCCGACGCTGAGCGCAAAGCGCTCGAACATCGGCTGGTCGTTGGTCGAGTCGCCGACGTAGACCCAGTGCCCGATGTCGGGCGCGAGCGCGCGGCCGAACAGGCGCTCGCTCATCCAGCAGGCGCCGCTCCACTTGCTGTGCGCGCCGTACCAGCCGTTGACGTGGATCGAGCTGACGGTGGCCGTCATGCCCTCGGCGCGCATCAGCGCCACCACGCGCCGGGTGTCGGCGGCCGACAGGTGCGCGAACTCGGAGTGGTCGATGGCGATGTCGGTGACGCGGCCCGCGCTGTCGCGCGCCAGCGTGGCGCCCGGCACCTCGCGCACGATACGCGAGGCGACGGCGGCCAGCCGCGCGGCGTGGGCCGCGCGTGTGGCCTCGTCCTGCGCGTACTCGACGGCCACGCCGCCGGCGCCCGGGATCAGCGCCACGGCACCGTTCTCGGCGACGATGGCCGCCAGCGGCCAATCGCGCGCGAACCCTTCGCTCCAGCCCATCGGTCGGCCGGTGATGGCGACCACCGCCACGTCGCGCGCACGCAGCCGCGACAGCGCCGCCAGCGCCGCCGGCTCGATGACGCCGTCGCGCGTCAGCGTGTCGTCGATGTCGGTCATCACACCGTGCACGGCGCGCAACTGCGCGGCGCTCGCCTCGGCCCAGGGACGCGGCCGGCGCGGGCTGCGTTGAGCAACCTCAATCGGCGACACCCCGGCGCTGTCGATCATGTCCCGTATCCCCAACGCCAGGCGCGACCCATGACGGACCATTCTGCCGCAAGGCCCCCGCAACGCAGTCCCGCCGCGGCCAAGCGCCGCCGTATCGTGCCGGCGCCACGCGCGGTCGAGGCCGGCGACCTGCCGCAGCGGCTCGATCGCCGCGCGCTCGAAAACGACCGCGTGCAGCGCGCCGTCGCGCGCACCGAGGCGGTCCACGCGCTCGCGCTCGGCGACCTGCTCGAGGCGCACGCCGAGCACCGGGTGGCCGCCGACCGCGCGCCCGCCGACTGGCTCGGCGAGCTGCGCGCGCTCGTCGAGGGCGCCTCGCCCGACGAAGCGAAGGCGCTGCGCCGACTGCTGTTCTCCGGCCAGCCGCCGGCGGGATCGGGCCAGGACGCCGACCAGGAACTGGTCGCCGGCTGGCGCGAAGGCGGCTACCCGTACCGCAACCTGATGGCGCGCCGCAACTACGAGCACCAGAAGTACCGGCTGCAGGTCGAACTGCTCAAGCTGCAGGCCTGGGTCAAGGAGTCGGGCCAGCGCGTCGTGATCCTGTTCGAGGGCCGCGACGCGGCCGGCAAGGGCGGCGCGATCAAGCGCTTCATGGAGCACCTCAACCCGCGCGGCGCACGCGTCGTGGCGCTCGAGAAGCCGAGCGAGGTCGAGCGCGGGCAGTGGTACTTCCAGCGCTACATCGAGCACCTGCCCACGCGCGGCGAGATCGTGCTGTTCGACCGCAGCTGGTACAACCGCGCCGGCGTCGAGCGCGTGATGGGCTTTTGCACGAGCGCCGAGTACGACGAGTTCATGCGCCAGGCGCCCGAGTTCGAGCGCCATCTGGTGCGCTCGGGCGTGCATCTGTTCAAGTTCTGGTTCAGCGTCAGCCGCGGCGAGCAGCGCCGCCGCTTCAAGGAGCGCCGCGCGCATCCGCTCAAGCAGTGGAAGCTCAGTCCGGTCGACCTGGCGAGCCTGGACAAGTGGGACGAGTACACCGTCGCCAAGGAGCAGATGTTCCTCGCCACCGACACCAGCGACGCGCCGTGGACGGTGATCAAGAGCGACTGCAAGAAGCGCGCGCGCCTGAACGCGATGCGCTACCTGCTGCACCGGCTGCCGTACACGAACAAGGACGCGGCCGCGCTCGGCAGCGTCGACCCGCTGCTGGTCGGCCGCGCCGCGCTCGTCAACGGCCGCGCCGAGGAATTCGCGGTGCCGATCGACGAAAGATGAGGATTCGGCGGTGACGATCAGCGCGTGCCCAGACGCCGCCGCCAGGCCGCCGGCGGCAACCCGGTGGCGCGCTTGAAGGCGCGCGCGAACGCCGCCTCCGAGTCGTAGCCCACCTCCTGCGCGACGGCGGCCACGGTGGCGTGGCTGCCGCGCAGCAGGCCGGCGCCGAGCTGCATGCGCCAGTTCGCGAGGTACTGCATCGGCGCCATACCGACGAAGCGCGAAAAGCGCTCGTGCAGCGCCGAGCGCGACAAGCCCGCCTCGCGGCCGAGCGCCTCCAGCGTCCACGGCTCGGCAGCGCGCGCGTGCAGCAGCGCCAGCGCGCGACCCACCTGGCGGTCGCGCAGGCCGCCGAGCCAACCGCCGCTGCCTTCGGGCAGTTGTTCGAGCCAGCGGCGCGCGGCGTCGACGAACACCATCTCGCTCACGCGCTCGAGCACGGCGGCGCTGCCCGAGCGGCTGCGCATCGACTCGGCCACCGCCTGATCGAGCATCGGCGCCACCCACGCGCCGAGGCCGTCGGCGCGCAGATGCAGCAGTCGCGGCAGAGCCTCGATGAGCGGGTTGAACGGCTTCAGGTCGCAGGCCACGAAGCCGCACACCACGACCGCACTGGCCTCGTCCACCGGGGTCGGCTCGCCGGGCCGCAGCACGCCGTGGTGGTAGGCGACGGCGATCGGCTTGGGGTCGTCGCGCGTCGTCACTCGCCAGTCGCTGTCGTCGGGCGTGGCGTGCAGGCCCGGTGCGCTCGAGATGACGTGATGGTCGCCCTGCGGGAACATCACGATGTCGCCGCGCGCCAGCCGCACCGGCGGCACGCCGTCGGTGGCGGCCCAGGCATCGCCGCGCGCGATGAGGTGGTAGGCCAGCACATGCTCGGCGCCGGGCATCAGCGCCTGGGCCAGCACCTGCGAGCCCGGCGTCTCGGCCGCCCACGCATCGCGAAAGCTCACGTAGTAGAAGATCGCGCCGCGCAGATGCACGCTGCCGAGCACGTCGGACAGCGGATCGGACGCGAGCATCGGCAAGGGCATGGTCTCGATGCGCCGCGCCGGACGCGCGGGCAAATCCGCACGACGCGCGGCATGGCGCCGAAGGGGCGCGCATTCGATGATGGCACGTGCCGCCCTCCGGCGTCCGGTGTATGCAAAGGACACGGCGGCGGCGCATTCCTGTCCACCACCCGGGAGCCGCCATGACCACCGCCACCCTCGAGACCCCTCTGGACCAGCGCCACTGGTCCCCCCTCAAGCAGCGCCAGCAGGCCACCTGGGCCAGCGGCGACTACGCCGTGCTCGGCGTGACGCTGCAGATCGTGGGCGAATCGCTCGCCGAGGCCGCCGACATCCGCGCCGGCGAGCGCGTGCTCGACGTCGCCGCCGGCAACGGCAACGCCACGCTGGCGGCGGCGCGCCGCTTCGCCCGCGTCACCTCCACCGACTACGTGCCGAAACTGCTCGAGCGCGGCGCGGCGCGCGCGCAGGCCGAGGGCCTGCAGATCGACTTCCGGCTCGCCGATGCCGAGGCGCTGCCCTTCGCCGACGCCAGCTTCGACGCCGCGCTGTCGACCTTCGGCGTGATGTTCGTCGCCGATCCCGCCGCCGCCGCGGCCGAGCTGCGGCGCGTGGTGCGCCCGGGCGGCCGCATCGGCCTGGCCTGCTGGACACCGGCGGGCTTCATCGGCGAGGTGCTGGGCCTCGTCGGCAAGCACCTGCCGCCGCCGGCCGGCGCGTCATCGCCGCTGGCCTGGGGCACCGAAAGCCGGCTCGTCGAACTGTTCGGTCCGGTCGCCGCCGACATGCGCTCGCAGCGGCGCGAGTTCGTCTTCCGCTACCTCACGCCCGAGCACTGGCTGCAGGTGTTCCGTGACTTCTACGGCCCGGTGCACAAGGCCTTCGCGGCGCTCGACGGCGCCGCCGGCGAGCGGCTGGCGCAGGACATCCTCGCGCTGCTGCGGCGGCGCAACCGCGGCGGCGACGGCGCGCTGGTGATCCCGGCCGAGTATCTGGAGACGGTGATCACGCGCTCCTGAACGGCCCGGCGCACGCGCAAGGCGTGAGTCCTGACCCGGCGCGCGCGCAACAAGGCGTGCGATCCGCACGGCGGCCGCACTTCGCGCGGCCGCGATGCACGCCCGATCGGCGTCGCCGCCGATAGAATCCCGAGCCTTCCGAGGAGCGTTGCAACCCCCATCGGCGCACAGCGATGCGCGAGGGGGCCAGGCTCGGAGCCATTGGCAACCGCGCTCACCCGCACGACGTCGTACGCGGTGAGCCCGTGCTCTCGGATTCCCAGCGTCGCCGGCGTGCGGGCCCCTGTTCACCGACTGGAGTCCGATCATGAATGCCGTTCCCGCGCCGACGCCCGCCCCCTCGCACGCCATCGCCGACCCGTCGCTCGCCGGCTGGGGTCGCAAGGAGATCTCCATCGCCGAGCACGAGATGCCGGCGCTGATGGAGATCCGCCGCGAATACGCCGCCAGCCAGCCGCTGAAGGGCGCGCGCATCGCCGGCAGCCTGCATATGACGATCCAGACCGCCGTGCTGGTCGAGACGCTGCAGGCGCTGGGCGCCGCGGTGCGCTGGGCCTCGTGCAACATCTTCAGCACGCAGGACCACGCCGCCGCTGCGCTGGCCGCCGAGGGCACGCCGGTGTTCGCCTACAAAGGCGAGAGCCTGGCCGACTACTGGGACTACACGCACCGCATCTTCGAGTTCGGCGCCAAGGGTGCGCCCGGCGAAGGCCCGAACATGATCCTCGACGACGGCGGCGACGCCACGCTGCTCATGCACCTGGGCAAGCGCGCCGAGAAGGACGCGAGCGTGCTCGCCCACCCGACGAGCGAGGAGGAGCGCGAACTCTACGCCGCGATCAAGGCGCGCCTGGCCGCCGACCTCGCGTGGTACAGCCGCAAGAGCGCGCAGATCATCGGCGTCACCGAGGAAACCACCACCGGCGTGCATCGCTTGAAGGAGATGAGCGCCAAGGGCACCTTGATGTTCCGCGCCATCAACGTCAACGACAGCGTCACCAAGAGCAAGTTCGACAACCTCTAC
>JAGWTJ010000235.1 GCA_028869005.1 Burkholderiales bacterium | reverse complement strand
GTCGCCTCGGGCGTCACGTCGCGCGGCGCCGGGCCGGTGCCGCCGGTGGTGAAGACGAGGTCGCAGTGCGCGCTGTCGACAAGTTCGACCAGCGCGGCGGCGATGCGCTCGTGCTCGTCGGGCACCAGGCGCTCCTCCCAGTGAACGGGGTTCTTCAGCGCGCGTGCCAGCCATGCGCGCAGCGCCGGAATGCCCTGGTCCGCGTAGACGCCGCTCGAGGCGCGGTCGCTGACCGAGACCAGACCGATGCGGACCGGATCGTGTTCGTTCACTGGATTACCTCCGGCGCCGCCGGGCGCACGTGTGGCCGCCGCCGGGCGCGGTCATGGCGCGCTGACGGCAGGCTTGATGAACTGGAACAGCTCGCGGCTGCTGCGCGGCTGGCGCGCTTCGGCGCCGAGGCCCGCCGTGTCGCGCCTTGCGGCGCGTACGAGGCTGCGCAACTGCTGCGCGTCCGTGCCGGGGTGCTGCGCGAGCCAGCGGCCTTGCGCCGCATCGTCGGCGATCAGTTCGGCGCGCCAGCGTTCGGCCTCGTGCAGCGCAAGGGTCTCGCGCGCCGAGCCGATGGTGGCCGCGGCCACCGCCTCGCGCAGGGCGGCTTCGTCGGCGCTGCGCATCAGCTTGCCGACGTACTGCAGCTGGCGGCGTCGGCCTTCTCGCGACTTCGTGCGGCGGTATTCGTCGATCGCCGCGCGCAGTTCGTCGGGCATCGCGACCGCTGCCAGCCGTTCGGCCGGCAACTCGGCGAGTTCGCGCCCGAGCGACTGCACCGCTTCCGAGGCGCGCTTGAGCGCAGCCTTGCTCGGCCGCGCGTCGTCGCTGTCGCCGTAGTGGACGTCGAGTCCTCGATGCGGAGCGGCGCGGCGGTTCATCGGAAGGTGGGGAGACGAAGAAACGAAGAGACGAAGAGAGCGGGGAGGCGGAACGGCTGCAATGCGCGACGGCGGGAACGCCTCGTGCGCCCAGGCGTCGCGAGGGCGCGTCGCTATGATACGAGCGGCCTCGCACCCATCGAGTCCACCGCAGTCTTCTTCGCATCAAGGCACTCGATGATCGCTCCCCGCGCCGACCGTGGCTTCGCTTTTTCGCGCGAGCAGTTCCAGCAGATGGTCGACGACACGCTGGCCGAGGCCGTCCGGCTCGGCGCCAGCGACGCCGGCGTCGAGGTCAGCGAGGGCGTCGGGCTGTCGGTGTCGGTGCGCAAGGGCGAGCTCGAGAACGTCGAGCGCAACCGCGACAAGTCGCTCGGCGTCGGCGTCTACATCGGCCAGCGCCGCGGCAACGCGAGCACGTCCGACTTCTCGCCGGCCGCCATCCGCCAGACCGTGCGCGCGGCCTACGACATCGCGCGCTTCACGGCCGAGGACCCGGCGGCCGGGCTGCCCGACGCCGACGACCTGGCCACGCCCGAGGAGGCGGCGCGCGACCTCGACCTGTTCCATCCGTGGCACATCGATGCCGACGAGGCGCTTGTCATCGCGCGCCGGTGCGAAGCGGCGGCGCTGGCGACGAGCCCGCGCATCACCAATTCCGAAGGCGCCGGCGTATCGGCGCAGCAGGCGCACTTCTGGGCCGGCAACACGCGCGGCTTTCGCGGCGGCTTTGCCAGCTCGCGCCACCACGTCTCGGTGGCGCCGATCGCCTCGCGCGGGCGCGACATGCAGCGCGATGCCTGGTTCTCGTCGATGCGCGACGCCAGCGAACTGGCCGCGCCCGAAGCCGTCGGCCGCTACGCCGCCGAGCGTGCGCTGGCGCGTCTGGCGGCGCGGCGCGTGGCCACCGGCGTCGTGCCGGTGCTGTTCGAGGCGCCGCTCGCAGCCGGGCTGCTCGGCGCCTACGTGCAGGCGGTGTCGGGCGGGGCGCTGTATCGCAAGGCGAGCTTCCTGCTCGACAGCCTGGGCCGGCAGGTGCTGGCCGCGCACGTCGACATCGACGAAGACCCGCACGAGCGCAAGGGCAAGGGCAGCGCGCCCTTCGACGACGAGGGCGTGCACACGCGTGCGCGGCGCGTGGTCGACGCCGGCGTCGTGCAGAGCTATTTCCTGAGCAGCTATTCGGCGCGCAAGCTCGGGCTGCACACCAACGGCCACGCCGGCGGCGCGCAGAACCTGCACATGACGAGCCGCTTGACGCAGCCGGGCGACGATCTCGACGCGATGCTGCGCAAGCTCGGACGCGGCCTGTTCGTCACCGAGCTCATGGGGCAGGGCGTCAACGGCGTCACCGGCGACTACTCGCGCGGCGCCGCCGGCTACTGGGTCGAGAGCGGCCGCATCGTGCACCCGGTGCACGAGGTGACGATCGCCGGCAACCTGCGCGACATGTTCGCCGACATCGCCGCCATCGGCGCCGACACCTACACGCAGGGCAGCCGCACGGTCGGCTCGGTGCTGGTGGCACGCATGAAGCTGGCCGGCGCCTGAGGCGGCGGCGCCGGCGCGGCACCACCCCTCGCTGCGGCCAGACCCGCCGACCCTCGCGGCGCGCGCGACGCGCAGCGGGAAAACCCCGCCGAGGCCGCGCGGGGCCACTCCTAGAATTCGCGCGCTTTCCCTCGCTGCGCATTCGCGCCAGGGCCCCCAGTTCGTCGAACAGGAGATTCCATGGAACGTCGTTCCTTCGTCCAAGGTGCCGGTCTGGCGGGCGTGCTCGCGGCCGGCATGGCGCCCGCCGTCGTCAACGCCCAGGCCAACATCCGCTGGCGCATCGCGTCCAGCTTCCCGCGCTCGCTGGACACGATCTTCGGCGCCGCCGAGGTGTTCGCGAAGAAGGTCGGCGAGATGACCGGCGGCAAGTTCCAGATCACGGTGCATGCCGGCGGCGAGTTGATGCCCGCGTTCGGCGTCGTCGACGGCGTGCAGGCCGCCACCGTCGAGATGGCGCACACCGCGCCGTACTACTTCTTCGGCAAGGACCCGACGTTTGCCCTCGGCTGCGCCATCCCCTTCGGCCTGAACTCGCGCCAGACGACGGCGTGGATGTACGAGGGCAACGGGCTGAAGCTGATGCGCGAGTTCTACGCCAAGTACAACATCGTCAACCTGCCGGGCGGCAACACCGGCGCCCAGATGGGCGGCTTCTTCCGCAAGGAAATCAAGACGCTGGCCGACATCAAGGGCCTCAAGATGCGCATCGGCGGCTTCGGCGGCAAGGTGCTCGAGCGCATCGGCGGCGTGCCGCAGAACATTCCCGGCGGCGACATCTACCAGGCGCTGGAAAAGGGCACGATCGACGCCGCCGAATGGGTCGGGCCGTACGACGACGAGAAGCTGGGCCTGGCCAAGGTCGCTCCGCACTACGCCTACCCGGGCTGGTGGGAAGGCGGGCCGCAGCTCGACTTCTTCATCAACGACAAGGCCTTCAACGGCCTGTCGGCCGAATACAAGGCCATCGTCGAGGCGGCGGCGTCGCACGCCCACGTCGACATGCAGGCCAGGTACGACGCGCGCAACCCGGCGGCACTCAAGCGCCTGGTCGGCACCGGGACCAAGCTGTTCCGTTTCCCGAAGGACATGATGGACGCCGCCTTCAAGGAGGCGATGGCGCTGTACAGCGAGCTGTCGGCGAGCAATCCGTCGTGGAAGAAGATCTACGAGGACTTCGCCAACTTCCGCCGCGACCAGAACCTCTGGTTCCGCTTCACCGAAGCCGGCTTCGACGACTTCATGCAGCAGCAGCGCCTGTGATCCCGGGCGCCGGCGGCGATCGCCGGCGCCGCACGGCGCAGGTCGCACCAAGACGAGGGCCCCGCCATGCGGGGCCCTTTTCGTTGGCGGACGCGCCGGGCGGCTACTTGCCCTGCTTGGCCTTGTCCTCCTCGTTGGCGCGCAGGATCGCGGCCATCGGGTCTTCCGCGCCGCTGCCCGAGCCGGCGGCGCCGGGTGACGCCGGCGGCGCTTTCGCGTCCTGGTTCCGCATCTGGTCGACCTCGCGCTGCAGTTCGTTCATGTGCACCTTCTCGTTCGCGCTGTCGCGATTCACGATGCCCGGAACGCCGATGATCAGTCCGACCATCAGGACCTGGATGATGACGAAGGGCACCGCGCCCCAGTAGATCTGGCCGGTCGTCACCTTGTTCACCAGCTTGCCGGTGATGCGGTCCTTGTAGTCCTCGGTCGGCGCCACGCTGCGCAGGTAGAACAGCGCGAATCCGAACGGCGGGTGCATGAACGAAGTCTGCATGTTCACCGCCAGCAGCACGCCGAACCAGACCGGATCGATGCCGAGCTTGATCGCCACCGGCCCGATGAGCGGGATGACGATGAAGGACAGCTCGAAGAAGTCGAGGAAGAAGGCGAGCAGGAAGACGAGGATGTTGACGACGATCAGGAAGCCGAGCTGACCGCCGGGCAGGCCGCTCAGCAGGTGCTCGACCCAGACCGGGCCGTCGACGCCCTGGAACGACAGGCTGAACACCGTCGAGCCGACCAGGATGAAGACGACGAAGCACGACAGCTTCATCGTCGTGTCCATCGCCTGGCGCATCAGATCGAGGCTCAAGCGCCGGCGCGAGATCGCCATCACGAGCGCTCCCACCGCGCCCATGGCGCCGCCCTCGGTCGGCGTGGCGATGCCGAGGAAGATCGTGCCCAGCACGAGGAAGATGAGCGCCAGCGGCGGGATCAGCACGAAGGTCACGCGCTCGGCCATCTTCGACAGCAGACCGAGCTTGAGCACCCGGTTGACGACCGCGATGGCGAACGCGGCGCCGACGCCGACGCACATCGAGACGACGATGAGTTCGTCGGTCGGCGTGCCCGCCGGGCGCGACTTCGCGAACAGCACGGCGAGCGCCACCGAGCCGACGAACAGCACGCCCAGCGAGCGCAGCCCCGAGCCGCCGTCGCCCTCGCGGATGGTTCGTGCCTCCGGCGGCAGCGCCGGCAGCAAGTCGGGCTTGAACAGGCTGTTCAGCACCAGCCAACCGATGTACAGGCCGGTGAGCACGAAGCCGGGAACGAAGGCCCCCTTGTAGAGTTCGCCGACGCTCTGGCCGAGCTGGTCGGCCAGCACGATCAGCACCAGCGACGGCGGGATGATCTGCGCCAGCGTTCCCGACGCCGCGATCACGCCGCTGGCGATGCGGCGGTCGTAGCCGTAGCGCAGCATGATGGGCAGCGAGATCAGGCCCATCGAGATCACCGACGCGGCGACGACGCCGGTGGTGGCCGCGAGCATGGCGCCGACGAGGACCACCGCGTAGCCGAGTCCGCCGCGCACCGGGCCGAAGAGCTGGCCGACGGTGTCGAG
Organism: Burkholderiales bacterium; assembly: GCA_028869005.1. GTDB lineage: Bacteria > Pseudomonadota > Gammaproteobacteria > Burkholderiales > Burkholderiaceae_C > Rubrivivax. The sequence goes on along the minus strand of JAGWTJ010000235.1, from coordinate 123 downwards.
CAGGTCCTCGGCCATGCCCGAGCGCTCGAGGATCAGGCCCATGAAGGTGAAGAACGGGATCGCCAGCAGCGTGTCGTTCTGCATGATGCCGAAGATGCGCAGCGGCAGCGCCTGCATCAGCGA
>JAGWTJ010000234.1 GCA_028869005.1 Burkholderiales bacterium | reverse complement strand
AGCAGGCGCCGCAGCCAGGCGTCGCCGCCGGGCCCTTGCCGCAGCCGCCCGCGGCCACGGCAACCCCGTCGCTCGAGCCGCCCGCAACTGCCGCCCTGCAGGAGCCTCCGGCCGACTCGCCTGGGTCGCCCACGGCGTCGCCTGTGCCGCCTGCGACATCGCCTGTGCCACCGGCAGCCGCGCCGGAACCGGGGGCAATGCCGACCGAGACCGACTCGGCCCCGCAGGCGGCCGCCATGCCGCAGGCTCCGCCCACGGCCGATGCGCAGGCACCGTCGTCGTCGATCGAAGGCCCCGAGCGCGAGTCCGAAGCGAGCGTCGCCATCGATCAGCCGCTCATTGCGCTCGACCGGTCGGACGCAACGTCGGCGGCCGTGCCGCCGCAAGCGCAGCGCGCCCTTCCTCCCGGCCCGAGCGCCTCGCGTCCCGAGGCGATGATGTCGCTGGCCCTGGATTTCGCCGACGCCACCCGGACCCGACCCGCTCTGAGCGCGTCGGCGCGAGTCGCCGAACTCGACTCGCTCGAGCTCTCGCTGCGAGCGGTTCGACGGGAAGACGAGCAACTGCGTGCAGCCCGACGCGAAACGGTTCGCCCAGATGACGTACGCCAGGGGGCCGAGCGCGTTGCAGCAGCGCAGCTGGAAGCCAGGCGCGTCGAGGCCGAGCGGCAAGAAGCAGCTCGGCAAGAAGCAGCTCGGCAAGAAGCAGCTCGGCAAGAGGCGGCTCGGCAAGAGGCGGCTCGCCAGGAGGCAGCTCGCGCATCGGCCAAGGAGGATGCCGATGCGGCCAGGCGGGAGGCGTCGCGCCGCGCGATGGGTCGTCAGCTCGACGAGGAAGCGGCGCGCCGTGACGCGGCAGCGAGCGCCGCGCGTCAGGCATCGAGGCTCGATCCCTCGGCGAGCAGCCGACGTCGCGGCCGCTTGTTCGGGCGCGCGGATGCCAACGCGGAACTGATCCGCTACGCCGAAGCCTGGGCGCGCAGGATCGAGATGAACATGACGTTCGACATCGTGCGCGAAGCGGCGAAGAAGCCGCACGTCGATCCGCTGGTGACGGTGGCCATTCGCAGCGACGGCTTCGTCGAGTCGGTGACCTTCGTCGTCTCCAGCGGCGTGCCCGAACTCGACGACGCGATACGCCGCGTGCTGCGGAGTCAGGACCCGTTTGAAGCGTTTTCGCCGGCCCTGGCCAGCGAGTTCGACGTGATCGAGATCCGTCGCAGCTGGCACTTCGACATAGCCATCCGACTGCAATGAAGCGAGCGACGACGACGAAGCGTCATCGCCGTCTTCGCCGTCGCGACGGCGACCGCGCGGGTCGATGGCCGGTGGCCGGTGGTGGGCGGTACTGGGATCGAACCAGTGACCCCTGCCGTGTGAAGACAGTGCTCTACCGCTGAGCTAACCGCCCGCAATCCGCATTTGGGCTTGCGGAAATGAAGCGACGAATTATGCCATCGCGCTCGACCTCGTCCCTGGCGCCTCAGACATCGAGCGTGCGCCACACGGTCTTGCCGCCGCTCGCCTTGTCGAGGTGGGTGAGTACCGCCTCGTGCGCAGCGCGCTCGCCGTCGTCGGCGGCGAGCACCGGCAGATCGAACGTGGCGAGATCGACCGTGCCCTCGGCGTGCGCCGCGTCGCCGCCCTCCGCCGCATCGATGACCAGCGAGCCCTGGCCGCGCGTCATGCGCAGGTAGACCTCGGCCAGCAGGCCGGCGTCGAGCAGGGCACCGTGCCGCTCGCGCGCCGAGTTGTCGACTTCCAGGCGGCGGCACAGCGCGTCGAGCGAGTTGCCCTTGCCGGGGTAGATCTCGCGTGCGAGCAGCAGGCTGTCGACGACTCGCGCCACATGGCTGGCGAAGCGCCTGCGTCCGAGTCGCGCCAGCTCGGCGTCGAGGAAGCCGAGGTCGAAGTCGGCGTTGTGGATCACGATCTCGGCTTCGGCGACGAAAGCGATCAGCTCGTCGGCGATGCGCTCGAACGGCGGCTTGTCGGCGAGGAAGTCGTCGCCCAGGCCGTGCACCCTGAGCGCATCGGGATGGCTCGATCGGCCCGGGTTGACGTAGTGGTGCAGCGTGCGCCCGGTCAGGCGCCGGTTCACCATCTCGACGAGTCCGATCTCGACGATGCGATCGCCCTGCGCCGCGGCCAGGCCCGTCGTCTCGGTGTCGAGGAAGATCTGTCTCATCACCGGGCACCGGCCGCGGCGCCGGCGCTGCGGCCGCACCACCACCACAGCCACGCGCCGAACAGGATCATCGGCAGGCTCAGCCACTGGCCCATGCTCATGCCGAGCGCCAGGATGCCGAGGAAGCTGTCGGGCTCGCGGAAGTACTCTGCGACGAAGCGGAACACGCCGTAGCCGAACACGAAGGCCGCTGCCACCTGGCCGCGCGCGCGCTCCTTGCGTCCGTACCACCACAGCAGCGCGAACAGCAGCAGCCCTTCGAGCAGGAACTCGTAGATCTGCGACGGATGGCGCGGCACGAGCGAGCCGCTTTGCGGGAACACCATCGCCCACGGCAGCGACGGGTCGGCCGGACGACCCCACAGTTCACCGTTGATGAAGTTGCCGATGCGTCCGGCCGCGAGTCCCGTCGGCACGCAGGGCGCGGCCACGTCCATCACCTCGAGGAAGTGGCGGCCGCGCGCGTGCGCCAGCAGCGCCATCGCCACCACCACGCCGAGCAGGCCGCCGTGGAACGACATGCCGCCCTTCCACACCATCACCAGTTCGGCCGGATGCGCGACGTAGTAGTCGAGCTTGTAGAAGAGGATGTAGCCGAGCCGGCCGCCCAGCACCACGCCGAGCATGCCGTAGAAGAGCATGTCGTCGACGTCGCGGCGCGTCCAGCCGAGCGCCGCGAAGTGCGGCAGGCGCACGCGGCGCGACGCCAGCCAGAAGAACAGCAGGAACGCCACCACGTAGGTGAGGCCGTACCAGTGGATCTGCAGCGGCCCGAGCGAGATCGCGACGGGGTCGATCTGCGGGTGGATCAGCATGGCGGCCGATCATAAGCGGCCGCCCTCGCACGAGTCCGTGCGCGGGCGATGGCGCGATGCGGCGGGCTATAGTGACGAGTGCCGCGCGCTGCCGCGCCCGTGCCTTGCCACGGTGCCCGCCTCGGCCGGCGAAGACTTCCGCAACACACCGCTCCCGCCATGACGACCACGCCCGCCAACCGCCGCAGCCGCAACATCACCGAAGGCGTCGCCCGCGCCCCGAATCGCAGCATGTACTACGCGATGGGCTACAAGGAAGGCGACTTCGCCAAGCCGATGGTCGGCGTGGCCAACGGCCACAGCACGATCACCCCGTGCAACGCCGGGCTGCAGCGGCTGGCCGATGCGGCCGTCGACGAGCTGAAGAAGCAAGGCGCCAATGCGCAGCTGTTCGGCACGCCCACCATCAGCGACGGCATGGCGATGGGCACCGAAGGCATGAAGTACAGCCTGGTGAGCCGCGAGGTCATCGCCGACTGCGTCGAGACCTGCGTCGACGGCCAATGGATGGACGGCGTGCTGGTCATCGGCGGCTGCGACAAGAACATGCCCGGCGGCATGATGGGCATGCTGCGTGCCAACGTGCCCAGCGTGTACGTCTACGGCGGCACCATCCTGCCCGGCCACTACAAGGGGCAGGACCTCAACATCGTCAGCGTGTTCGAGGCCGTCGGCCAGTTCAGCTCCGGCAAGATGACCGAGGAGGACTTCTGCCAGATCGAGCGCAACGCGATCCCCGGCAACGGCAGCTGCGGCGGCATGTACACCGCCAACACGATGAGCTCGGCGTTCGAGGCGCTCGGCATGAGCCTGCCCTACGCGAGCACGATGGCCAACGTCGAGGATCCGATCGTCGAGCACACGCGCGCCGCGGCGCGCGCGCTGGTGCAGGCGGTGAAGGCCGACCTGAAGCCGCGTGACATCGTCACGCGCAAGAGCATCGAGAATGCGGTGGCCGTCATCATGGCCATCGGCGGCTCGACCAACGCGGTGCTGCACTTCCTGGCCATCGCGCACGCCGCCGAGGTCGAGTGGACGCTCGACGACTTCGAGCGCGTGCGCAAGCAGGTGCCGGTGCTGTGCGACCTGAAGCCCAGCGGCCGCTTCATGGCCATCGACCTGCATCGCGCCGGCGGCATCCCGGCGGTGATGAAGGTGCTGTTCGACGCCGGGCTGCTGCACGGCGAGTGCATGACCGTCACCGGCAAGACGATCGCCCAGATCATGCAGGAGGTGCCGCCGCTCGACCCGAAGCAGCAGGTCATCCGCGGCGTGGCCGACCCGATGTACGCGCAAGGGCACCTGGCCATCCTGAAGGGCAACCTGAGCCCCGAAGGCAGCGTGGCCAAGATCACCGGCCTGAAAAACCCGGCGATGACCGGCCCGGCGCGCGTCTTCGACGACGAGCAGAGCGCGCTGGCCGCCATCCTCGAAGGCCGCATCAAGGCCGGCGACGTGATGGTGCTGCGCTACCTCGGTCCCAAGGGCGGACCGGGCATGCCCGAGATGCTCGCGCCCACCAGCGCGCTCGTCGGCGAAGGTCTGGGCGAGAGCGTGGGCCTGATCACCGACGGACGCTTTTCCGGCGGCACCTGGGGCATGGTGGTCGGCCACGTCGCGCCCGAGGCCTATGCCGGCGGCCTGATCGCCCTCGTGCACGAGGGCGACTCGATCACCATCGACGCGCACAAGCTGCTGCTGCAACTCAACGTCGCGGACGCCGAGATCGCGCGCCGGCGCGCCGCGTGGAAGACCCCGGCGCCACGCTACACGCGCGGCGTGCTGGCCAAGTTCTTCCGCAACGCCTCGAGCGCCAGCCGCGGCGCCGTGCTGGACGGCGACTGATGGCGTGACGGTCCGCCTGCGCGGACCGGCTCACCTCGGCCGCGAAGAGTGCGGCTAGCGCCGCCCCGTCGGGGCCGACTTGTCGGCCTTGGCATCTTCGCGTCCGGCGGTCATCTCGTTGCGCTGCGCAGCGGCGTCGCGCGCCTTGCGCACCTGGCGGTCGCGCTGGGCGTCGAGGCCGAGTGCCTCCATCGCCTTGGCGCGCCGCTCCTGCTGGCGACGTGCGAGCTTGTCGATCTCGCGGCGCTTGGTCAGGCCGCTCGAGTCGGCGAACTGCCACCAGGCCGCAGCGATGGCAAACGGCGCGAGCACGACCCACCAGGACCAGTCGCCGAACGGACCGAGTTCTGCCAGCTTGGCCACCAGCAGCAGCACACCGACGATCAGCGCATACATGCCCGCCTCTCAAGCAAGCGGCCAATGTAGCGCAAGGCGCATGAAAAATGGGGCCGCTGCGGGCCCCATTTCGTGCCGCCCTGGGCGCGATCTCGATCAGTTGTTCTGGGCCAACTGCTCCAGGATCGCAGGGTT
>JAGWTJ010000233.1 GCA_028869005.1 Burkholderiales bacterium | reverse complement strand
GGCGCGCGTGCCGGCCGAGAGCGCCGGCCCGGGCGACATCGTGCTCGTCAACGGCATCGAGGACATCGGCATCGGCGTCACGCTCACCGATCCGCTCGACCCGCGCCCGCTGCCGATGCTCAGGATCGACGAGCCGACGCTGACGATGAACTTCTGCGTCAACACGAGCCCCTTGGCCGGCCGCGAGGGCAAGTACGTCACCAGCCGCCAGATCTGGGACCGGCTGCAGAAGGAGCTGCAAAGCAACGTCGCGCTGCGCGTCAAGGAAGGCGGCGAGGAGGGCGTGTTCGAGGTCTCGGGCCGCGGCGAGCTGCACCTGACGATCCTGCTCGAGAACATGCGCCGCGAGGGCTACGAGCTGGCGGTGAGCAAGCCGCGCGTGGTGTTCCACGACATCGACGGCCCGAACGGCAAGGAGCGCCACGAGCCGATCGAGCTCGTCGCCGTCGACGTCGAGGATCAGCACCAGGGCGGCGTGATGCAGGCGCTGGGCGAGCGCAAGGGCGAGCTCGTCAACATGGAGACCGACGGCCGCGGCCGCGTGCGCCTCGAGTACCGCATCCCGGCGCGCGGGCTCATCGGCTTCTCCAACGAGTTCATGAACCTGACGCGTGGCACCGGCCTCATCAGCAACATCTTCGACGGCTACGAGCCCTACCGCGGCGAGATCGGCGGGCGCAAGAACGGCGTGCTCATCAGCATGGACGACGGCGAGATCGTCACCTACGCCCTGGGCAAGCTCGACGACCGCGGCCGCATGTTCGTGCGCCCCGGCGACCCGGTCTACGAGGGCATGGTGGTGGGCATCCACAGCCGCGACAACGACCTCGTGGTCAACGCCGTGCGCACCAAGCAGCTCACCAACTTCCGCGTCAGCGGCAAGGAAGACGCCATCAAGATCACGCCGCCGATCGACCTCACGCTCGAGTACGCGGTGGAGTTCATCGACGACGACGAGCTGGTGGAGATCACGCCCAAGAGCATCCGCATCCGCAAGCGCTGGCTCAAGGAGCACGAGCGCAAGCGGGCGCAGCGCGAGGCGGCCTGAGCCGAGCCGCGCTCAAGCCAGGCGGCCCAGCGCGGCCCAGAACTGCTGACGCGCGCCGGGGTCGTCCACCGCCTCGGCGAGCGCAGCAAAGTACTCGGCACGGCGCGGATGGCGCGACGCCGTGCGCCGGGCGATCACGCCGGCGATCGGCCCGACATGCTCGGCCAGCAATTGCGTGCTGCGCGCGATCAACGCGTCGTCCACCGCCTCGGCGCCGCGGCGCGGAGCGATGCGGGTCGCGTCGTCGGCGCCCGCGGGCGCGGACGGGCCGGTGCGCGGGCCGAAGCGGGTCGGCGGCAGCGTCGTGCGCGTGCCGGTGCGTAAAGCGCCCACCGCAGCCGCGAAGGCAGCGCGAGCGGCCGGCTCGGTGATCTGCTCGGCCAGCCGGTTCTGCAACGCCGGCAGGTCGCGGCAAACGCGCGCAGCGCGCCGCAGCATCAGCGCGGCGACCGGACCGACGTGCTGCGCCAGCGCCTGTTCGACCTGACGCAGGACGGCCGGATCCCAATGATCCGGCAGCGATGCCGCCGGCTGGCTCGCGCCGACGGGCGCCGACACCTCGGTCGGCAGATCCGGGCGCGCGAACAGGCTCGCCGACGCGACGCGCGCCGGCACCGGACGGCCCACCGCCGCCTGCAGCGCCGCGGCGAAGGCGGCGGCATCGGCGAAGCGCTGTTGCGGCTCCTTGGCCAGCGCGGTGGCCAGCAGTCCGTCGAAGCCCTGGCGACGCGCGCCGTCGGGAAACTGCGACGGCAGCAGCGGCGCCTCGTGCACCACCTTGTACATCAGCACGTCGGCGTTGCCGCTGAACGGCGGCTGCCCGAGCAACAACTGGTACAGCAGCACGCCGACGGCGTAGAGGTCGACGCGGGCGTCGACCGGCAGGCCGAGCACCTGCTCGGGCGCCATGTAGCCGGGCGTGCCGATCACGCTGCCGCTCAGCGTCAGGCCGTTGTCGTCGATGCGCGCGATGCCGAAGTCGGCGATCTTCAACAGTCCGTCGTGCGTGAGCAGCAGATTGGCCGGCTTGATGTCGCGGTGCCAGACGCCGTTGGCGTGCGCGTGCTGCAGCGCGTGCAGCAACTGCACGGCGATGCTGGCGATGTCGTCGTCGGTGAACGGTCGGCTCTTGACGAGGTAGCGCGCCAGCGAGCTGCCCTCGACGTATTCCATCGCGATGTAGGCCAGTTCGCCTTCGTCGCCATAGTCGTAGACGGCGATGATGCCGGGGTGCGACAGCCTGCCGGCGGCCTGCGCCTCGGTGCGAAAGCGCTGCCCTGCCGACGCACCGCTGCCGTCGTCCAGCTCCAGCCCGTGGCGGATCGTCTTCAGCGCCACCACGCGCTGGATGCCCGGGTCGAAGCCCTTGTAGACGACGCCCATCGCGCCCTCGCCCAGCACGGACAGGACGCGGTACTTGCCGAGGCGCTCGGGGACGGGCATCCGGGACGCTCCTAGGACTCCAGCATCCTCATCGCCTGCACGACGCTGGTGCGCATGCGGCCGAAGGACGCGGCCAGCACGCCGATCTCGTCCTTGCGGCCGACGCCGTAGGCGGGCGCGTCGAGGTCGCCGCGGCTGACGCGGTCGGCGAGCAATGCGAGCTGGTTCACCGGCCGCACGATGACGAGCCAGATCATCAGGTTGAGCACGAGGCCCATGGCGACGAACACGCCCAGCAGCGCCACCATGAAGCCTTGCCAGCTCGCCTTGGCGCGCGCCAGCGGCAGCGCCATCGGCACCGACACCACCTGCGCGCCGATGATGTCGTTGAGGCGCCAGTCGAAGCCGTTGGCCGTGCCGTAGCGATCGACCATCGTCTTGGGCGCCGCCTGGATGCTGCTGTGGCATTGCAGGCAGGCCGGGTCGGTGATGCGCAGCGGTCGCGCGACGTACAGCAGCGCGCCCGTCGGCGAATCGCGCACGCCGACCGTCTCCTTGCGCTCGGCATTGCTGCGAAAGCCCTGCACGATGTCGACCTCCCAGCCGACGGCGCGGTCGCGCGGGTTGGTCGGGTTGAGCGTGGCCTCCTTGTACGAGTAGTCCGGATACTTGGACTGCATGGTGCCGAGCACCTCGACGGCCGAGTAGCTCGGCACCGATTGCGGCAGGAACTCGTACTTCATCTGCGTCTGCAACAGCTTGGCGACCTGGCCGCTCGTGTAGCCGCGCACGGCCAGCGCCCCCTCCATCATGAGCCGTGCCGTGCCGAGCACCTCCTCGCGCGCGTTGGCCTGCAGCAGGCTGCGTGAGATCCAGCCGCTGACGCCCAGACCGAGTGCCATCGCCAGCACGAACAGCAGGTTGAACTTGACCAGCAGCTTCATCGTCGGCTCCTCTCGGTGGCCGCTCCCGGCGGTGGTGGTGGCGGCGGCGGGTGCAGCACCGGATCCCATTCCGGGTGCGCCGGCATCTGCGATTCGAGTCCGCGCCTGAACTCGGCACGGCGCGCGAGCGCGACGAAGCGGCGCGGGAACGGGCGGCGCAACTCCGGCTCGCCGTTCAGCCAGGGCGACAGCTCGGCATAGCTGGGTGGCGGCAGGATCACGAGCTTGGGCGCTGCAGCGCCTTCGAGCTGCGGCGCACGCAACGGAATCGGATCACGGAAGCTGCGCGGCACGTGCGCGATCCAGTCGACCGGCGGCCGCGGCGACATGCTGCCGGCGGCGCCGGCTGCGATCGTGAAGAACTGGCCGGCGGCGAGCGCCTGGAGCGGGCCGCGGCGCTCGCGGCCGGCGAGTTCGACGCGCCCCGACTCGACGAACACGGCCTCCTCCTTGCCCGCGACCTGGATCACGACGACGCCCTCGGCGGTACCCGAATCCAGCAGCGGCGTGCGCACGGCCGGCGCCGGCGCCGCGCCGTGCCGCGACACCTTGACCCAGCCTTGCAGCAGGTACAGCCGCGGCCTCGGACCGTCGCGACGGCGCATGTCCGGCGGATCGACCATGACCTGCGTCGCCGGACCGAGGTCGACGCTGACCTCGTCGCTGGACTCGAGCCGCAGCAGCAATGCCTCGGGCGCGGTCTCGACGATGGCGCCGGCCGCCGCCTTGTAGCCGACGGCCGCCTCGACGCGCCGCGCGCCCTCGATCACCGACGCCGAGCCGTCGGTCAGGGTGACGAGCCAAGGCGTCTGCGCCCGCGCCGATGCGACGATGCAGCCCAGTGCCAGGGCCCATGCCAGCGCGCCGATGCGGCGCATGGCGTGGCGGACGTGAAGGCTGCAATGCGGCTCGGACATGAGCAAAGAACGAGATGCGTTCGCGATGGTAGGGCATTCGCCCGCTAAAGTCGCAGCGCATGAAGAGCACCGCATTGCTGACGCATCGCCAGGCCGTGGCCATGATGGTAGTGGCGACGCTGATGTGGAGCATTGCCGGCGTGGTGTCGCGCCAGCTCGAGTCGGCGCGCAGCTTCGAAGTCACGTTCTGGCGCAGCGCGTTCAACGCCGTCGCCCTGGTGCCGCTGCTGGTGTGGCTGCGCGGCGGCGATGCCCTGGTGCGGCGACTGCGCGACGGCGGCCGCGCGCTGTGGCTGTCGGGGTTGTGCTGGGGCGTCATGTACACGGCCTTCATGGTCGCGCTCACGCTCACCACGGTGGCCAACGTGCTCGTCACGATGGCGCTGGGGCCTCTGTTCACGGCGCTGGCGGCGCGTCTGGCGCTCGGCCATCGCCTCGCCGCGCGCACCTGGGTCGCGATCGCGCTGGCCTGCGCGGGCATCGTCTGGATGTTCGGGCGCGAAGTGGGCGGCGGCGACGGTTCGCATGTCGTCGGCGTCGCGGTGGCGCTCGCCGTGCCGCTGGCCGCCGCCGTCAACTGGACCTTGCTGCAGCACCTAGAAGCGAAGGCGCGCGGCAGCAGCCGTAGCGCCGGCGACATGCTGCCCGCGGTGCTGATCGGCGCCGTGCTCTCGGCGCTGCTCGTGCTGCCGCTGGCCTGGCCGTGGCGCGCGTCGGCATCCGACGTCGCCTGGCTGGCGTTGCTCGGCTGCGTGCAGCTCGCCATTCCCTGCGTCCTGGCGGTGATGGCGGCGCGCTCGCTCAGCGCGCCCGAGGTTTCGCTGCTGGCGCTGCTCGAGGTGATCTTCGGCGTGCTCTGGGCCTGGCTCGGCGCGGGCGAAGAGCCCAGCTCTTCGGTGCTGAGCGGCGGCGTGCTCGTGCTGGGCGCGCTCGCGCTGAACGAAGTGGCGGCGTTGCGCCGCTTCTGACGACTACCATCCTGCGGCCGACGCGAGCGCGCATGAAGCAACTGTCCGGCCTCGACGCCACCTTCCTCTTCCTCGAGACGCCCGAGATGCCCATGCACGTGGGCTCGCTCGCCGTGTA
>JAGWTJ010000232.1 GCA_028869005.1 Burkholderiales bacterium | reverse complement strand
GCGCGCGCCGGCGGCGGCGTCGCTGCGCCGGCTGCGGTCGCGACCGCCACGCCGGCAGCCACGGCGAGCCGGCCCATCGTGCGCGTCCAGGTCATCGGGGCATTGTGGCCGAACGGTTCGATGCGCATCGCGCACGCCCGGCGCCGCGCGTGGCGGTGCGGCGCCGATCGCTCCACGCATGGATCTTGCTATGCTCCGCCTCGGAGAAGTCTGGATGGACGTGCTGCAGTTGGACGTGTCCGGGCGCCCGCAGGCCTGGATCTCACCGAAGGAAGCCGCGATCCTCTACGCGAGCGATGGCGTCGCCTGGACGCTGGGCGCCGCCTGCCAGGTGCTGCGCGGCGGCATCCAGCGCGCCACGGGGCGGCAGTCCAGGATCGAGGTGCACGCCATCATCGCCGTGCGCGGCGCGGTGCCGACGCGCGCCTGGCGCAGCGAGCCCGCGCTCACCAATCCGAAATTGTTCGCGCGCGACCGCCACCTGTGCGCCTATTGCGGCGATGTCTTTCACTTCGACGAACTGACGCGCGAGCACATCCGGCCGGTGTCGCGCGGCGGCCGCGACGTGTGGATGAACTGCATCACCGCCTGCCGCCACTGCAACGGCCGCAAGGGCAACCGCCTGCCCGAAGAGGCGCGCATGACGCTGCTGTACCTGCCCTACGTGCCGAGCCTGCACGAGGACATGATCCTGCGCGGCCGGCGCATCCTGGCCGACCAGATGGACTTCCTGCTCGCCTCGGTGCCGCGCAACTCGCGACTGCACGGTTGATCGAAATCACCTGGGCCGCGCGTGCGGCGGCAGACAATGACGCCGTTGCGCGGGCGCACGTTTGAGGAGTATCGAGTGAAGCGCATCCCCGTCTCCGTCGCGAGCGTGGCGCTGGCCGCCGCGCTGGCTGCCTGCTCGACCACCAGCCCCGACGTCGTCAGCCGCCGCGACGCGCAGCGCATGTCGAGCGTGACCGATGCCGTGGTGCTGTCCACGCGCCCGGTAGTCGTCGACGGCACGCAGTCGGGTATCGGCGCCACCAGCGGCGCGGTGGTCGGCGGCGTCGCCGGCGCGTCGGTCGGCGGCCACCGCGAGGCCATCGCCGTCGGCGTCATCGGCGCGGTGGTCGGCGGCGTGATCGGCAACATCACCGAGCGCATGGCGACGCGCGAGCAGGCGCAGGAGATCCTGGTGCAGCTCGCCAACGGCGAGCGCCGTGCCGTCGTGCAGGCCACGGGCAACGAGACCTTCGCGCCAGGCGAACCGGTGTTGCTCGTGAGCACCGGCGGGCGCGTGCGGGTCATGAAGGCGCCCGGCGCAACGCCGGCCCCTGCGGCGCCGGCGCCGGCGCCCACACCGGCCGGATAGGGTCGGGCCGCCACCCCTGACCATGAACCCCAGGAGAACATCGATGGACTGCCTGCGTCCCTTGCGCCGCCAGAAGCTAGCCCAGCTGGCCCTACTGGCCCTGCTGGCCTGCGGCAGCGGTGTCGCGTCGGCCCACACCGGACACGCCGATGCGGCTATGGGTTTCCTGGCCGGCTTCGCGCATCCGCTGGGCGGCGCCGACCATCTGCTGGCCATGCTGGCCGTGGGCCTGTGGGCGGCGGCAGCGCTGCCGCCCGGACGGCGCTGGCTGGCGCCGCTGCTGTTCGTGGGCACGCTCACGCTCGGCGCCGCGCTCGCCCACCACGGGTTCGGGCTGCCGCTGGGAGGCGGCTCGCTCGAACTGCTGATCGCCGGCAGTGTCGTGTTGCTCGGTGCCCTGCTCGTCGGCGTCGACCGGGTGCGGCCGCTCGCCGGCCTGGCGCTGACTGCGGCGGCGGGTCTGCTGCACGGCACGGCGCATGGACTGGAGATGGCCGGCGGCTTGTCGTTCGTCGCCTATGCCGCCGGCTTCGCGCTCGCCTCGGCCGTGTTGCACGCCGTCGGGCTGGGCGCCGGGCAGGTCCTGGTGCGCATGCGCGTCGCCGCGCTGCGCCTGGCCGGTGCGGCCGTGGGCCTCTGGGGCGCACTGCTGCTGGTGGCACGCATGTGACGCGGCGTTGCGGGCGCTCGTTCGTCGCGCGCGCAGACACCTGTCGTGATGACCGGGTTGTCGTCGCTCCTCGGCCGCCTGCATCTGCAACCGGGCCGCGTGCCGGCGCTCAGCGGAGGTCGTCCGGAGGCGACACGCCTGGCGATCGGCACGCCGGCGCAGGAACTACCGACACGGCTCGCTACGCTGTACACGCTGTGTGCGCACGCACACCGCTTCACGGCGTCTCTCGCATTGGACGCGGCCGTCGGCCGGGCGTTCGATGCGGGCGCCGACGAGCTCCAGGCGCTGCGCCTGGCGACCGCGCGCGACCAGGTGATGCGCATGGCCATCGAATGGCCCCTGCGGCTGGGCATCGCGGCGCAGGGCGACCGATTCGAGCCGAGCCTGCGCGGCTGCCCGCTGTGGCGCAGCCGCGGGTCGCACACCGACGCACTGGCCGCCTTGCCCGGCTGGCTGGCCCATCACTGGCTCGGGCCGGCGCCGGAGGTCTGGCTAGCGGCGCTCGACGCCGATCCGGCGCGGGCGGTCGCCATCTGGTGCGAGCGCGCCGGTGGCCCGCTGGCGGCGCTGCTGCGCAAGGTGCAGCGTGCGGCGCTCGCAATCGAGGCGAGCGGGCCGCCCTGGCTGCCGCTCGACGATCCGCTCGCCAACCTGCCGGCACTCGCCGCGCGGCTTGCGCACCGTGACGAGCCGGTGGCCGCAGGCAGCGTCGTGCCGGACACGGGGCCCTGGACGCGCTCGCGCGACCCGTTGCGCGCGCCCGTAGGCGATGCCTGGATGCGCATGGTCAGCCGGCTCGTCGACCTCGTTCGCCTGGCAGCGCCGGGCGGCGAGCAGTGGCTCGCGCACGGTGCGCTGAACACCGGGCCCGGGCAGGGTCTGGCCTGGACCGAAATGGCGCGCGGCCTGCTCGTGCACTGGGTGGCGCTCGACGGCGGCGGCACCCGCGTGGCCGATCTGCGCGTGCTGGCGCCGACCGATCTGAACTTTCACCCGCAGGGCATCCTGGCGCGCGCGCTGGCAACGATGCCGGCGCGCGGCAGCGCGGACGCTGCGCGGCTGCTGGCGGTGGCCTTCGATCCTTGCGTCGAGTTCGATGTCGTGGACGACGCGCCGGAGGCGGCCCATGCATGAGCTCAGCCTGGCCGAGGGCATCGTGCGCGTGGTCGAAGACGCAGCGCGGCGCGAGCGCTTTGCGCGCGTCTCGCGGCTGACGCTCGAGGTGGGCGCACTGGCCGGCGTCGACACGGGAGCGCTGCGCTTCGCGCTCGAGGTCTGCGTGCGCGACACCTGCCTGGCGGACGCGGCGATCGTGATCGACGAGCCGCCCGGGCGCGCCTGGTGCATGGCCTGCGCGACCACGGTGTCCATCGCCCGGCGCGGCGACGCCTGCCCGCAATGCGGCGGCTGGCAGTTGCAGGCCACGGGCGGCACCGAACTGCGCGTGGTCGACCTGATCGTCCACGACGAACTGCCGGCCGAGGCCGGTTGAAGATCGCGACCGAGGAGATAGTTCCATGTGTGTCGTCTGCGGCTGCTCCGCGACCCATGAAGCCGATGCGGCGGCCTCGGCCCCCGGGCCGCGCGTCGATCCCGCCACCGGCGACCTGCATTACGGCGCCGGTGCCGCGCATGTCTCGCTGCCGGGCCTGTCCGGCGAGCGCACGATCAAGCTCGAGGCCGACGTGCTGGGCGAGAACGACCGCCTGGCCGCCGCCAACCGCGCGCAATTCGCGGCGCACGGCGTGCTCGCCTTCAACTTCGTCTCCAGCCCCGGCTCGGGCAAGACCAGCCTGCTGGTGGCCACCATCGACGCCTTGCGCCGGCGCCGCCCCGAGTTGTTCGTGGCGGTGATCGAGGGCGACCAGCAGACCTCGCACGACGCCGACCGTATCCGCGCCACCGGCGCGCCGGCCGTGCAGGTCAACACCGGCAAGGGCTGCCACCTCGACGCGCGCATGGTGGCCGATGCCTTCGCGCAGTTGCATCGCCAGGTGCATCACCACCATGAGCACGCGCACCACGAGCACGCCCACGAGCACGCCCACGAGCATGGCCACAACGACGCCGCCTCGCTGCTCTTCATCGAGAACGTCGGCAACCTCGTCTGCCCCGCGCTGTGGGACCTGGGCGAGCGCGCCAAGGTCGCGATCCTCTCGGTCACCGAGGGCGAGGACAAGCCGCTGAAGTACCCCGACATGTTCGCCGCCGCTCGACTCATGGTGCTCAACAAGGTCGATCTGCTGCCGCACGTGGACTTCGACGTCGCGCGCTGCATCGACTACGCGCGCCGCGTCAATCCGGCCATCGAGGTGCTGCTGGTGTCGGCGCGCCGCGGCACCGGCCTCGACGCCTGGCTCGACTGGCTGTTGCAGGCGTTGCCCGAGCCTGCGGCGGCCCGGGCGACCGAAGCAGCCGCGTCCGCGCCGGCCTGAGCATCGATCGATGAACGAATCCATCGAGATCACCTTGCCGCGCCGCGCACCCGCGCGCGTGCTGGCGCTGGGCGCGTTCCTGAAGAACACCGCCTGCCTGCTCGAAGACGACACCGCCTGGCTGTCCCCGGTGCACGGCGATCTGGGCAGCCCTGCGGCCTGCGCCGCGCTCGAGGCGACGGCCCGGAGGCTGCTCGCCCGTGCCGGCGGACGCATCGACGCGGTCGCGCACGACCTGCACCCGGACTTCTTCGGCAGCCGGCTCGCCGTTGAACTGGCGCAGCAGCTCGGCGTGCCGGCGCTGGCCGTGCAGCACCACCACGCGCACATCGCCGTGGTGCAGGCCGAGCAGGGCCTGCGCGGGCCGGTGCTCGGCTGGGCGCTCGACGGTGTGGGGCTGGGCAGCGACGGCACCGCCTGGGGAGGCGAGTTGTTGTGCGTGGACGGCGAACGCTGGCAGCGCCTGGCGCACCTGCCCGCGCTGGCACTGCCCGGCGGCGACGTGGCCGCGCGCGAGCCTTGGCGCATGGCCGCCGCCGCCCTGCACGCCTTCGGCCGCGCCGACGCCATAGCGCCGCGCTTCGGCCCGGTGGTGGGCGAGACCGCTGCGCGGCTCGTGCGCCGCATGCTCGAGCGCGGCCTGAACTGCCCCACCACCACCGCGGCCGGACGCTGGTTCGACGCCGCGGCCGGGTGGCTCGCACTGAGCGTGAGGCAGTCCGTCGAAGCCGAGGCGGCGGTCGCGCTCGAGCGCACGGCCACTGCGTGGCTGGCCGATCACCCCGACGAGCAGGCGCCGCCCGGCGCCACGCTCGCGTTGGCCGACTGGCTGCCCGCGGTACTCGACGATGTCGATGTCGATGTCGGCCGCGCCGCGACGCGCTTCCATCTCGGGCTGGCCGCTGCGCTGTCGGACGCGGCGGCGCACGCCGCACG
>JAGWTJ010000231.1 GCA_028869005.1 Burkholderiales bacterium | reverse complement strand
CGGCAACGCGAAGCTGGTGATGACCGGCGACGAGATCCTCGACGCCGGCGTGCAGGTGATGGCGCAGCCGCCGGGCAAGAAGAACAGCACCATCCACCTGCTCTCGGGCGGCGAGAAGGCGCTCACCGCGATCGCTCTCGTGTTCGCGATCTTCCAGCTCAATCCGGCGCCGTTCTGCCTGCTCGACGAGGTCGACGCGCCGCTGGACGACGCCAACACCGAGCGCTACCGCAAGCTCGTCACCGAGATGAGCGCCAAGGGCACGCAGTTCCTGTTCATCAGCCACAACAAGATCGCCATGGAGATGGCCGAGCAACTGGTCGGCGTGACGATGCAGGAGCAGGGCGTCAGCCGCATCGTCGCCGTCGACATGGCCGAGGCGGTGGCGATGGCCGAGGCTGCATGACGCTCACCACGGCGCTGGCCCTGCTCGGCGCCGCGGTGCTGCTGGCGCTGCTGGCGCACGGCGTCTGGAGCACGCGGCGCGCGGCGGCGCGCAAGGCCGCGCCCGGCGGCGGCGCCGAGCGCATCGAGCCGGCGCTCGATGCCCCCACGCTGCCGCAGGCCGAGGTCGACGCCGCCGAAGCCGACGCGGCGCTGCTCGCGTCGCCTCTGACGGTGTCGCGCACGGCGGCGTTGCGCGTGCCGCGCCTGGACCCGCTGATCGATGCCATCGTGACGCTGATGCTCGAAGCGCCCGTCAGCGGCGAGGCTGCTCTGGCGCACCTGCCGCCGACGCGGCGCGCCGGCAGCAAGCCGTTCTACGTCGAGGGACTGGACGCCGCCGGCGACGCCTGGGAGCCGCTGGCGCCGGGTCGCCGCTACCGCGAGTTGCAGGCCGGCGTGCAACTGGCCAGCCGCAGCGGCCCGCTCAACGAGATCGAGTACTCCGAGTTCGTGCAGAAGGTCGAGGCCTTCGCCGAGGCGATCGGCGCGCGTGCCGAGCCGCCCGACATGCTCGAGGTGGTGGCGCGCGCGCGCGAGCTCGACCATCTCACGAGCCCGCTCGATGCGCAGCTCACGATCACGCTGCGCAGCAACGGCGTGGCCTGGTCGCTCGGCTATCTGCAGCAGGTGGCCGCGCGCATCGGCTTCGTGCCCGGCGCGGTGCCCGGCCGCCTGGTGCTGCCGGCGGCCGAGGAGGGCGCGCCGCCGGTGCTGGTGCTGGCGGTGGCCGCGCAGGCGGCGCTGGCCGACGAGCCGCAGGACGCCGCCGTACGCGAATGCACACTCTCGCTCGACGTGCCGCAGACGCCTGCAGCCGCCGAGGCGTTCCCGGCCTTCCATCGCGCTGCCACCACGCTGGCCGACGACCTCGATGCAACGGCCGTCGACGACCAGGGCCAGCCGGTGACGCTGCACGCCTACGCGGTCATCGGTCGGGAGCTGGAGCGCCTGTATCGTGAGCTCGAAGCCCTCGACCTGGCGGCCGGCTCGCCGGGCGCGCGCCGCCTGTTCGGCTGAAGGCCCCAGGCCCCAGGCGTCAAGGCAGCCTGCGCACCGGCTCGCGCAACAGCACGAACTCCTCGGCCGCCGTCGGATGGACGGCCAGCGTGCGGTCGAAGTGCGCCTTGGTCGCGCCGGCGCTCAGCGCCACCGCAAGGCTTTGGACGATCTCGGGCGCATCGGCGCCGATCATGTGCACGGCGAGCACGCGATCGCTGCCAGAGTCGACCAGCAACTTCATATGCGTGCGCTCGCCGCGCGTCGCGCCAGCGCCGAGGAAGGCCTGCCGCATCGGGTTGAAGTCGGTCTCGAAGACCGTCACCGGACGGCCGGCGGCAGCCAGTTCGTCCTCGGTCGGGCCGACACTGGCGATCGGCGGCAGCAAGAAGACAGCATGCGCGACGCGCGTGAGGTCGACCTGGCGCGGCGTCGCCGCGAACAGCGTGTCGGCCAGCGCGCGGCCCTCGGCGATGGCCACCGGCGTCAGGTTCATGCGTTGCGTCAGATCGCCGATCGCGTACAGCCCGTCGACTCCCGTGCGCAGCGCGTCGTCGACGGCGACGGCGCCGTCGGCACGTGGCGCCAGGCCCACGCTCGCCAGACCGAGACCGGCGCTGTTCGGCCGCCGTCCGGTGGCGTTCAGCACCCAGTCGACCTCGACGGCGCGCTCGTCGCCGAGTTCGAGCGCGAAGCCTTCGAGCAGCGGCCGCACGCGCTGCGGCAGCACGCCGGCGTGCAGCTCGACGCTGGCGGCCTGCAGCGCGGCCGCAGCGGCCGCGCGCAGCATCGGATCGAAGCCACGCAGCGGCAACTCGGCGCGGAAGTACATTGCCACCTGCACGCCCAGACGGGCCAGCATGCTGGCGAACTCCACCGCGATGTAGCCGCTGCCGATGATGGCGGCGCGCCGCGGCAGCGCCTCGAGGTCGAGCAGCTCGTTGCTGGTGGCGCAGGTCTCGATGCCGGGCAGGCTGTCGCGCACCGGACTGGCGCCGGTGGCGAGGATGATGTGGCGCGCCGTCAGCCGCTCGTCGCCGACGCGCACGCGGCCGGGGCCGTCCAGATGTCCCGCGCCCTCGAACAGCGTGACGCCGCTGGCTTCGAGCAGGCGGCGGTACAGGCCTTCGAGCCGCGTCGTCTCGGCGCTCTTGGCGGCCTGCCAGTGCGCCATCTCGAACTGCGGTGCGGCCGGCAGGGTCCAGCCGTAGCCGCGCGCCTCCGCGAAGGTCGAGCCATACTGCGCCGCGTACATCAGCAGCTTCTTGGGCACGCAGCCGCGCAGCACGCAAGTGCCGCCGACGCGGCCGGCCTCGACGATGGCCACGCGCGCGCCGTGCGCGGCCGCGCGCCGCGACGCGGCGACGCCGCCGCTGCCGGCGCCGATGACGACGAGATCGAAGTCCATGTGTGCCTTCCCGTGACCAGCCTGATCGACAATGTCGCACATGTCCGAAGCCCGTGACATCGCCGCGCGCGCCGCTGCCTTGCGCGAGCAACTGCACCACCACGCCTGGCGCTACTACACGCTGGACGCGCCCGAGATCCCGGACGCCGAGTACGACCGGCTGTTCGGCGAGTTGCAGGCGCTGGAGCAGGCGCACCCCGGGCTGCGCAGCGTCGACTCGCCGACGCAGCGCGTGCTCGGCAGCGTGCTCGAAGGCCTGGCGCCGGTGCGCCACGCGGTGCCGATGCTGTCGATCCAGACCGAGACCGACACCACGGCGGCCGGCGCCAGAGCGTTCGATGCGCGCGTGCGCCGCGAGCTCGAGCTCGCCGACGACGCGCCGCCGGTGCCGTACACGGCCGAGCTCAAGTTCGACGGCCTGGCGATCAACCTGCGCTACGAGTCAGGCGTGCTCGTGCAGGCGGCCACGCGCGGCGACGGCCAGACCGGCGAGGACGTGACGCATAACATCCGCACCATCGGCCAGATCCCGCTGCGGCTGCGCGGCGCGGCACCGCCGCTGCTCGAGATCCGCGGCGAGGTCTACATGCGGCGCGACGCCTTCGAGCGCCTCAACGAGCGGCAACGCGAAAAGGGCGAGCGCACTTACGTCAACCCGCGCAACACCGCTGCCGGCGCCGTGCGCCAGCTCGACCCGGCGGTGACCGCATCGCGCCCGCTCGCCTTCTACGCCTACGGCGTGGGCGAAGTGCGCGGCTGGCGCGAACCGGCGACGCAGGGCGCGCTGCTCGACGCGCTCGCCGCCTTCGGCGTGCCGGTGGCGGCCGAGCGGCGCGTCGTGCACGGCGCGGCCGGCCTGGTGCGCTTTCACGACGACATCGAAGCCGCGCGCGACCGGCTCCCCTTCGACATCGACGGCGTCGTCTACAAGGTCGACTCGCTCGAGCTGCAGCGCCGCCTCGGCTTCAAGACGCGCGAGCCGCGCTGGGCGGTGGCGCACAAGTTCCCGGCGCAGGAGCAGGCCACGCACCTCAACGGCATCGAGCTGCAGGTCGGCCGCACCGGCAAGCTGACGCCGGTGGCCAAGCTGGAGCCGGTGTTCGTCGGCGGCACGACCGTGAGCAACGCCACGCTGCACAACCTGTTCGAGCTGCGGCGCAAGGGCGTGCGCGTCGGCGACGAGGTGATCGTGCGCCGCGCCGGCGACGTGATTCCCGAGATCGTCGGCCGCATGCCCGGCGTGCGGCCGCACTACGTGCCCAACTTGCGCATGCCGCGCGCGTGTCCGGTGTGCGGCAGCGCCGTCGTGCGCGAGCGCGGCAGCGTCGAGCACCGCTGCTCGGGCGGCCTGTTCTGCGCCGCGCAGCGCAAGCAGGCGCTGCTGCACTTCGCCGGCCGGCGCGCGATGGACATCGAGGGGCTGGGCGACAAGCTCGTCGACCAGCTCGTCGACGGCGGCGTCGTGCGCACGCTGGCCGATCTGTACCCGCTCGCCACGCCCGAAGGCACGGCGCGACTGGCCGCGCTCGAGCGCATGGGCGACAAGAGCGCGGCCAACCTGACGGAGGCGCTCGAGCGCAGCAAGACGACGACGCTCGCGCGCTTCGTCTACGCGCTCGGCATCCGCCACGTCGGCGAGGCGACGGCGAAGGACCTGGCGCGGCATTTCGGCACGCTTTCGCGCATCGAGGACGCGCCGCTCGAGCAACTGATCGAAGTGCGCGACGTGGGGCCGGTGGTCGCCGAGAGCATCCGCACCTTCTTCGACCAGCCGCACAACCGCGAGGTGGTGGCCGCACTCGTGGCCGCCGGTGTGTCCTGGCCCGAGCACGAGGGTGCGGCGGCGGCGCCCGGTGCGCTGGCCGGCAGGACGCTGGTGCTCACCGGCACCTTGCCCGACCTGACGCGCGACCAGGCCAGGGATCTGATCGAGGCCGCCGGCGGCAAGGTGGCCGGCTCGGTGTCGAAGAAGACCGACTACGTGGTGGCCGGCAGCGAAGCCGGCTCCAAGCTCGAGCGGGCGCGCGAACTCGGCGTGACGGTGCTCGACGAGGCCGGGCTGCGCGCCTTGCTGGCGGCCGCGAGCGCGAACTGAAGGCGGAGTGACGCGATATGGCGGTTCGAGACATCCTGAAGATGGGCGACGCGCGCCTGCTGCGCGTGGCGCAGTCGGTGCGCGAGTTCGGCAGCGCCCAGTTGCGCACGCTTGTCGCCGACATGTTCGACACGATGGCCGCGGCCGACGGCGCCGGCCTGGCTGCGCCGCAGATCGGCGTCGACCTGCAGCTCGTCATCTTCGGCTTCGAGCACAACGAGCGCTATCCCGACGCGCCGCCGTTGCCGCTGACGGTGCTGCTCAATCCCGTCATCGAGCCGCTGGGCGACGAGATGGTGGAAGGCTGGGAAGGGTGCCTGTCGGTGCCGGGGCTGCGCGGCCTCGTGCCGCGCCACGCGCGCATCCGCTACCGCGGCTTTGATGAGCACGGCCGCGCCATCGAGCGCGAGGCCGAGGGCTTCCATGCCCGCGTCGTGCAGCACGAGTGCGACCACCTCATCGGGCGCCTGTATCCGACGCGCATGACCGACCT
>JAGWTJ010000230.1 GCA_028869005.1 Burkholderiales bacterium | reverse complement strand
TTCGGTCCAGCTGCCGCTGTCGGCGTAGTCGTAGAACATGCGGGGCACGCGCTTCTCGGCCAGGACACGCAGGTCTTCGATGTTCGTGATGACGGTCATGGTGCTCGGGCGTGAGGGGGTCGGGCGGCGCGCTGCCGCCGGCCGGCGCGGCGCGCGCTGGCGAGGATGATAGAGGCGCGGGGTTGGATTCCTGCCGCCCACGACCCTAGAGCCGCACCAGCGAGCCGGCGCGCACGCCCAGCAGCCGCAGCCGTCGCTGCAGGTCGACGCGCTTGAGGCACAGCCCGGCGGCCCGGCGGATGGCGCGCGCGTCGCTCACCGGTTGCTCGAGCGTGAGGTCGCGCGTCACGGTCTTGAAGTCCTCGAAGCGCAGCTTGATGCCGATGGTGCGTCCGGCGTAGCCCTTGCGCTGCAGGTCGAATGCCACCTGCTCGGCGAGCCGGGTGAAGATGCGCGAGAGTTCGGCGCGGTCGCGCACGGCGTGCAGGTCGCGCTCGAAGGTCGTCTCGCGGCTCATCGAGACCGGTTCGCCGTGGGTTTCGACGGGGCGATCGTCGCGGCCGTGCGCGGCGTCGTGCAGCCAGCGGCCATAGCTGCGGCCGAACTGCGCGACCAGCCGCTCGCGCTCGCAGGCGGCCAGTTCGCCGATGGTGCGGATGCCCAGTGTCAGCAGTTTGGCGCCGGCCTTGGGCCCGATGCCGTTGATGCGCCGCACCGGCAGCGGCCAGATGCGCAGGGGCACGTCGGCCTCGGTGAGCACGGCCAGGCCGTCGGGCTTGTCCAGATCGCTCGCGATCTTGGACAGCAGCTTGTTCGGCGTCACGCCCATCGAGCAGGTCAGGCCGGTGGCGCGGCGCACGTTGTTGCGGATCTCCTGCGCCAGCGCGCGCACGCCGCCGGCGGCATCGAAGCCGACGCTGTCCTGCGCGCCGGGGACGTCGCTCAGGTCGATGTAGATCTCGTCGATGCCGCGGTCCTCGATGGCCGGCGCGATCTCGGCCACCGCGGCCTTGAAGCGGCGCGAGTAGTCGCGATAGCGCTCGAAATCGGTCGGCAGCAGCACGGCGTCGGGCGCACGCTTGGCCGCCTTCATCAAGCCCATGCCGCTGCCCACGCCGTAGTCGCGTGCGGCATACGTGGCGGTGGTGATGACGCCGCGGCCGACGTAGTCGCCTAGGCGCGCGAAGCGCCGCGTGCCGTCGGGCTGCGCGAGCGGCTGGTGGCGTCGGCCGCCGCCGATCACCACCGGCAGACCGGCGAGCTCGGGGTAGCGCAGCAGTTCCACCGAGGCGAAGAAGGCGTCCATGTCCAGGTGCGCGATCCAACGGCGCCGCGCTGCTGCGGCAGGTGCCGCCGGGCCGCGCGCATCGGCGCTGCGCCGCGCGTCGGCATCGGCGTCGCTGCCCACGCGCCTAGGCGCCGGCCAGCCGCGTCCGATGTCGCTCGATCTGCGCGCGCACCTGCGCCGGCGCCGTGCCGCCCGCGACGGTGCGCGCATTGAGCGAGCCGCGCAGCGTCAGCACATCGAACACGTCGGCGCCGATGTGCGCGTCGAAGCCCTGCAGTTCGGTCAGCGACAGCTCGGCCAGATCGACGCCGCGGCCGAGTGCCGCCTTGACCGCCGCGGCCACCGTCTCGTGTGCGTCGCGAAACGGCAGCCCCTTGCGCACCAGGTAGTCGGCCAGATCGGTGGCGGTGGCGTAGCCGCGCAATGCGGCCCGCTCCATCGCGTCGGCGCGCACGCGGATGCCGCCCACCATCTCGGCCAGGATGCGCAGCGTGTCGGCCAGCGTGTCGACGGTGTCGAACAGCGGCTCCTTGTCCTCCTGGTTGTCCTTGTTGTAGGCCAGCGGCTGGCCCTTCATCAGCACCAGCAGCCCGGTCAGGTGGCCGATCACGCGGCCGCTCTTGCCGCGCGCCAGTTCGGCGACATCGGGGTTGCGCTTTTGCGGCATGATCGAACTGCCGGTGCAGTAGCGGTCCGTCAAATCGATGAAACCGAAGCTCTGGCTCATCCACAGCACGATCTCCTCGGCCAGGCGCGAGACGTGCACCATGCAGATCGACGCGAAGGCGGCGAACTCGAGCGCGAAGTCGCGGTCGCTGACGGCGTCCAGGCTGTTGTGGCAGATGCCGTCGAAGCCCAGCGTGCGCGCCACGCGCTCGCGGTCGAGCGGCCAGCTCGTGCCGGCCAGGGCCGCTGCGCCCAGCGGCAGCCGGTTGACGCGCCGGCGCAGGTCCGCCAGGCGCTCGGCGTCGCGCGCGAACATCTCCACGTAGGCCAGCAGGTGGTGCGCGAAGCTCACCGGCTGCGCCACCTGTAGATGCGTGAAGCCCGGCATCACCGTCTCGGTGTGCGCGGCGGCGAGTTCGACCAGCGCGGCCTGCATCTGTGCCAGCAGTGCCGCCAGACGGTCGCACTCGCCGCGCAGCCACAGCCGCACGTCGGTGGCCACCTGGTCGTTGCGGCTGCGCCCGGTGTGCAGCCGCTTGCCGGCGTCGCCCACCAGCGCCGTCAGGCGCGCCTCGATGTTCAGGTGCACGTCCTCGAGCTCGAGCTTCCATTCGAACTGACCGCCGTCGATCTCGGCGCGGATCTCGGCCATTCCGCGGCGGATGTCGGCCAGATCCTGCGCCGTCAGGATGCCTTGCGCGTGCAGCATCTCGGCGTGCGCGAGGCTGCCCTCGATGTCGGCGTGCGCGAGCCGCTTGTCGAAGCCCACGCTCGAGGTGTAGCGCTGCACCAGCTCGCTCATCGGTTCGCTGAACAGGGCCGACCAGGCCTGGTGCTTGTTGGCGAGCGGTTGGTCTGACATGCGGGTGCGGCGCGGCGCAGCGGGTGGGACGGAGTCCGTATTATCCCGAGCCTGCCATGGACCACCCGCATCGTCCCGCCGCCGACTTCGCGCCGACCGCGAGCCGGCCGCAGAGCCTGTGGCCCGAGACCACGCGCCCGGCCGCGCTCGCCCCCAGCAGCTTCGCGACTTCGCGCTTCGATCCGCTGGCCGAGGAGCGGGCGCGGCTGCAGGCGCAGGCCGCGGCCGCCTTCGATGTGTGTCATCCGGCGCTTGCGCTGCGGGCGCTGCTGCTCGTGCAGGCGGTGCTCGCTCTGACGGCGCTGGCCGGTGCCACGAGCGCCGAGACCTGGGCTGCGCGCCAGGCGGCGCTGGCCTTCGCCGGCGTGCTGGGAACCGTCGTCTGGCTGGTCGCGCTGTGCGCGCTGCGCGGCCCGCTGCAGCGCGCCTCAGCGGGCCGGCGCGCGGCGCTCGTGCTCAGCCTCGGGGCGGCGGGAGCCGCGCTCGGCTGGGCGCCGATCGCCTGGGCCGGTCTGGCCGGCGAGACCACGTCGTGGCGGGTGGCAGCGGTGCTGCTCGGCGGCGCCGCATTCGCCGCGCTGCTGTGGGCCTGGCTCGACCTGCGTTCGCGCATCTGGCATCCGGCGCAGTCGAGCGCGCGGCTGGCCGAACTGCAGTCGCGCATCCGTCCGCACTTTCTGTTCAACGCGCTCAACACGGCGCTGGCGCTGGTACGCGTCGATCCGGCGCGCGCCGAGGCGGTGCTGGAGGACCTGGCGCAGCTGTTTCGCGTCGCGCTCGCCGACGCCGGCGCGTCCGTGCCGCTGGCCGAGGAGATCGAGCTCGCGCGCCGCTATCTCGCCATCGAGCAGGTGCGCTTCGGCGCGCGGCTGGCGGTGCGCTGGCAGCTCGATGCGCGCTGCAACGAGGCGCGCGTGCCGCCGCTCGTGCTGCAGCCGCTGGTGGAGAACGCGGTGCGCCACGGCATCGAGCCGCTGGCGCGCGGCGGCTGGGTGAAGGTGGAGGCGGTGCGGCAGCGCGGGCAGGTCGTGGTCACGGTGAGCAACCGCGTCGGCGACGAAGCGGGGGCGCCCGGCCACGGCATGGCGCTGCACAACCTGCGCGAGCGGCTGCGCCTGCTGCACGACGTGGCCGCGCAATGCGACGTCTGGCGCGATCGCGACGGCGACGAAGACGTGTTCCACGCGCGCATCGTGCTGCCGGCGCCATGAGACGGCGCGACGCCCGCGCCACGCCCGAGCGCCGCCGCGCCCGGCGCAGGAGGGCCCGATGAGTGGGACGATCCGATGAGCGCCGGCGCGGCGCCGGGGACGGGGCTGGCGGTGTTGATCGTCGACGACGAGCCGCTGGCGCGGCTGCGCCTGCGCGCGCTGCTCGACGGCCTCGACGCGCCGCCCGCGCGCGTCGTCGCCGAGGCCGAGGACGCCGACGCCGCGCTCGCGCTGCTGCGCGCCGGCGGCATCGACCTCGCGCTGCTCGACATCCGCATGCCGGGGCGTGACGGCCTGCGGCTGGCGGCGGCCATCAAGTCGCTGGCGCTGCCGCCGGCGGTGGTGTTCGTCACCGCGCACGGCGAGCATGCGCTGCGCGCCTTCGACCTCGACGCTGCCGACTACCTCACCAAGCCGGTGCGGCGCGAACGGCTGCAGGCCGCGCTGGCGCGTGTGGCGCAGCGTCGAGCGGGTACGGCGGCGGCGGCCGCGTCGACTGGCGCGGAGGCGCCGATGCTGGTGGTGACCGAGCGCGGCCGCCTGCTGCGGCTGCCGCTGGCCGAGGTGCTCTACCTCAAGGCCGAGCAGAAGTACGTGACGCTGCGCACCGCGCGTCAAGCCCACATCGTCGACGAAGCGCTGACCGACCTCGAACAGCGGCTCGGCGACGGCTTCCTGCGCATCCACCGCAACGCGCTCGTGGCGCGGCACGCCGTGCGCGAGCTCGAACTGCACGACGGCGGCGACACCGAGTTCGGCGCCGACGGTGGCGGCCAGGGCTGGGCGGTGAGGGTGGCACCGGTGCAGGAGTGGCTCGCCGTCTCGCGCCGGCAGGTGGCGGCGGTGCGGCAGGCGCTGGCGCCCTGAACTCCGCCGCGCCGCATCGAATCGGCGCGCGCGTTGCGGCCCTGCCGCTTCGAGCGCGCGGCTGCCGCCGGGGCGGCCGTGCGACGCCTACGCGCCGATGCGGAACACGCCGACCGCGGCGCTCAGGCTGACGGCCTGCTGCTTCAGGCTTTCCGCGGCGGCGGCCGATTGCTCGACGAGGGCGGCGTTCTGCTGCGTCATCCGGTCGAGCTGTCCCACCGCCTCGTTGATCTGGCCGATCTGCCCACTCTGGCCGGTGGCTGCCGCCGAGATCTCGCCGATGATGTCGCTCACGCGCTGCACGCCGGCGACGATTTCGCGCATCGTCGAGCCGGCGTCGGCGACCAGCCGCGAGCCGCTCTCCACGCGCTCGACGCTGGTGCCGATCAGGGCCTTGATCTCCTTGGCCGCGGCGGCGCTGCGCTGCGCCAGGCTGCGCACCTCGCTGGCCACGACGGCGAAGCCGCGCCCCTGTTCGCCGGCGCGCGCGGCCTCGACGGCCGCGTTCAGCGCCAGGATGTTGGTCTGGAAGGCGATGCCGTCGATGACGCCGATGAT
>JAGWTJ010000229.1 GCA_028869005.1 Burkholderiales bacterium | reverse complement strand
CTGCCGCGGCAAGGGAGTCAAGCCGCTCATCGGCGCCGACGTCTGGATGGAGCCGCTGGCGCAGGCGAGCGCGTTGTTCGGCGCCGCCGCGGCCGACAAGCAGCCGAGCCGGCTGCTGCTGCTGGTGCAGCACGAGCGCGGATACCACCACCTGTGCGAGTTGCTGGCGAGGGCCTGGACGCGCAACACGCAGCGCACGCTCGCGCAGCTGAAGTGGGAGTGGCTGGCCGAACTGGGCGACGGCCTGATCGTGCTGTCGGGCGCCGATCTGGGCGCCGTCGGCGCCGCGCTGCTGGGCGGCGACCGCGAGCGCGCCCGGCTCGTTGCCGCTCGGCTGGCGGCGCTGTTCGAGCGGCGCTTCTACATCGAGCTGCAGCGCGGCGGCCAGCCGCAGCACGAGGCGCATGTGCGCGCCGCGGTGCCGCTGGCCGCCGAGCTCGGGCTGCCGGTGGTCGCCACGCATCCGGTGCAGTTCCTCGCGGCCGCCGACTTCGAGGCGCACGAAGCGCGCGTGTGCATCGCCGAAGGCGAGACGCTGGCCAACCCGCGCCGCGTGCGCCGCTTCACGCCGGAGCAGTACTTCAAGAGCACGGCCGCCATGCGCGAGCTGTTCGCCGACCTGCCGTCGGCGCTGGCCAACACGCTGCAGATCGCAAAGCGTTGCAGCCTGAGCCTCACGCTCGACACGGCGCGGCTGCCGGACTTCCCCACGCCGGGCGACGAGCCGATCGACGCCTACTTCCGCCGCGCTTCGTTCGAGGGTCTCGAGCGGCGTCTGCTGGCGCTGTTTGCCGACCCCGCGCAGCGCGACGCCGAGCGGGCGCTGTACGTCGAGCGGCTCGAGTTCGAGCTGGCGACGATCGCCACGATGGGCTTTGCGGGCTACTTCCTCATCGTCAGCGACTTCATCGTCTGGGCCAAGGCCCACGGCTGCCCGGTGGGGCCGGGGCGCGGCTCGGGCGCGGGCTCGCTGGTGGCCTACGCGCTCAACATCACCGACCTCGACCCGCTGCGCTACAAGCTGCTGTTCGAGCGCTTCCTCAATCCCGAACGCGTGTCGATGCCGGACTTCGACATCGACTTCTGCCAGGCCAACCGCGACCGCGTCATCGACTACGTCAAAGACAAGTACGGGCGCGACGCGGTGAGCCAGATCGCCACCTTCGGCACCCTGGCCGCGAAGGCCGCGCTGCGCGACGTCGGCCGCGTGCTCGGCATGGCCTACGGCCACGTCGACTCGATCGCCAAGCTGGTGCCGGCGCCGCCGGGCAAGACGGTCACGCTGGCGGCGGTGCCGGCCGACTACGACCCGGCCCGGGACAGCACCATCTATGCGCGTCGCGAGGTGCCCGAGATCGATCAGCGCGAGGCCGCCGACGACGAGGTGCGCGAGCTGCTGGCGCTGGCGCTGCGCGTCGAGGGCCTGGTGCGCAACGTCGGCACCCATGCCGGCGGCGTGCTGATCGCGCCGGGCAAGATCACCGACTTCTGCCCGCTCTATCAGCAGCCCGGCGGCAGCGGCGCGGTGAGCCAGTTCGACAAGGACGACGTCGAGGCCATCGGTCTGGTCAAGTTCGACTTCCTGGGCCTGGCCACGCTCACCATCCTCGAGCTCGCCAAGCAGTACATCCGCGCGCGCCGCCCGGGCTTGCAGGACTTCGCCTTCGAGCCGTTGCCGTTCGACGACGCACGCGTCTACAAACTCTTCACCGACGGCCGCACCGAAGCCGTGTTCCAGTTCGAATCGCGCGGCATGCAGGCCATGCTGCGCGACGCGCGGCCGACGCGCCTGGAGGACCTGATCGCACTCAACGCGATGTTCCGCCCCGGGCCGATGGAGAACATCCCGAGCTTTTGCGCGCGCAAGAACGGACGCGAGGAGATCACCTATCCGCATCCGCTGCTGGCGCAGGTGCTCGAGGAGACCTACGGCATCTTCGTCTACCAGGAGCAGGTGATGCAGGCTGCGCAGATCCTGGCCGGCTACTCGCTCGGCGGCGCCGACCTGCTGCGCCGCGCGATGGGCAAGAAGAAGGCCGAGGAGATGGCCAAGGAGCGCGTGAAGTTCCGCGCCGGCGCGCTGGCCAAGGGCATCGACGAGGTCAAGGCCGACGAGGTCTTCGACCTGATGGAGAAGTTCGCCGGCTACGGCTTCAACAAGAGCCACGCCGCCGCCTACTCGGTGCTCGCCTACCACACGGCGTGGCTGAAAGTGCGTTGCCCGGCGGAGTTCTATGCCGCCAACATGACGATCGAAGCCGACCGCACCGACAAGCTCGAGGTGCTGCTGGCCGATGCGAAGCAACTGGGCGTGGCGTTCGAGCCGCCCGACGTCAACCGCGGCAGCGCACGCTTCGAGCCGGTGGGCGACCAGCTCGTGCGCTACGGACTGGCGGCGGTCAAGGGCACGGGGCAGGGCGCCATCGACGCCATCGTCGCCGCGCGCGACGGCAGCGGCGCCGACGCCGGGCGCGGCGGCGGGCCCTTTCGCAGCCTGTTCGACTTCGCGCTGCGCGTCGACCGCCAGCGCGTCAACAAGCGCGTCGTCGAGGCGCTCGTCAAGGCCGGTGCCTTCGACGTCGTGCCCGGCGAGCGCGCCGAACTGCTGGCCAGCGTCGGTCTGGCTTATGACTGGGCTGACACGCAGGCCGCCAATGCGCAGCAGGCCGGGCTGTTCGACTTCGGCGACCCGATGGGCAGCGAGGCGCACGGCAGCAGCACGCAGGAGCCGGCGCTCGTGCACGCCGCGCCGTGGGACGTGCGCGAGCGGCTCGGCCACGAGAAGGCGGCGCTCGGTTTCCACCTCTCGGGCCACTTGTTCGATACCTATCGCGACGAGCTGCGCCGCTTCGTGCGCCGCGAGATCGCCGACCTGGTGGACAGCCGCGAGCCGCAGCTCATCGCCGGCATCGTCGGCGAGGTGCGCATGGTGCCGACACCGCGCGGCCGGCTCGTGATCTTCGAGATCGACGACGGCTCGCTCGCGCTCGAGGTCAGCATCGACGAGTCCGCGCTCGGCGAGCAGCGCGCGCTGCTGCAGGACGAGGCGCTCGTCGTACTGCAAGGGCGCACGCAGCCCGACCGGCGCAACGGCGGCCTGCGCTTCAACGTCCTGCAGCTGTGGGACCTGCCGGCGGCGCGCGCGCGCTTCGGGCGCTATCTGGCGGTGGACATCGGCTCGGCGGCGGCGCCCTACGCCGCGGCGGGCGCCGTGCCGCCGGTGGGCGACGTGCTCAGGTTGTGGCCCTCGCGTCGTGTCCAGACCGAGGCCGGCGCGCTGCGTCAGGGGCTCGCGATCCGGCTGCGCATGCACCGGCGCGCCGCCAGCGCCGAGATCGATCTCGGTGACGAGGCGCGCTTCTGGCCCTGCGACGAGGCGCTCGGGCGCTGGCGCAGCATCGCGCAAGGCGGGCTGGCAACGATTGTGTACGAATGAAAAGGCGGGCCCCGCACGGACATCGCGGACGGCTCTTCGGGCGTTGAATCGGCAATGTGGCCATTCAAGGAGTCCCGATGAAGCGATCTTCCCGTCTCGTTTGCGCCGCCGCCCTCGGCACCGCGGCCCTGGCCGTTCACGCGAGTGCCTTCGCCGGCGGCGTCGATGTCGGCGTTTCGGTGCAGTTCAGCCAGCCCGGCGTCTATGGCCGCGTCGACATCGGCCGCTTGCCTGCACCGATGGTGGTGCTGCCGCAGCCGGTCCTCATCGCGCCGCCGCCGCCGCCCGCTCGCGTCGTGATGATGGCGCCGCCCCCGCCGCCGCAGCCCGTGTACATGTGGGTGCCGCCGGGCCAGCGCATGCACTGGCGCAAGTACTGCGGGCGCTACAACGCCTGCGGCGTGCCGGTGTACTTCGTGCAGGACGCGTGGTATGCGCACCACGTACAGCCGCGCGATCACTGGCGCGATCACGATCGCGGCAACGGCCATGGGCGTGACCACGACCGCCGCGGTGACCGCGGCGGCGACCGCGACGGTGACCGCCGCCACGGCCGCGACTGAACCGATTCGAGCGGCGGCCTGAGGGATTGCCCGGCCGCCGAAGCGCGATGGCGCGCGGCAACATCGCGCCATGTTCGAGAGGCCGCTTACCGGACTCGTGCTCAGCGGCGGCGGAGCGCGCGCTGCCTACCAGGTCGGTGTGTTGCGGGCGCTGGCGCGCCTGCGGCGCGAGGTGCTGAGCCCGCGGCTGCGCATCCACAACCCGTTCGGCGTCATTAGCGGCACCTCCGCCGGCGCGATCAACGCCGCGGCGCTCGCCGCCTACGCCGACCGTTTCGACGCCGCCGTCGAAGTCATCGCGCGGGTCTGGCAGGACTTCTCGGCCGAGCAGGTGTATCGCGCCGACTCGATCGGCGTGCTGCGCAGCGGCGCGCAGTGGCTGACCATGCTCTCGGTGGGCTGGGTGATCGCGCGCTGGCGTCGCGCGCGGCCGCGTTCGCTGCTGGACAACGAGCCGCTGGCCGATCTGGTGCAGCGCCTGGTGCCGCTCGAGCGGCTGCCGACGATGCTGGGCCGGGGCCACCTGCACGCGCTCGCCGTCACCGCGTCGAGCTACACGAGCGGCGAGCACTTCACCTTCTTCACCGCCGCCGACCGCATCCAGCCGTGGGAGCGCTCGCAGCGCGTCGCCGTGCCCTGCCGCATCCTGCACGAGCACCTGCTCGCTTCGTCGGCCATTCCGTTCGTGTTTCCCGCGCAGCAGCTCACCGCCGGCGGCTGCGCCGCGTGGTTCGGCGACGGCTCGATGCGCAACACGGCGCCGATCGCGCCGGCGATCCACCTGGGCGCGCACCGGCTGCTCATCATCGGCGCCGGCCGCATGCACGAGCCGGCCGGTCGCAAGGTGCCGGACACCGGCTATCCGAACCTGGCCCAGATCGCCGGCCATGCGATGTCGAGCATCTTCCTGGACTCGCTGGCGGTGGACATCGAGCGCATGCGGCGCATCAACCGCACGCTGGCGCTGCTGCCGGAGTCGACGCTGGCCGACACGCAGCTGCGGCCGATCGAGACGCTCGTCATCGCGCCGTCGCAGCGCGTGGACGACATCGCCGCGCGCCACATCGGCCACCTGCCGCGGCCGGTGCGTGCGTTGCTGCGCGGCGCCGGCGTGGGCGGCGAAGGCGCCACGGCACGCGGTGCGGCGCTGGCGAGCTACCTGTTGTTCGAGGCGCCGTTCACGCGCGAGCTGATCGCGCTGGGCGAGTCCGACACGCTGGCGCGTCGCCATGAGGTGCTGCAGTTCTTCGGCTGGGACACCAGCGCGTCGCTGCGCGGCGGCCGGCCGGATGTCGACGTCGACGCCGGACCGCCCGACATCGAGTTGCCGTGAGGGCGCCAGTTCGCAGTGCCGCAGTGCCGCAGGGCCGCCTTGACGGGCCGCCCTGCGACACGGGCACCGCACGCCGTTCAGGCGGCGTCGCCGGACTTCTTGGCGCGGCGCTCGCTGCGCTTG
>JAGWTJ010000228.1 GCA_028869005.1 Burkholderiales bacterium | reverse complement strand
CAAGGTCATCACCGTGCGCACGACCGGCTTCGACGCGGCCGCCTCGAGCGGCGGCAGCGCGCCGGTGGAGAGCATCTCGGCCGTGGCCGCCAGCCCGAGTTCGGCCTATCTCGGCGCGGAAATCGCCAAGCTCGACCGGCCCGAACTCACGGCGGCCAAGATCATCGTCAGCGGCGGCCGCGCGATGGGTTCGAGCGAGAAATTCAACGAGGTGCTCACGCCGCTGGCCGACAAGCTCGGCGCCGCGCTCGGCGCAAGCCGCGCCGCGGTGGATGCGGGCTACGCGCCCAACGACTGGCAGGTGGGCCAGACCGGCAAGATCGTCGCGCCGAGCCTCTACATCGCCTGCGGCATCAGCGGCGCCATCCAGCACCTGGCCGGCATGAAGGACAGCAAGGTGATCGTCGCGATCAACAAGGATCCCGAGGCACCGATCTTCAGCGTTGCCGACTACGGGCTGGAAGCCGACCTGTTCACCGCGGTGCCCGAACTCGTCGCCAAGCTCTGAACCCCGTCCGCCACGCGATGGGCGCCTCTCATCCCTGCACGGACGAGGCGCCCTCGCCGTTTAAGAGGAGACCGACATGACCTACCGCGCCCCCATCAAGGACATGCTGTTCGTGATGAAGGAGCTTGCCGGCATCGACGCCGTCGCCCGACTCCCCGGCCACGAGGAGGCCGGCTACGACACGGCGGCTGCGGTGCTCGAGGAATGCGCGAAGTTCAACGAGGGCGTGGTGGCGCCGCTCAACCAGCCGGGCGACCAGCAGCCGTCGAGCTTCCACGACGGCAAGGTGACGACTTCACCCGGCTTCAAGGCGGCCTTTCGGCAGTTCGTCGAAGGCGGCTGGCAGGGCCTGCAGCATCCGCTCGAGTATGGCGGCCAGGGCCTGCCCAAGCTCATCCACTCGGCATGCGCCGAGATGGTCGACAGCGCCAGCCTCAGTTTCGCGCTGTGCCCGCTGCTGACCGACGGCGCGATCGAGGCGCTGATCACGGCGGGCAGCGACGAGCAGAAGGCCGCCTACATCCCGAAGATGATCGACGGCAGCTGGACCGGCTCGATGAACCTCACCGAGCCGCAGGCCGGCAGCGACCTGTCGCTCGTGCGCACGCGCGCCGAGCCGCAGGCCGACGGCAGCTACAAGCTGTTCGGCACCAAGATCTTCATCACCTACGGCGAGCACGACATGGCGGACAACATCGTCCACCTCGTGCTCGCGCGCGTGGCCGGCGCGCCCGAGGGCGTCAAGGGCATCAGCCTGTTCATCTGCCCGAAGGTGCTGGCCGACGGCACGCGCAACGACGTGCACTGCGTGAGCATCGAGCACAAGCTCGGCATCAAGGCCAGTCCCACCGCGGTGCTGCAGTACGGCGACCACGGCGGTGCGGTGGCCTATCTCGTCGGCCAGGAGAACCGCGGCCTCGAGTACATGTTCGTGATGATGAACGCGGCGCGCTACGGCGTCGGCCTGCAGGGTATTGCTTTGGCCGAGCGCGCGTATCAGCAGGCGGCGGCCTACGCGCGCGAGCGCGTGCAAAGTCGCCCGGTCGACGGCTCGCTGCCCAAGGCGGCACCGATCATCCATCACCCCGACGTGCGTCGCATGCTGATGACGATGCGCGCGCAGACCGAAGCCTGCCGCGCGCTCGCCTACGTGGCGGCGGCGGCCTACGACGCCGCGCACGTCCATGCCGATGCGGCGGTGCGTGCACAGAACCAGTCCTTCTACGAATTCCTCGTGCCGCTGGTCAAGGGGCTGTCGACCGAGATGGCGCTCGACGTCGCGAGCCTGGGCGTGCAGGTGCACGGCGGCATGGGCTTCATCGAGGAGACGGGCGCCGCGCAGCATCTGCGCGACGCCAAGATCCTGACCATTTACGAGGGCACGACGGCGATCCAGGCCAACGACCTCGTCGGCCGCAAGACGGCGCGCGACGGCGGTGCCACGGCACGCGCCGTCGCGGCGCAGATCGCCGCCACGGTGGACGAGCTCGAGGCGCGCGGCAGCGCCGCCTGCCGTTCGATGGCGCGCCGGCTCGATGCCGGATGCAAGGCATTGCTCGAGGTCGTCGACTACGTGGTACGGGAAGGCAAGGGCCATCCGAATGCGGTGTTCGCCGGCAGCGTGCCGTATCTGATGCTTGCGGCCACGGTGGTTGCCGGCTGGCAGATGGCGCGCGCACTGCTCGCCGCCGAAACCCGGCTGGCGGCGGGCGACGAGCCGGCCTTCATGCGCGCCAAGATCGCCACCGCGCGCTTCTACGCCGAACACATCCTCGTCAAGGCGGGCCCCTGGCGCGACAGCATCGTCGAAGGCGCCGAGTCGGTGATGGCGCTCGAGCCCGACGCGTTCTGACCTTCCATTTCCTCTCCTGCCGAACTCACGGACTGCCCAAGCGATGCCGCTGCCGCCCATTCTTCGGAACCTGCCGCTGCCGATCATCGGCGCGCCGATGTTCATCATCGCCAACCCCAAGCTCGTCATCGAGCAATGCACGGCCGGCATCGTCGGCTCGATGCCGGCGCTCAACGCGCGTCCGGCATCGCAGCTCGACGAGTGGCTCGCGGAGATCACCGAGACGCTCGCCGCTTGGGACCGTGCGCACCCCGAGCGCAAGGCGGCGCCGTTCGCGATCAACCAGATCGTGCACAAGAGCAACGACCGTCTCGAGCACGACATGGCGGTGTGCGCGAAGTACAAGGTGCCGATCGTCATCACCTCGCTCGGCGCGCGGCCCGAAGTCAACGAGGCGGTGCACGGCTGGGGCGGCGTCGTGCTGCACGACGTGATCAACAACCGCTTCGCGCGCAAGGCCGTGGAAAAGGGCGCCGACGGCCTGATCGCGGTGGCCGCGGGCGCCGGCGGACATGCCGGCGTGAAGAGCCCGTTCGTGCTCGTGGCCGAGCTCCGCGAATGGTTCGATGGGCCGCTGGCGCTGTCGGGCGCCATCGCCACCGGCGGCGCGGTGCTGGCGGCGCAGGCGATGGGCGCCGACTTCGCCTACATCGGCTCGCCCTTCATCGCCACCGAGGAGGCGAAGGCGCCCGAGGCCTACAAGCAGTGCATCGTCGAGTGCACGAGCGACGACATCGTCTACTCGAGCCTGTTCACGGGCGTGCACGGCAACTACCTCGCGCCTTCGATCCGCGCCGCCGGGCTCGACCCCGAACACCTGCCCGAGGGCGATGTCTCGACGATGCAGTTCGGCAGCGGCGGCGCGAAGAAGGCCTGGAAGGACATCTGGGGCTGCGGGCAGGGCATCGGTGTCGTGAAGGCCGTCGTGCCGGCCGCGGAGCTCGTGGCGCGGCTATCGCGCGAGTACGTCGCCGCGCGCGAGCGACTCGCCTTGCTGTCGGCGTCTGTCCGCTGAGCGGCGCCACATGAAGTCCGCCGTGTCCCGTGGCCGCAGCGCCGCGGTGATCGCCGCGCTGTCGCTGGTCGGCTGCGCCTCGGTGGGCATCGGCATCGGACTGCCGATCCCCGGCGTCGGCTCGATCGGCGTCGGCGTCGACAGCAGCGGCCGCGTGGGCGGCGGCGTGTCGGTCGGCACGGGCGGCGTGAGCGTTGGCGTCGGCGGCAGCGCTCAACTGCCGCTGACGCGTGCCGGTGCGCCGGCGGAAGCGGCCTCGGCACCGACGGGAACAGCCTCCGGCGCTGGGCGCTGAGGGCCGGGCGGCACCGCTACTTGCGCTTGCCCGGCCTGCCGGGCGCGGCTGCCGGCGGCGTCGGCTGACCCTTGTTCTTCGCATAGTTGCTGGCCGCGCGGTCTTCTGCGGCACTGAGTTCGGCGGCGTCTTTGGCGGCCGCGTCCTTGGCCTTTAGCGCCTGTGCCGCCTCCTCGGCCGGAGTCTTGGGCGGCGCCGCAGGCAGCTTGGCCTGGGCGTACGCCACTGCGAGCAGCAGGACGGTGGCGGCCATCATGGTTCGGAACATGGTCGTCTCCCGCGTCAATGCTGGCGCTGCATGTCCGGCAGCACGGCGTCCTGGGTCCTGGCTTGGACCTTTCCGGACTTGACGTCGTCGTACCACAACTCGTGGTGCTCCTTGGCCCAGGTCTCGTCGACGAAGCCCGTGCGCATCGCCTGGTAGGCGCCGCGCATGCCGATCGTGCCCATGTAGATGTGGCCCAGGCCGAGCGCGATGAACAGCACCGCCGCGATGTCGTGCACGATGTTGGCGATCTGCATCGTGGTGCGCGGCTGATCGAAGTTCGGGAACAGCAGGATCACGCCGGTGACGCCCATCGCGATGCCGAGGAAGACGACGCCGATCCAGAACCAGCCCTTCTCGCCGGCGTTGAAGCGGCCGGACGGCGCTTCGCGCCCGCCGAACAAGCCGCCGGCCGTGGCGATCCACTTGAAGTCGGCAGCCTGCGGCAGGTTGTCGCGGATGAAGGCGACGATCGTGGCCAGCAGGCTCAGGATGAACAGCAGCCCGACGAAGTTGTGCACGTTCTTCGACAGCGCGGCCAGCCACGAGAACAGCGTGTGTCCGGTCACCGGCAGCAGCACCATCTTGCCGAACAGGATGACCAGGCCGCTGACGGCCATGATGCAGAAGGTGAGGGCGGTCGACCAGTGCGCGATCCGGTCGAAGCTGCCGAAGCGCTGGATCAGCCGCCCGGTGGGCTTGCCGTGCAACTCGATCGTGCCGCGCAGGAGGAAGTAGGCGGCGATCGCCAGCACCACGACGATCAGCAGCCCACCGCCGTACAGCGGGATCGGTCCGCCGTGCAGCGCGCGCCAGGTCTGGCCCGACGACAGCACCAGCACCCCGATTTCGGGGCCCGGAACCAGCGTGGACTGAGCGCGGCCGGAACGCACCTCGCGCCACACGGGCGCGTTGTTCCCGGGCTGATCGATTCTGCGTTGCTGCTGCTGCTGGGCCAGTTCCTGGCTGTTCGCCGCCGGCTGCGCCCAGGCCGGGGCCGCGAGCACGACGATCGCGAACAGAGCGATCCAGCGCAGAGCCCTTTGCAGATGGGACATGGCTCGCACTCCTTCCGACGGGCTAGTGGTGGACGATGTGCACGTACTCGTTCTGGTTCCGGGTGCGTGCCTTGACGCTGTCGGCCCAGCTCTGCTCGTTGCCCTGCGTCCACTTGGCGTCGCCGTAGGCGAGCGGAGCGTTCTGCCAGGGCAACTGGTCGGGCTTGCCCTGGTAGGCGCCCTGTTTGTAGACCACGACCTGCTCGCGCTCGCCGCAACCGGCCAGTGTGCCGAGCGCGAGCGCGGCCGATGCCAAAGCCATCCAGCGCAGTGTGTTCATCACTTGGTCCTCGGTGCAGGTTGCTGTCCGCCGGTGGGCGGGCCGTAGGCGGTGCCCCAGCCCCAGACTTCGGAGCCCTTGCCGCGCACCGTCACCCGTTCGCGGAAGATGTCGGCGATGACGTCGCCGTCGCCGGCTAGCAGTGCCTTGGTCGAGCACATTTCGGCGCACAACGGCAGCTTGCCTTCGGC
>JAGWTJ010000017.1 GCA_028869005.1 Burkholderiales bacterium | reverse complement strand
GCCCGTCGCCGGGCGAACGATGCAAAGGACAGCTCCGTGAGCGGCATGCCGACCTCCGAAGGCTTCGAGCGCGTGACGAGTGCCTTGGCCGAACGCGGCCATCCGCACGCGCCGGTGTGGCTCGCGGCCAGCGCGCGCACCTCGCAGGAGGCGGCCGACGCTTTGGGCATCGCGCTCGGCCAGATCGCCAAGAGCGTGATCTTCCGGCGCAAGGCCGACGACACGGCGGTGCTGGTCATCGCCTCGGGCGACCGGCGCGTGGACGAAAAGCGCGTCGCCGCCGTCACCGGCGAACTGGCGCGCGCCGACGCCGATTTCGTCAAGGCGCGCACGGGCTTCTCGATCGGCGGCGTGGCGCCGCTGGCGCACAGCGCGCCGCCCGTGACGCTGATCGACCGCGAGCTCTTCCGCTTTGCCGAGATCTGGGCCGCGGCCGGACATCCGAACGGCGTCTTCAAGCTCTCGCCCGATCAGCTCGTGGTGCTCACCGGCGCGCCGGTGGCCGACGTGACCAAGGCGCCCGCGGCATGACGGCAGCCCGCGGCGCGCCGGTTGCGGGCGACACACGCGTGCCGTCGCCCTGCATCGACGTGTGCCGCATGGACGCGGCCAGCGGCCGGTGCGAGGGCTGCCTGCGCACGCTCGACGAGATCGCCGCCTGGGCCTCGCTCGACGACGACGCCAAGCGTGCCGTATGGGCCGAGCTCGAGCGCCGGCGCGCAGCGACGAACGAATGCCCGGCGGCCACGACGACTAGCCTGCGATGAAGCGCATCACCTTCTGGTTCGACGTCGTCTCGCCGTTCGCCTACCTGGCGTTCCAGCGGCTGCCGCAGGAGCTGGTGGGACATAGCTACGAGGTCGAGTACCGGCCGGTGCTGTTCGCGGGGCTGCTGCAGCATTGGGGTCAGAAGGGGCCGGCCGAGATCGAGCCCAAGCGCGCCTGGACCTTTCGCCACGTGCACTGGATGGCGCAGCAGGAGGGCATCGTGCTGCGCACGCCGGCGGTGCACCCGTTCAACCCGCTCGCGCTGCTGCGGCTGGCGCTGGCCTGCGGGCCGAACCGGCGCGTCGTCGAGGCGCTGTTCGCGCACGTGTGGGAGGAGGGCGGCGACCCGTGCGAGGCGTCCCGTCTGGCCGCGCTCACGGCCGAGCTGGCGCCGGCGCGCGACCCGGGAGGTGCCGAAGTCAAGGCCGAGCTGCGCAGCGCCACCGACGAAGCGATCGCGCGCGGTGTGTTCGGCGTGCCGAGCTACGAGCTCGAAGGGCGCCTCTTCTGGGGCCTGGACGCGCTGCCGATGCTGCGCGCGGCGCTCGCCGGCGATGCGTGGTTCGACGGTCCCGCGTGGCAGCGCGAGGGCGCGCCGCGGCCGGGCGTCGTGCGCGGCTGATCGTCGTGAAGACTCTCGTCGTCCTGCTGGCGGCGGCGCGAGCGGCCTTGCAGACGCCGCGGTGAACGCGCGGCGCGCGGGCCTCAGCGCGCGCGCAGCGCGTCGTCGAAATACTCTCCGGGGCCGGCCACCGCCGGCAGCGCGCGCGCGTCTTCCTTGCGCCGCAGTTCGACGCGGCGGATCTTGCCGCTGATGGTCTTGGGCAGTTCGGCGAATTCGAGCCTGCGGATGCGCTTGTAGGGCGCGAGCTTGTCGCGGCAATGCGCGAGGATGCTCATCGCCGTCGCCGCGTCGGGCCGGGCGCCGGCGGCGAGCACGACGAAGGCCTTGGGCACCGCGAGCTTGAGCGCGTCGGGGCTCGGCACCACGGCGGCCTCGGCGACGGCGGGGTGCTCGATCAGCACGCTTTCCAGCTCGAACGGGCTGATGCGGTAGTCGCTCGCCTTGAACACGTCGTCGGCGCGGCCGACGTAGGTGATGTAGCCCTCGGCGTCGCGCTGCGCGACGTCGCCGGTGCGATAGTGCCCGCCGGCCATCACTTCGGCGTTCTTTTCGGGCGAGTCGGCGTAGCCGGGCATCAGGCCCAACGGGCGACCGTGCTCGGGGACGTCCAGTTCGAGGCTGATCTCGCCTTCGTCGGCCGGCCGGTCGTCGGGGTCGAGCAGCACCACGCGCCAGCCGGGCAGCGGGCGGCCCATCGAGCCGGCCTTGACCGTCTGGCCGGGCGGGTTGCCGACGATGGCGGTGGTCTCGGTCTGGCCGTAGCCGTCGCGGATCGTCACGCCCCAGGCGGCCTGCACCTGGTCGATGACCTCGGGGTTGAGCGGCTCGCCGGCGGCCAGCGCCGAGCGCAGCGCGACGCGCCAGTTCGCCAGCGGCTGCTGGATCAGCATGCGCCACACGGTGGGCGGCGCGCACAGGCTGGTGATGCGGCGCGCCACCAGTGTGTCGAGCGCGCGCACCGCGTCGAAGCGCGCGGGGTTGTCGATGAAGACGCAGGCGCCGGCGTTGAAGGGCGCGAAGAAGCAGCTCCACGCATGCTTGCCCCAGCCGGGCGACGAGATGTTCCAGTGCACATCGCCGGGCTCGAGCCCGGTCCAGAACATCGTGCTCAGGTGGCCGGCCGGGTAGCTGGCGTGGGTGTGCTGCACGAGCTTGGGCTTGCTCGTCGTGCCGCTCGTGAAGTACAGCAGCATCAACTCGTCGGCGCGCGTCGGCTGCGCGGGCACGAAATGGGCGTCGGCGCGGTCGGCGCCGGCGTAGTCGTGCCAGGGCGGGGGGGCGCCGCTGCCGACCGCGATGCGCACCAGCGGCGTCGCCGCCTGCGCATCGAGGCCGTCGAAGCGTGCCGCCTGGTCGGCGGCGGCGACCACGGCGCGCACCCGACCGCGCGCTATGCGATCGGCGAGGTCGTCGCGGCTGAGCAGCGTGGTGGCCGGGATCATCACCGCGCCCAGCTTCATGCAGCCGAGCATCAGCTCCCACAGCGGCACCACGTTGCCGAGCATCAGCAGCACGCGGTCACCGCGCGCGACGCCCAGGCCGGCGAGCCAGTTGGCGGCGCGGTTGCTGCGTGTGGCGAGCTCTCCGTAGCTGCAGCGGCTTTCGCCGCCGGCGTCGTCGACGATGACGAGCGCCGGCGCCTCGGGCTGCTCGCGGCCGAGGCGGTCGAAGTGGTCGAGCGCCCAGTTGAAGTGCTCGAGCCGCGGCCAGCGAAAGCCGGCCACGGCGGCCTCGGGCTGGCCACGGTGCTGCAGCAGGAAGTCGCGTGCGGCGCGGAAGGCCTCGGCGTCGCGAACAGTGGCATCGGTCATGGCAGTGAACCTTGGGGCGGCGGAATCGCAGTGTCCGCCCACGACCGCCGCCGGCATCGCCGTCAGGTGAAAACCCCTAAGGGCACTCGTGTTCCCGTCATGCGGGACAAAGCCATAGGGTTTTCGTGGAGATCGTAAGCCTGGCCTCAGCGCCGCGTCAGCCGGCGTTTGCGTCGCGTCAGAGCCTTATCAGGCGCGACGCGCACAGTCCGCCCTGGCGCGGCCGCGGCCGCGCCACGCCTTTGCACACGACTCGAAGGAGACACGCCATGGACGACCCGTTGGTCAAGCGCATCGCCAGCCACCCCAAGTACCAGGAGCTCAAGAGCAAGCGCATGCGCTTCGGCGTCTGGCTCACGATCGCGATGCTCGTCGTGTACTACGGCTTCATCGTGCTGGTGGCGTTCTACAAGCCGCTGATGGCTA
Source organism: Burkholderiales bacterium (assembly GCA_028869005.1). Classification (GTDB taxonomy): domain Bacteria; phylum Pseudomonadota; class Gammaproteobacteria; order Burkholderiales; family Burkholderiaceae_C; genus Rubrivivax. Next base: position 20,818 of record JAGWTJ010000017.1, on the reverse strand, counting down.
CGCGCATCGGCGGCGGCGTCACGACGCTGGGCATGCCGATCGGCCTGTTCGTCATCGCCTTCACGATCGTCATCACGGCGATCTACGTGCGGCGCGCGAACAGCGAGTTCGACAAGCTCTCCGAAGAAATCAACCAGGCGGTGCTCAAGTGAAGAACACGACCAAGTTCGCGCTGCCGCTGGCCGCGCTCATCGGCGCCGGTGCCGCCGTCGCCGCCGGGGCCGACCTCGGCCAGGCCGAAAAGCAGGCCACCAACTGGACGGCGATCAGCATGTTCGTCGTCTTCGTCTTCATCACGCTGTGGATCACGAAGTGGGCGGCGCGGCGCACCAAGAGCGCGGCCGACTTCTACACCGCCGGCGGCGGCATCACGGGTTTCCAGAACGGCCTGGCGATCGCCGGCGACTACATGTCGGCGGCGTCGTTCCTCGGCATCTCGGCCGCGGTCATGGCCTCGGGCTTCGACGGCCTGATCTACTCGATCGGCTTCCTGGTCGGCTGGCCGGTGGTGACCTTCCTGCTCGCCGAGCGGCTGCGCAACCTGGGCAAGTTCACCTTCGCCGACGTGGCGGCGTTCCGCTTCGCGCAGACGCCGGTGCGCGTGTTCGCCGCCAGCGGCACGCTGGTGGTGGTGGCCTTCTACCTGATCGCGCAGATGGTCGGCGCCGGACAGCTCATCAAGCTGCTGTTCGGCCTGGACTACATGTACGCGGTGGTCATCGTCGGCGTGCTGATGATGGTCTACGTGCTGTTCGGCGGCATGACGGCGACGACCTGGGTGCAGATCATCAAGGCCATCCTGCTGCTGGCCGGCGCCACCTTCATGGCCTTCATGGTGCTGCTGCAGTTCGGTTTCTCGCCCGAGGCGATGTTCGCCAAGGCGGTCGAGGTCAAGACCGGCCTCGCGGCCAAGGGCGGCAAGGACGCGGTCGAGGCGGCCAAACAGGGCTTCTCGATCATGGCGCCTGGCAACTTCGTGAAGGACCCGATCAGCACCATCAGCTTCGGCATGGCGCTGATGTTCGGCACCGCCGGGCTGCCGCACATCCTGATGCGCTTCTTCACGGTGCCCAACGCCAAGGAAGCGCGCAAGTCGGTGCTGTGGGCCACGACCTGGATCGGCTACTTCTACATCCTCACCTTCATCATCGGCTTCGGCGCCATCACCTTCGTGATCACCAACCCGCAGTTCCTCGACGCCAAGGGCGGGCTGCTGGGCGGCGGCAACATGGCGGCGGTGCACCTGGCCAACGCGGTCGGCGGCAACGTGTTCCTGGGCTTCATCTCGGCGGTGGCCTTCGCCACCATCCTCGCGGTGGTCGCCGGGCTCACGCTGTCGGGCGCCTCGGCGGTGTCGCACGACCTGTACTCCACCGTCATCAAGGCCGGCAAGGCCGACAGCAAGGACGAGCTGCGCGTCTCGCGCATCACCACCGTCGTGCTCGGCATCGTCGCCGTGGTGCTGGGCATCGTTTTCGAGAAGCAGAACATCGCCTTCATGGTGAGTCTGGCGTTTGCCATCGCGGCGTCGGCCAACTTCCCGGTGCTCCTGATGAGCGTGCTGTGGAAGGGCTGCACGACGCGCGGCGCGGTGATCGGCGGTTTCCTCGGGCTCATCAGCTCGGTCGTGCTGACGGTGGTGTCGCCGGCGGTGTGGGAGGCCACGCTCGGCAACCCGAAGGGCTCGGCCTGGTTCCCGTACACGTCGCCGGCCCTGTTCAGCATGGTGATCGGCTTCGTCGGCATCTGGCTGTTCTCGGTGCTCGACGGCAGCAAGCGCGCGCAGATCGACAAGGACGGCTTCCTGGCGCAGCAGGTGCGCTCGGAGACGGGCATCGGCGCGTCCGGCGCGTCCGGGCACTGAGCACGCCCGGGTGAACAGGGGGCCGCAGGCGCGACGTCTGCGGCCCTTCGTCGTTGCGCCGCCGACAATCGCGCGGGAGCGACTGCCGCGCGCCGGCGCGCGGACGGAGGAACGGAACGGTTCACGCGATGACAGCGAGCGACCCATGAGCAGCGGCCAATGAGCAGCAGCCCGAAGGCGACCGACGTCGACCCGCAGCCCGAGTTGCTGTCGCTGGCGACGGCGCGCGTGCGCGACGCCTTCGTGCGGCCGCCGCTCTACGTCGACGGCGCGCAGGACCTGGTCTCGGTGTGCCGTGCGCTGGCGGCGCAGGGCGCGACGACGGCGCTGGTGCGCGATGCCGATACAGCGGATGCAGGCGCCGAGCGTCTGGGCATCTTCACCACCACCGACCTGCGCGACGCGCTGCTGCGCGCGACGCCGCCGGCGCGGCTGGCGGTGCGCGAGGTGGCGCGTTTCCCGGTGCACGAGGTGCAGGCCGAGACCCAGATCTTCGAGGCGCTGTGGGCCATGCTGCGCCATCGCGTGCACCGCCTCGTGGTGCGCGACGGCGAGCGCGTGCTGGGCGTGCTCGGCCAGCTCGATCTGCTGAACTTCGTCGCCAACCACTCGCACCTGATCGGCGTGCAGATCGACGAGGCCGGCTCGGTCGCCGAGCTGGCGGCGGCGGCCGCGCGCGTCGACGAGATGGTGCGGCTGCTGCACGTCAGCGGCATCCGCATCGAGCGCATGGCGCAGCTCGTGAGCGAGCTCAACCGGCGCCTGGTGGCGCGGCTGTGGTCGCTGGTGGCGCCGCCGGCGCTGGTGGCCGACTCGTGCCTGCTGGTGATGGGCAGCGAGGGCCGCGGCGAGCAACTCGTCAAGACCGACCAGGACAACGCGCTGGTGCTGCGCGACGGGCTCGACCACGCGGCGCTCGACGTGGCCGGTGCCGCGGCGCGCTTCTCGGCGGCGCTGGGCGAGCTCGGCTGGCCGCCGTGCCCGGGCGGCATCATGCTGAGCCGCCCCGCGTGGTGCCGCCCGCTGGCCGAGTGGCGCGAGACGATCCGCGGCTGGGTCCACGGCCACGACGCCGAGGGCCCGATGCACCTGGCCATCTTCTGCGACGCGGCCGCGGTGGCCGGTGACGCGGCGCTGCTGACGCAGTTGCGCGACCATCTGGACCAGGTGCTGTCGGGCGCCGACACCTTCCTCGCGCGCTTCGCCGCCGCGGCCGACCAGTTCCAGGCGCCCGGCGGCTGGTTCACGCGGCTGAAGACGCCGCGCGACGAGCGCGCGCTCGACATCAAGAAACTCGGCACCTTCCCGATCGTGCACGGCGTGCGCGCGCTCGCGCTCGAGCACCGCGTGCGCGAGAGCGGCAGCGCCGAGCGGCTGCGCGCGCTGGTGGCGGCCGGGCAGTTCGACGGCGTGCGCGCGGGCGTTCTGACCGATGCGCTGCACCTGCTGATGGGCATCCGGCTCAGCCACCAGTTGCGCCAGCGCGCAGGCGGGCACGCCGCGGGCAACGAGGTGCGGCCGTCGGAGCTGGCCACGCTCGAGCGCGAGCCGCTGCGCGGCGCGCTCGAGATCGTCAGGGACTTCAGGCTGTGGCTGCGCCAGCATTTCCACTTCGACGCGCTGTGACGCGTCGCGACGCACGCCGGCGCCGCAAGCGGAGAACGCCGCGATGAAACACACGCTGCTCGCGCAACGACTGCTGGCGCTGGCCTGCGCCGGCTGGCTGCTGCTGGACTTTCCGCTGCTGCGCATCGCGCTGGGCGGCGCGCCCGAGGCGACGCTGTTCGGCTGGCCGCGCCTGGCGTGGCTGCTGTTCGCCTTCTGGGCGCTCGTCATCGTCGTGCTCGCCGTGCTCATGGAGCGTGGCGACGGCGACGACTGAGCACAGGCCACGCGATGCCGGCCACGACCGCCCCTGCAGCCGCCTCTGCGGCGACCGCCGCGCTCGCGCCGGGGTGGGTGCTCGCGGCCTCGCTCGCCTACCTCGCCGCGCTGTTCGCCATCGCCTGGTGGGCCGACCGGCGCGCCGCCGCCGGCCGCTCGGTGATCGGCAACGCCTGGATCTACGCGCTGTCGATGGCGGTGTACTGCACGGCCTGGACCTACTTCGGCAGCATCGGCCGCGCGGCCGGCGGCGGCGTGTGGTTCCTGCCGATCTACCTCGGCCCGACGCTGGGCATGGTGCTGGCCTGGCTGGTGCTGCGCAAGATGATCCGCATCGCGCGGCGCGCGCGCATCACCAGCATCGCCGACTTCGTCGCCAGCCGCTACGGCAAGAGCCGTCTGCTGGCGGCGCTGGTGACGCTGCTGGCGCTGGTCGGCGTGGTGCCCTACGTGGCGCTGCAACTCAAGGCGGTGGCCGCGGGCTACGAGCTGCTCACCGGCGTCGACGCCGCCACGTCGGCGGGCAGCACGGCGCACAGCCTGGTCGCGCTGGCGGTGGCGCTGCTGCTGGCCGGCTTCACGATCGCCTTCGGCACGCGCCACCTGGACAACACCGAGCGCCACGAGGGCATGGTGGCGGCCATCGCCACCGAGTCGGTGGTCAAGCTGGCGGCGTTCCTGGCGGTCGGCGTCTTCGTCACCTTCAGCCTGTTCGACGGGCCGGGCGAGCTGTTCGCACGCGCGCTGGCCGAGCCGCAGGTCGCGCGCGTGCTGCAGCCGGGCGCCGGCGCCTTCGCCTTCGACGCCTGGTTCGCGCTGCTGGTGCTGGCGATGCTGTCGGTGATCCTGCTGCCGCGCCAGTTCCAGGTCATGGTGGTCGAGAACGTCGACGAGCGCCACGTGCGGCGCGCGGCCTGGGCCTTTCCGGCTTACCTGCTGGCCATCAACGTCTTCGTGCTGCCGATCGCCGCCGGCGGGCTGCTGTTCTTCGGCGCCGGCCGCGCCGACGCCGAGACCTTCGTGCTGTCGCTGCCGCTGGCCGGCGGCCACGGCGCGCTGGCGCTGACGGCCTTCATCGGCGGACTGTCGGCGGCCACCGGCATGGTCATCGTCGAGGCGATCGCGATCTCGACCATGGTCTGCAACGACCTCGTGCTGCCGCTCGTGCTGCGCCTGCGCCGCTACGCCGAGCGCGACCTCACCGGCCTCATCCTCGGCATCCGGCGCACGGTGATCGTGGGGCTGCTGCTGCTCGGCTGGTTGTACTTCCGCATCGCCGGCGACGCCTACGCGCTGGTCAGCATCGGCCTCATCAGCTTCGCGGCGGTGGCGCAGTTCGCGCCGGCGCTGTTCGGCGGCATGTATTGGAAGGGCGGCACGCGCGACGGCGCGCTCGCCGGGCTGGCGGCCGGCGCGCTGCTGTGGGCCTACACGCTGATGCTGCCGTCGATCGCCAAGAGCGGCTGGATGGACGCCGGCTTCATCGAGCACGGCCTGTTCGGCCTGGCGGCGCTCAGGCCCGAGGCGCTGTTCGGCCTGGCCGGCCTGGACAACCTGACGCACGCCCTGTTCTGGAGCCTGGGCGCGAACGCGGCGCTCTATGTCGGCGTGTCGCTGGCGCGTCCGCCGCGCGCCGCCGAGGCCAGCCAGGCGCTGCAGTTCGTCGATGTCTTCGAGCGCGGCAGCGAAGACCGCGTGTTCTGGCGCGGCACGGCGCGCGTCGACGATCTGGTGACGCTGGTCGGTCGCTTTCTCGGTGCCGAGCGCGCGACGGCGCTGTTCGCTGCGCACGCGCGCGAGCGCGGCGTCGCCGGTGCTGCGGCGCTGCCGGGCGACGCCGCGCTCGTGCAGTTCGCCGAGACGCAGCTCGCCGGCGCCATCGGCAGCGCCAGTGCGCGCGTCATGATCGCCTCCGCGGTGCAGGAGGAGGCGCTCGACCTGGACGACGTGCTCGGCATCGTCGAGGAAGCTTCGGCGCTGCGCCATCTCAACGAGAAGCTGCAGAGCCTCGACCGGCTGAAGGACGACTTCATGAGCAGCGTCACGCACGAGCTGCGCACGCCGCTGGCCAGCATCCGCGCGCTCACCGAACTGATGCGCGACGAGGCCGACATGGAACCGGCGCAGCGCCAGCAGTTCCTCGACATCGTCGTCGCCGAGACCGAGCGCCTGACGCGGCTCGTCAACCAGGTGCTCGACATGGCCAAGATCGAGTCCGGCAACGCCGAGTGGCGCAGCGACGACGTCGACCTCGGCGCCCTCGTCGAGCAGGCGGTGGCGACGATGGCCGAGATGCTGCGCGAGCGCGGCGCCGTCGTCACGATCGACAAGCCGGCCGCGGTGCCGACGCTGCGCGCCGACGCCGACCGGCTGCTGCAGGTGCTGCTCAACCTGCTGTCCAACGCGGCCAAGTTCGTGCCCGCCGGCAGCGGCCGCATCGGCGTGCGCTTGCGCGCCGGTGAGCAGGCCCTCACGGTCGAGGTCGAAGACAACGGGCCCGGCGTGCCGCTGGCGCAGCAGCAGGCGGTGTTCGAGAAGTTCCGCCAGGGCGGCGATGCCCGCAATCGTCCGCAGGGCACGGGCCTGGGCCTGCCGATCAGCCGGCGCATCATCGAGCACTTCGGCGGCCGCCTGTGGCTGCGCTCGGAGAGCGGCCGCGGCGCCTGCTTCGGCTTCGACCTGCCCTACCGCATCGAGGAGACGACGACGTGAGCGACACCGTGAAGCGCAAGGTGCTGATCGCCGACGACGAGCCCAACATCGTCGTCTCGCTCGAGTACCTGATGAAGCGCGAAGGCCACGAGGTGCTCGTGGCGCGCGACGGCGACGAAGCGCTGGCGCTGGCGCGCAGCGCGCGCCCGGCGCTGGTGCTGCTCGACGTGATGATGCCGGGCAAGAGCGGCTTCGAGGTCTGCCAGGCGCTGCGCGCCGACGCCGCCACCGCCGCCATCAAGGTGCTGATGCTCACCGCCAAGGGGCGCGACACCGATGTCGCGCAAGGGCTGGGCGTCGGCGCCGACGCCTACATGACCAAGCCGTTCTCGACCAAGGAGCTGGCGGCCAAGGTCAGGGAACTGCTCGGATGACGCCGGCGCGGCGGCCCGACCTGCGCGCGGCCGCCGCGGCGCTGCTGCCGGGCGCGGTCTTCGCGCTGCTGCTCGCTTGCGCGGCGCTGCTGCTGGCGGCGACACTGGGCCCAAGCGAACGCGCGGCGCTGTGGACGCTGCTCGAGCCGCGCATCGCGCTGGTCGCGATGCTGTGGTTTCTCGCGTCGCTGGCCGGCGGTGCGGCGCTCGGTGCGGCGTGGCGGCGCTGGGGCGCCGTGCCCGGGCGGCTGGCCGAGCAGTTGCAGGTGCTGGCCGCGAGTGCCGACGACCACGCGCTGGCCGTCGATGCCAAGGGCAGCAGCGCCGATGCGCGCGCGCTCGTCGCGGCGGCCAATGCGCTGGTGCGCGAACGCCAGGCGCTGCGCGGCGAGATCGCCGCGCGCGTGGCCGAAGCCAGCCGCGCGGTCGAGCAGGAGCGCAGCCGCCTGGCCGCGCTGATGGCCGAGCTCAACGAGAGCGTCGTGGTGTGCAACCTCGACGGCCGCATCCTGCTGTTCAACGCGCGCGCGCGGCTGCAGTTGCGCACGCTGGCCGATACCGCCGGCGGCGCGCGCATCGGCGGTGTCGACCCGGTGGCGCTGGGACGCTCGATCTACGCGCTGCTCGACCGCCGCCTCGTCGCGCATGCGCTCGAGGCCGTGCGCCAGCGCCTGGCGCGCGGCGCGGCGCACCCGACGGCGCAGTTCGTCACCGGCACCGCCGGCGGGCAGCTGCTGCGCGTGCAGCTGGCGCCGGTGCGCGCCATCGCGGCCAGCGCCGCAGACGAGGCGGGTGCCGATGCGCCGCTCAACGGCTTCGTGCTGCTGCTGGACAACATCACGCGCGAGATCGCCGACGCCGACGAGCGCGACCGGCTGCTGCAGCGTCTGGGCGAAGGCAGCCGCGGCTCGGTGGGCAATCTGCAGGCGGCGGTCGAGCTGCTCGACGACCCCGAGCTCGACGCGCCCACGCGCGAGCGCTTTCTGGGCGTGATCCGCGACGAGATCGGTGCGCTGTCGCGGCGCCTGGCCGACGCCGCGGCCGAGAGCGCGGCGCTAGTCCGCACGCGCTGGCCGATGGAGGACATGCTCGGCGCCGACCTCGCGGCGGCGGCGGCACGGCGCATCGAGGCGGCCTGCGCGAGCCGCGTGCAGCTGACCGAGATCGACGCCGCGCTGTGGCTGCGCGTCGAGAGCTGGTCGGTCGTGCAGGCGCTGCTGCACCTGGCGCTGCGGCTCGAGCAGGGCTACAGCGCGATGCGCCTGCAGATCCGCCTCGCGCCGGCGGCGCAGACACCTGAGCGCGCGCAGCTCGACCTCGTGTTTCCGCTGCAGCCGATGAGCACCGAGACCGTCCTCACCTGGGAGACCGAGCCGCTCGAGGGCAGCGCCGGCGCGGGCGCACTGACGCTGCGCGACGTCGTCGCGCGCCACGGCGGCGCCTTCTGGTTCGAGCGCGAACGCGCGCACCAGTTCGCCTTCTTCCGCCTGCTGCTGCCGCTGGCCGCGGCGACGCAGCCGCTCGACGCCGACGACGTGATGCGGCCCGGCAGCCGGCCCGAGTTCTACGACTTCGACCTGTTCGGCGGCGGCGGCACCGAAGGCGCGCTCGGCGCACGCCGCCTCGCCGATCTGACCTGCACCGTGTTCGACACCGAGACCACCGGCCTCGACCCCTCGGCCGGCGACAAGATCATCCAGATCGGCGCCGTGCGCGTCGACGCCGGCAAGCTGCGCCGCAACGACAGCTTCGAGCAACTCGTCGACCCGGGCCGCACGCTGCCCGAGGCCGGCATCGCGATCCACGGCATCCGTCCCGAGATGCTGCGCGGCCAGCCCGACATCGCCACCGTGCTGCCGGCGCTGCGCGCCTTTGCCGCCGACAGCGTGCTGGTGGCGCACAACGCGGCCTTCGACATGCGCTTCCTGCAGCTCGAGGAGCAGGCCAGCGGCGTGCGCTTCGACATGCCGGTGCTCGACACGCTGCTGCTGTCGGCGGTGCTGCATCCGCGGCAGGACAGCCACAGCCTGGAGGCGATCGCCGAGCGGCTGGGCGTGACCGTGCTCGGCCGCCACACGGCGCTGGGCGACGCGATCGTCACCGCCGAGGTGTTCCTGAAGATGATCCCGCTGCTCGAGGGCGCCGGCATCGCGACGCTGGCGCAGGCGCTGGAGGCGTCACGCCGGACCTATCTGGCGCGTCTGAGCTACTGACCCTGGACCGACCACCGACCGGACGGCGACGACCGATGTTCTTCGATGCCCTGTGGATCGGCCTGGCGATCGCTGCGCCGGTGGGCCCGATCGGGTTGCTGGTGATCCAGCGCACGCTCGACCACGGCCGCACGCTGGGCTTCGTCACCGGCCTCGGCGCGGCGGTGGCCGATGCGCTCTACGGCGCCGTCGGCGCGTTCGGCGTCACGGCCTTGATCCGCGCGCTGCAGTCGGTGCGCGTACCACTGGCGATCGTCGGCGGCGCCTTCTTGTTGTGGCTGGCGTGGCGCACCTGGCGCCAGGTGCCGGCCACGCGGGCGGCGCAGGTCGCCGAGCGGCCGGGGCTGGCCGGCGCCTTCGCCGGCACGCTGGTGTTGACGCTGTCCAACCCGGCCACCATCTTCTCCTTCATCGCCGTCTTCGGCGCGCTCGGCGCGCGTGCCGACGCCGCCGCGCCGGGCTCGGCCGGGGTGATGATCGCCGGCGTGTTCGCAGGCTCGGCGCTGTGGTGGCTGCTGCTCAGCAGCGTGGTCGCCGCGCTGCGCCAGCGCGTGCCGGCGCGCGCGCTGCGCGTCGTCAACGCCGTGTCGGCGATCGGGCTGGCGGGCTTTGCGCTGTGGCAGTGGCTGGGCTTGCTGCGCGCGTAGACTGCCGGCCGCACGAACAGCACGAACAGCAAGGGCCGATGACGATGACTCGACCGCACAACCGCATCGCCGTGGTCACCGGCGCCGGCAGCGGCATCGGCCGTGCCACCGCCAACCTGATGGCGCGCGACGGCTGGCGCGTCGTCTTCGCCGGCCGGCGCCTGGACGCGCTGCGCCAGTCGATCGACATGTGCGAGGACCCGTTCGGCGACATCCAAGCGCGCGCCTTCGCCGTGCCTACCGACGTGACGCGCCCCGACGCGGTGGCCGCGCTGTTCGACTTCGTGCGCGCGCGCTTCGCGCGGCTGGACTTCCTGTTCAACAACGCCGGCATCTTCACGCCCGGCGTGCCGCTGGAGGATCTGCGCGTCGACCAGTGGCGCGCCTCGATCGATGTCAACCTCACCGGCGCCTTCCTGTGCACGCAGCAGGCCTTCAGGATCATGAAGGCGCAGCAGCCGCGCGGCGGGCGCATCGTCAACAACGGCTCGATCTCGGCGCACGCGCCGCGCCCGCACGCGGCGGCCTACACCGCGAGCAAGCACGCCATCACGGGCCTGACGAAGTCGGCCGCGCTGGACGGCCGCGCCTACGACATCGCGGTCGGCCAGATCGACATCGGCAACGCCGCCACCGAGCTCAGCGCCGGCATGGAAAGCGGCATGGCGCAGGCCGACGGCAGCGTGCGCGCCGAGCCGCGCATGGACGTCGACCACGCCGCGGCGGCGGTGCTGCACATGGCCAACCTGCCGCTCCACGCCAACGTGCTGTTCATGACGGTCATGGCGACCAAGATGCCGTTCGTAGGGCGCGGCTGAGCGGCGCGGCCTGCCGCCGTCCGGCCCAGGGCGGACGGCCCGACGCGCGCGCAGCCGCGGCGCTCAGCGCGCCGGCCAGGCGGCGAGCAACCAGGCCAGGATCAGCACCGCGTGCGTCGCCACGTTGTGCAAGACGTTGGCGGCCAGCACCGGCAGCGGCACCGGCAGCGGCGCGCCCGCGAGTGTCCAGCGACCCACCGGCAGGACGAAGGCCAGCGCCGGGATCGCGGCGAGCCAGCCCCAGTGCGGCAGCACGCCGCCCAGCAGCCCCAGTCCGAGTGCGATCGTCGCCAGCGCCCAGGCCGCGAGGCCGATGCGCCCCGCGCCCGCGACGCCCGCGCGGTGCACCAGCGAGCGGCGGCCGGCGCGCCGGTCGGGCTCGGCGTCGGGGATGGTGTTGAACAGCAGCAGGTTGAAGGTCATCGCCGTGGCTGCCAGCGCCACCAGCCACACGGCCGGGCGCAACGCGCCGCCTTGCAGCATCGCGGCGCCGATCACCGGCAGCCCGCCCAGGCCGAGGCCGGCTGCCGCCTCGCCCAGCTCCACGCGCAGCAGCCACGGCGTGTACAGCAGCACGCAGGCGGCGCCGGCGAGCAGCACCGGCAGCAGTCGCCATTCGCGGTACCCGGCCAGCGCCACCGCGGCCACTGCCAGTGCCACGGCACCTGCCAACGCCGCCACGCCGCGCGCGCCGGCGCGCGTGACGAGGCCGCGCTGCAGCGCGCCGCTGCCGCCGGAAAACGGCGTGCGCAGCGTCTGGTGATCCAGGCCGCTGGCGTCGTCGGCCAGTTCGTTGAGCGCGTTGACCAGCGCGTGCGCCGCCGTCAGCCCGAGCACGCCGAGTGCCAGACGCCACGGGTCCGGTCGGCCGGCGGTCTGCGCCAGCGCTCCGTCCGCGGCCACGAGCGCCGCCAGCGGAAGAAAGGGTGCGCGAGCCACGCCCAGCACGCCGCTGAGCGTGACGCGCGGCGGCGGCGCCGGGATCATGGGCACGAGTGTTCCACGCTTCGATGCACGTCGACGCCGGCTCGCCGCGGGGCGCGCCGAGCCCCTGGTCGCCGTGGAGGGCTACGGGCCGAACAGCGCCTTGTGCTCCTCGCGCAGAAGTTTCTTCTGCACCTTGCCCATCGCGTTGCGCGGCAGCTCGGCGACGACGAAGACCCGCTTGGGCACCTTGTAGTGGGCGATGCGCGCCTTGAGCTCGGCCAGGATCGCCGCGCCGTCGATCGTGGCGCCTGGCCTGGCCACCACCGCGGCGACGCCGACCTCGCCGAAGTCCGGGTGCGGTACGCCGATCACGGCGCTCTCGGCGACGCCGGCCAGCTCGTTGATGCAGCCCTCGATTTCGGCCGGGTAGACGTTGTAGCCGCCACTGATGATGAGGTCCTTGCTGCGGCCGACGATGGTCACGTAGCCGTCGGCGGCTATGCGGCCGACATCGCCGGTCTTGAACCACAGGTCGGTCGTGAACTCCTCGGCCGTCTTCTCGGGCATGCGCCAGTAGCCCTTGAAGACGTTCGGCCCCTTGACCTCGATGCCGCCGATCTCGCCGCTGGCCAGCGGCAGGCCCTTGTCGTCGCGCACGCGCACGCCGACGCCCGGCAGCGCGAGGCCGACGGTGCCGCCGCGGCGCGCCGCTTCGGGCCGGTACGGGTTGGAGGTCAGCATCACCGTCTCGCTCATGCCGTAGCGCTCGAGAATCGTGTGACCGGTGCGCTCGCGCCAGGCGTCGAAGGTCTCGATCAATAGCGGCGCCGAGCCGCTGACGAAGAGCCGCATGTGCGCGCAGGCCTCGCGCGTGAGGCCTGTCTCGGCCAGCATGCGCACGTACAGCGTCGGCACGCCCATGAACACCGTGGCCTCGGGCAGGCGCTGGATGACGCTGCGCGCGTCGAACTTGCCGAACCACAGCATCTTGCTGCCCGACAGCAAGGCGCCGTGCACGGCGACGAACAGTCCGTGCACGTGGAAGATCGGCAGCGCGTGGATCAACGTGTCGCTGCCCGGCGGCTGCGCCGCCCAGCCCCAGTATTCGTGCAGCACCTGGGCATTCGACAGCAGGTTGCCGTGCGTGAGCATCGCGCCCTTGCTGCGCCCGGTGGTGCCGCTGGTGTAGACGATGGCGGCCAGGTCGTCGGCGCTCCTCGCCGCGATCTCGTGCCGGTCGCTCTGCCAGGCGGCGCGATCGAGCAGCGTGCCCTTGCGGTCGTCGTCGAGCGTGAAGACGTGGCGCGTGCCGGCCGTGAAGGCGATGCGGCTGACCCAGCCGAAGTGGCGCGTGCTGCACACCACCACCGCCGGCTCGGCGTTGCCGACGAAGTACTCGATCTCGCCGGCCTGGTAGGCGGTGTTGAGTGGCAGATAGACATGGCCCGCGCGCAGCACCGCCAGGTACAGCATCAGCGCCTCGACGCTCTTGTCGACCTGCACGGCGATGCGCGACGCGCCGGGCAGTTCGAGCGATGCGAGCAGGTTGGCCAGCATCGCCGTGCCGCGCTCGAGGTCGCGCCAGCTGTAGCACAGCGGCGCGGGCGTGTCGCAGGTCTCGATGGCCGTCGCGTCGAGCTCGGCGGGAAAGGCGGCGCGCAGCGCCGCGTAGAGGTTGGCGTGGTTCATGTCGTGCGATCCGGCTGCATGGCCGTGATTCTTCCCTGTCGCGTGACGCGCGTCGCGCCCCGCCTGCGGCGTGCGGCAGGCGCCGGGCCGCAGCGCCGCGAGCACGGTGGTGTGTCTTGCCAGCCGCATCGGCCTCCTCCGGTCGGGCAGGGCTGCCACCGGCCGAGGGTAGCGCAGACGACGCCCCCGGCGCCGCAGCCGTTTCGCCCGGAGCCGGCGCTACAGTCGCCGGCCATGGACGCTGCGAACGCCCTCGACGCCGAGCGCGTGCTCGAGCTCGCCGCCAAGAGCCTGTTCGAGGTTTTCGCGACGACGGCGATGGGCACGCTGGTGGTCGACCGCGAGCATCGCGTGGTATGGATCAGCGAGGGCTACCGACGCTTCCTGCCGGCGCTCGGCACCGACGAGAGCCATTTCATCGGCCGCCCGGTCGAGGAGGTCGTGCCCAACACGATGATGGGCCGCGTCGTCGACAGCGGCCAGCCGATCCTGGCCGATCTGCTGACCAACAAGGCAGGCACCTTTCTCGTCAGCCGGCTGCCGCTCAGGAACGAGGCGGGCGTGGTGATCGGCGCCGTCGGCTACGTGCTGCTCGACAGTCCCGAGACGACGATGCAGCCGCTGGCAGCCAAGTTCGAGCGCCTGCGCGATGAGCTCGAAGCGGCGCGGCGCGAAATTGCCGCGGCGCGCCGGCCCAAGTACACGATCGCCAGCTTCATCGGCGCTTCGGCGCCCGCGCTCGAGGCCAAGCGCCAGGCGCGGCGCGTGGCCGCCACCGACAGCACGGTGCTGCTGCTGGGCGAGACCGGCACCGGCAAGGAGCTGCTGGCGCACGCCATCCACGCCGCCGGCCGGCGCGCCGCGCGCGCCTTCGTCGGCATCAACATCGCCGCCGTTCCCGACACGCTGCTCGAAGCCGAGTTCTTCGGCGTCGTCCCGGGCGCCTACACCGGCGCCGAGCGCAAGGGCCGCGAAGGAAAATTCAGGCTCGCCGACGGCGGCACGCTGTTCCTGGACGAGATCGGCGACATGCCGCTCGCGCTGCAGTCCAAGCTGTTGCGCGTGCTGCAGGAGCAGGAGATCGAGCCGCTGGGCAGCGACCGCGTCGAGCGCGTCGACGTGCGCGTTATCGCCGCCACCAGCCGCGACCTGGCGGCGATGGTCGCTGCCGGCGAGTTCCGCGCCGATCTGTACTACCGGCTCGCCGTGCTGCCGATCCGGCTGCCGGCGCTGCGCGAGCGGCTGGCCGACATGGACGCGCTGGTCGAGGCGCTCGCCGAGGACATCGCCAGGCGCAGCGCGCTGCCCGTCAAACCGGTGAGCGCCGAGGCGCTCGAGTGGCTGGTGCGGCGCGACTGGCCGGGCAACATCCGCGAGCTGCGCAACACGCTCGAGCAGGCCACGCTGATGACCGACGACCCACTGCTCGAGCCGCGGCATTTCGGCGCCGCGCCGGCGTATGAGGTGCCTGCGCCGGGTGCGCCGATGCACGCCGCGGCTACGCCACCGAGCACCGATGCGGCAGTGCTGCGTCCGTTGGCCGAGCAGGTGGCCGAGCTCGAGCGCGCCGCCATCGACGCGGCGCTGCGCGCCAGTGGCGGCAACCGCGTGGCGACGGCGCGCCTGCTCGGCATGTCGCGCGCCGCGCTGTACGAGCGCCTCGCGCGCTGGCCGGAGCTGACGAAGGCGGCCGGCGCTGCAGCGCCTCGGTGAACTTTCGCCTTCGCTGCGCGCTCGAACGCGGCGACGGCTCGAACTGCGCTGGGACGCGCGGGCGGCTCGGCCCGACACAACAACGACATGAACTGGCCGCACGAGCTCGTCACCAGCCTGATCTGGATCGCCAAGGCCTGGGCGGCGACGCTCGTCGGCTTTGCCGCCGTGGCCGCGTTGCTGGCGCGCGGCACGCACTGGGGGCGCCAGTTCATGCAGCTCGGCTGGCCCTACTTCACGCCGCGCCGGAGCTGGCGGCCGCTGGCGACGGTGGCGGCGATCTTGCTGCTGTCGATCGCCGGCGTGCGCGTCAACGTGCTGTTCTCGTTCTGGAACAACGGCTTCTTCGACAGCATGCAGGCGCTGAACGAGCCGCGCTTCTGGTTCTTCATGCGGCTCTTTGCGCTGCTCGCGACCATCCACGTCGTGCGCGTGCTCGTCGCCTACCTGGTGTCGCAGGCCTTCGAGATCCACTGGCGCACCTGGATGAACGACCGGCTGATGGACGACTGGCTGGCCGGCAGCGCCTACTACCGCACGCAGTTCGTCGATGCGCCCGGCGACAACCCCGACCAGCGCATCCAGGTCGACATCGGCAGCTTCGTGTCGGCCTCGCGCACGCTGGCCATCGGCGCCGTCGACGCGGCGGTGTCGCTGTTCGAGTTCAGCATCATCCTGTGGGGGCTGTCGGGGCCGCTGGCGATCGGCAGCGTCGAGCTGCCGCGCGCGATGGTCTTCGTCGTCTTCGTCTACGTCGTCGTCGCCAGCGTCGTCGCGTTCAAGCTCGGGCGGCCCTTGATCGGCCTGAACTTCATGAGCGAGAAGCTGGCCGCCGATTTCCGCTACGCGCTGATCCGCGTGCGCGAGTACGCCGAGAACATCGCCTTCTATCGCGGCGAGGGCGTCGAGCGCGGCGGCCTGGCGCGGCGCTTCGCCGCCTTCATCGGCAACCTGTGGGCGATCGTCTTTCGCAGCATGAAGTTCGACGGCTTCAACTTCGCCGTCAACCAGGTCGCGGTGGTGTTCCCGATGCTGCTGCAGGCGCAGCGCTTCTTCGCCGGTG
Source organism: Burkholderiales bacterium (assembly GCA_028869005.1). Classification (GTDB taxonomy): domain Bacteria; phylum Pseudomonadota; class Gammaproteobacteria; order Burkholderiales; family Burkholderiaceae_C; genus Rubrivivax. Next base: position 4,914 of record JAGWTJ010000017.1, on the reverse strand, counting down.
CGATCAAGCTGGGCGACGTGACGCAGACCGGGCAGGCCTTCGACCAGGTGCAGAGCGCGCTGTCGTTCTTCCGCCTGTCGTACGACGGCTTCGCGCAGTACCGCGCGGTGCTCGACCGTCTCACCGGCTTCGTCGGCGCCAACGAGGCCGCGCGTGCGCTGCCCGCGGTGCACGTCGAGGAGACGGCCGACACGCTCGAGATCGTCCGGCTGCAGGTGCGTCGCCCCGACGGCGCAGCGCTGGTGAGCGATCTGGGGCTGCGCCTCGTGCCGGGGCAGGCGCTGCTGGTGCAGGGGCCCTCGGGCGTCGGCAAGACGACGCTGCTGCGTGCGCTGGCGGGGCTGTGGCCGTACGTGAGCGGCAGCGTCAGGCGGCCGGCGGCCGAGGCCTCGCTCTTCCTGCCGCAGCGGCCCTACCTGCCGCTGGGCACGCTGCGGCAAGCGCTCGCCTATCCGGCGCTGCAGGTCGCAGGCGAGCGGCTCGACGACGCGCTCGCGCGCGTGCAGCTCGCGCACCTGCGCGAGCGAGTGGACGTCGAGGCCGACTGGTCGCGCATCCTGTCGCTGGGCGAGCAGCAGCGCCTGGCGTTCGCGCGCGTGCTGCTGCAGCGCCCGCGCATCGCCTTCCTCGACGAGGCGACCTCGGCCACCGACGAGGGCCTCGAGCACGCGCTGTACGAACTGCTGCGCCGCGAGTTGCCCGACTGCATGCTGGTGAGCGTGGGCCACCGCAGCACGCTGCAGGCGTTCCACACGCATCGGCTCGAGTTGCGCTCGGACCGGAGTTGGCGCTTCGCGCAGCTCGGCGGCTGACGGCGCGCTGCGGCGAACGTGCCGCGCTGGGCGGCGCTCGGACCGCGGCTCGAGCACATGGACCCCATAGAATCGCCGCCCGATGCGCTGAAGTGCAGCGTCGACATCAAGCTGCGAGGGAGTCCCGCCATGCCCAGGTTCTTCTCGGTCGTCCTGGCCACGCTGCTTGCGCTGACCGGCGCCGGCGCCTTCGCCCAGTCGCTGATCGTCGACACCGCCGGCGTCGAGCAGGCACAGCAGCGCGGCGCGGTGATCTGGGACGCGCGCGGCGCCAAGGATTACGTCGCCGGCCACATCGAAGGCGCCGTCAACCTCGGCTTTGCGGGCGACCTGTTCCGCGACCCGGTGCGCGAGGATCCGCCGCCGCCGGCGGTGGCCGCCAAGCTGTTCGGCGACGCGGGCATCGACATCCTGCACCGCGAGATCGTCGTCTACGGCGGCAAGGGCGATGCGATGGCCTACTTCGCCGCGCGCATGGTCGAGTACTACGGCGGCAAGCACGCCAAGGTCTACCACGGCGGCATCGACGACTGGAAGGCCGCCGGCAAGCCCATGAGCACGCAGCCGACGAAGCTGGCGCCGGTGGCGCTGGCGCTCGACAGCGAGCGCGCCGGTACGCTGTGGACCGACCAGGTGATCGAGCGCGCGCGCCGCGGCGGCGCGCAGCTGCTCGACGTGCGCACCACCAAGGAGTTCACCGGCGACGACATCCGCGCCGTGCGCGGCGGCCACATCCCCGGCGCGATCAGCATCCCCTACGAGGACAACTGGCGCGACCCGGCCACGCCGGGCAAGCTGGCGAGCAGGCAGGTCACGAACAAGGACGGCATGGCGCTCAAGTCCACCGACGAGTTGCGCGCGCTGTACGCAAAGCTCGACCCGAACAAGGAAACGGTGGTCTATTGCCAGAGCGGCGTACGGGCCTCCGAGACGGCCGTGGTGCTGCGCGAGCTCGGGTTTCGCGACGTCAAGGTCTACGAGCCGTCGTGGCTGGGCTACGCGGGCGTGCTGAGCGCGCCGGTCGACAACGAGGTCTTCGTCAACGTCGGCGCGCTCACCGGCCAAGTCTCGGCGCTGCAGGGCCGCGTCAACGCGCTCGAGGCCGAACTGGCCAAGCTGAGGCAGGGGCAGGCGCCGCGCTGAAGCGGCCGTCGCACCTGGAGGATGGTGATGCAGTGCGATCTTGCCGGGCTGTCTGAATTGCAGCCTGGTACTCGCTGACTGTCAGGATTTCGCACAACAGCGAGATCCGTCGGGCATTCGCGGTGGTTCTCGAACTGCCGTGAAGCCGACGCCCGAGCGCATGCCGCGCAGGCGCTCCGAGGAACCGGATCCGATCGAGAAGCGGGCGGTACCCGCGGCGCGAGCCGTCCGGTCGGTGAAAACACCGATGCCGTGCGATATGGCACGCCGATTGCACATCTAATGGCTGCCGCGGGCAGACTGTCCGCTCGCCAGACAACCGATCAGGAGATGCACGATGAGTCTTCGAACCCGCATTCCGCCATCCGCCACGCGCCGCCGCGTGTTGAAGACCGCGGCCGCCTCGGCCGCGCTCGGCACCATCGCCGGCGTGCCGCTGGTGGCATTCGCTCAGGGCAAGGGTGATCTGAAGATCGCGCTGCTCACCGGCAAGACGGGCGCGCTCGAGGCCTACGCCAAGCAGACCATCACCGGCTTCAACATGGGCCTCGAGTACGCCACCGGCGGCACGATGGCGGTGGCCGGCCGCAAGCTGGTTGTCATCGAGAAGGACGACCAGGGCAAGCCCGACCTCGGCAAGAGCCTGCTGGCTGCGGCCTACGGCGACGACAAGGTCGACCTCGCCGTCGGCACGACCGGCTCCAACGTCGCGCTGGCCATGCTGCCGGTGGCCGAGGAATACAAGAAGATCCTGATCGTCGAGCCCGCGGTCGCCGACTCGATCACCGGCGACAAGTGGAACAAGTACATCTTCCGCACCGCGCGCAACAGCAGCCAGGACGCAGCGGCCAACGCCGTCGCGCTCGACAAGGCCGGCACCAGCATCGCCACGCTGGCGCAGGACTACGCCTTCGGCCGCGACTTCGTCAAGGCCTTCAAGGAGCAGCTCAAGCACGCCAAGCTGGTGCACGAGGAGTATCTGCCGCTGGCCACCACCGACTTCACGGCCGGCGCGCAGCGCCTGCTCGAGAAGATGAAGGACCTGCCCGGCCGCAAGGTCGTGTTCATCAACTGGGCGGGCGCGGCCAACCCCTTCAAGATCAGCGAACTGGGCCTGGCGCGTGCCGGCATCGAGATCGCCACCGGCGGCAACATCCTGCCGGCGATGGTCGCCTACAAGCAGTTCCCGGGCATGGAGGGCGCGCTGTACTACTACTTCGCGATCCCGAAGAACCCGGTCAACGAATGGCTGGTGGCCAACCACTACAGCCGCTACAAGGCGCCGCCGGACTTCTTCACCTGCGGCGGTTTCGCGGCGGCGATGTCGGTCGTCACGGCGGTCAGGAAGACCAACGGCGACACGGGCAGCGACAAGCTCATCGCCGCGATGGAAGGCATGAGCTTCGACACGCCCAAGGGCAAGATGACCTTCCGCAAGGAAGACCACCAGGCCATGCAGAGCATGTACCACTTCAAGATCAAGGTCGACCCGGCCTTCCCGTGGGGCGTGCCGGAGCTGGTGCGCGAGATCAAGCCTGAAGAGATGAGCATCCCGATCCGCAACAAGCGCTGACGCGCTTGTTGCGGTGCCCGCGAACGTTCGGCTCCCCCAGCCCCCTCCGCGAGGGGGCTCCAGCCAGTCAGATTCAGGCCCGGTCAACGGACCGGGCAGGCGCTGCGCATGCTCGAGACCACCGACCTGACGATCCGCTTCGGCGGCCACGTGGCCGTCGATCACGTGTCGTGCCGCTTCGAGGCGGGCACGCTGACGGCCATCGTCGGGCCCAACGGCGCGGGCAAGACGACCTACTTCAACCTCGTCTCGGGGCAACTGCCCGCGAGCGAGGGCCGGGTGCGGCTCGAAGGCGAGGACATCACGGAGCTGGCGGCGCCGCTGCGCACGCGGCGCGGCCTGGGGCGCGCGTTCCAGCTCACGCAGCTGTTTCCCAACCTGAGCGCGCAGGAAAATGTGCGTCTCGCGGTGCAGGCGCGCGAGCAGGGGCGCGGGCGCGGCGGCGTGCCGGCGTGGCTGGGCGGCATCGACCTGTGGCGCGTGTGGCTCGACCACCGCGCCTGGACCGACGAGGCGATGGCGATGCTCGAGCAGGTGCGCCTGGCCGACAAGGCGGCGCTGCCGGTGGCCGCGCTGCCGCACGGCGACCAGCGCAAGCTCGAGGTGGCGCTCTTGATGGCGCTCGACCCCAAGGTCTACATGTTCGACGAGCCGACCGCCGGCATGAGCGTCGACGAGGTGCCGGTGGTGCTCGACCTGATCCGCGCGCTCAAGAGTCGCAAGGACCGCTGCATCCTGCTCGTCGAGCACAAGATGGACGTGGTGAGCGAGCTGTCGGACCGCATCGTCGTGCTGCACAACGGACGCCTGGTCGCCGACGGCGAGCCGCGCGCGGTGATCGCTTCGCCGGTGGTGCAGCAGGCGTACCTGGGCATGGCGGCGGAGGAGCCGGCGTGAGGGACCGAATCATCCTCGTGAGGGCTCGATGACCGCCACGGCGCTGCTCGAACTGCGCGGCGTGCACACGCACATCGGCGCCTATCACATCCTGCACGGCGTCGACCTCGAGGTGCCCGAGGGCCAGGTGACGATGCTGCTGGGCCGCAACGGCGCCGGCAAGACGACCACGCTGCGCACCATCATGGGTCTGTGGGCGCCTTCGCAGGGCGAATTGCGTTTTCGCGGCGAGAACCTGGCCGGCCAGCCGGTGCCCGAGATCGCGCGCCGCGGCATCGCCTACGTGCCCGAGAACATGGGCATCTTCGCCGACCTCACGGTGCAGGAGAACATGCTGCTGGCCGCGCGCGGCGCGCGCCATGCAGCGCAACTCGACGGCGCGCGCCTGGACTGGATCTTCGGCCTCTTTCCGGCGCTGCACAAATTCTGGCTCTACCCGGCCGGCAAGCTGTCCGGCGGCCAGAAGCAGATGCTCGCCGTGGCGCGCGC
>JAGWTJ010000227.1 GCA_028869005.1 Burkholderiales bacterium | reverse complement strand
CGGCCGTGCCGCGTCCCACGGCCGGATGACGCGGCTTCGGGACCACAATGCCGGCAGCGCGGCCGGGCGCTGCGGCCGCCGGCACCCGTCGCCGCGGCCCTGGTCGCCCAAGGAGCGTTTGTCCCTTGTCGTCGCCGAGCCGCACCGTCGCACCGACTGCCGCCGAGCCCGGGACCGGGCCCGCACCGGCGCGCGCGCGACGCTGGCGCGTGCTGGCGGCGCTGCTGCTGCCGCTGCTGCTGACGGCGGCGCTGCAGGCGATCACGCCGGCGTCGTTCGGCACGCCCGAACCCGATCTGCACGTGCTGGCGCGCGCGCTGCGCGTCGACGCGCAAACGATGCTGCCGCCGAGCGCCGACGGCGGCGCCCTGGAGGCGCTGCCGTTCTTCGAGCCGCCGGGCGTAACAGTGCCGCCGCGCGCGCAGTGGTGGCTGTTTCGTTTCACGCTCGAGCAGGCCGCCGACACCACCTGGGCGCTCGCCTTCGGGCATCGCACGTCGGTGCTGGTCTATCTCGACGGACGCCTGCTCGCCAACTCGGTGCCGCCGACCGAGGCCGACCTGCCGCCGCGCAGCCTGCAGATCGGCGACCGGCATCTGTCGGCCAACGTGCCGGCCGACTGGCTGGGCGCCGGTGCCCACGAGATCGCGGTGCGCGTCGGCGCCGCCGGGCCCGGCGGTGTGTCGTTGTCGTCGCTGAATGTGGGGCCCGAACCGCTGGTCGAAGCGGCCGACCTGCCGCGACGCCTGTGGCGCGCGGCGCGCGTCGTGACCGCCCTGGCGGCGCTCGTCATCGGCATGCTGCTGCTGTTCACGTGGCTGGTCGAGCGCCACGAGCGGCTGTACCTGTGGTCGGGGGTGCAGCTCGTGATGCTCGCGGTGCTGCTCGCGCCGTATGCGCTCGGCCAGCCGCCGCTGCCCGCGCCGTGGTGGCGCATGGTGCTCGATGCGGCCGACGTGCTGGCCAAGGGCATCGTGCCGGTGGTCATCGCCGCCTGGGCCCGGCCCGAGGCCCGATGGGTGCCGCGCCTCATGCTCGGCTACCTCGCGCTCGCGCTGCCGGTGGACCTGCTGGCCGCCTATCTGCAACTGCCCTGGTCCGAGTTCACGCATCCCTGGCCGTGGTGGGCGCTGGGCAGCCGCATCCTGGTGCTGGCGCTGGCGGTCGTCATCGCGCTCGGGGCATACGCCGAGCGCCCGAACGCGCTGCGCTGGGGGACGGCCGTGCTGGTCGCGCTGGCGATGTGGATCTGGGTCGACGTGACGGCGTTCGCCATCGTCGTGCCGGGCGTGGTGCGCGTCGTCGATCTGAACGTCGTCGCCTATGCGGGGTGGGCGCTGTGGGTGGGGTTGCTGCTGCACCGGCGCCTCGTCTCGGAGCGACAGCAGGAGCAGCGCCTGCGCGCCGAGCTCGCCGGCCGGCTCGACGAGCGCAGCCGCGAGCTGCGCGCGCAGTACGCCGCGCTGCAGGCGGCCGAGCAGGCGAGCGCCGCCGCCGCCGAGCGCGAGCGGTTGTTGCAGGAGATGCACGACGGCCTCGGCTCGCAACTGATGACGACCAAGATGCGCGCCGCCGGCGGCGAGCTCACGTCGCACGAGATGGTCGACGCGCTCGACGGCTGCCTGCGCGAGATGCGGCTCGCGGTGGACACGTTGTCGGTGACCGACGGCGATCTGGGCGTGCTGCTCGGCAACCTGCGCCATCGGCTCGGCCCGGGCTTGAGCGGCGCCGGGCTGACGCTGCATTGGGCGGTACGCGACAGTCCGCGCGTGCCGGCGCTGCACGGCAGCGGCGGCCGCGAGCTGGTGCGCATCGTGCAGGAGGTGCTCGCCAACGTCATGCACCACGCCGGCGCGACGCAGGTCACGCTGGCCACCGAGCGCGTGCCGGGCGCGGCGCCCGGCAGCGTCGAGCAGGTCCGCCTCACGATTCGCGACGACGGCCGCGGCATGCCCGCCGCGCCCAGTCTCGGACGCGGCCTGCGCGGCATCCGCAAGCGCGCCCAGAGCCTGGGCGGAAGCGTGTCCTGGTCGGCGCCGCCCAAGGGCAGCGGCACCGTGTTCACGCTCGACTTGCCGCTCGATGGGGCTGCAGCGGGCTGAGCGGTCGGCGCCGCCGCACGTTCAGTCGTACGTTCACTCGTACTTGCGGCAGTCGTCGATCACCTTGCCGTCGTTGGGCAGCGAGCCGGGGGCCACCAGCACCACGTCGCAGCGCAGCTTGGTCAGGTCGCGCACGCTCACGGCCAGCGCATTGGCCAGCGCATCGGCCAGCCGCGCATCGGTGCCGGCGGCCTCGGCGCGCAGCGTCAGGCGGTCGTTGGCCATCTCGCCTTCGACGACGAGTCGCGCGCGGCCGATCTCGGGATGGCGCGCTAGCACCTTGGCGACCTGGCTCGGGTGCACGAACATGCCGCGCACCTTGGCGGTCTGGTCGGCACGGCCCAGCCAGCCCCTGATGCGCCGGTTGGTGCGCCCGCTCGGGCAGCGCCCCGGCAGCACCGCCGACAGGTCGCCGGTGCCGAAGCGCACGAGCGGGTAGTCGGCATCGAGCGTGGTGACGACGACCTCGCCGACCTCGCCGTCGGGCACCGGGTCGCCGGTGCCGGGACGCACGATCTCGACGAGCACGCCTTCGTCGACGACCAGGCCTTCGCGCGCTGGCGTTTCGTACGCCACGGTGCCCACGTCGGCCGTGATGTAGGCCTGATAGGCCTCGACGCCGCGCTCCGACAGCCAGTCGCGCAGGCTGGGCGGGCAGGCTTCGCCGCTGACCAGCGCCTTCTTCAACGCCGGCAGCGCCAGGCCGGTCTCGGCCGCCTTCTCGATGAGGATGCGCAGGAAGCTCGGCGTGCCGGCGTAGGCGTCGGCACGCAGTTCGGCCAGCGCCTGCAACTGCATCTCGGTGTTGCCGACACCGCCGGGAAAGACCGTGCAGCCGAGCGCCTGCGCGCCGTTGTCGACCATCCAGGCGCCGGGCGTGAGGTGGAAGCTGAAGCTCACGTGCACGAGGTCGCCGGCGCGAAAGCCAGCGCTGTACAGAGCGCGCGCGGTGCGCCAGTAGTCGCGCGCAAGGCCTTCGGGCTCGTAGATCGGGCCGGGCGACTGGAACACGCGCTGCGCGCGGCGGCGGGCGCGCGCCAGTGCCCGCCAGCCGATGGCCGAGAAGCCGCCGAACGGATCCCAGTCGGCAACGCCGGCGCCGCGGCTGGCCTGCTGGCGCTCGAGCAGCTCGTGCTTGCGCGTCACCGGAAGGCGCGCCAGCGCGGCGCGCGAGGTGACCACGGCGGGGTCGACGTCGACGAGCTTGCCGGCCAGCGCCGGCACCGCCTTGGCCGCGGCCACCTGGGCCGGCAGAGCGGCCATCAGCGCCGCTTCGCGCGCGTCCGGATCGCGGATCTCGAGTTCGTCGTAGAACGTGTTCACTGCACTGACCCTCGCACTGCGCGCCGCCGGACGATCTTCATTCGTCGCGCTCCCAACGCTCGAAACGCTTCTTGACCTCGTCGATGAACTTGCGCTGATCGGCCGCCGATTCGATGCGCAGGCGATCCCACTCGGGCGTGAGCGCGAGCCTGCGCGCCAGCCTGGCGGCAATGACCGCGCCGTCGGCCTGCAGCTCGGTCACGCGCTTGCCGCGCAGCTCGAAGCCGTTGCCGCGCTCGGCGAGCTTCAAGTCGCGCAGCGCGCGCTTGATCTGTTCGAGCGCCTTGGCGGCGTCGAACGGCGGCGGCGCGAAGCCGAAGTCGGGCAAGTCAGGCATGCGTGTGGCCTCGTGCGGCGCTCAGGACAACCAGCGCTTGCGGCGCCTGTAGCTCTTGACGTCCCGAAAGCTCTTGCGGTCGCTGCCGCCGACACCGAGGTAGAACTCCTTCACGTCCTCGTTCTCGCGCAGCGCCGCGGCCTCGCCGTCCATCACGATACGGCCGTTCTCGAGGATGTAGCCGTAGTCGGCGTAGCGCAGCGCCATGTTGGTGTTCTGCTCGGCGAGCAGGAAGGTCGTGCGCTCCTTGTGGTTGAGGTCGCGCACGATCTCGAACACCTCCTCGACGATCTGCGGCGCCAGGCCCATCGACGGCTCGTCGAGCAGCACCATCTTCGGCTCGGCCATCAGCGCGCGGCCGATGGCGCACATCTGCTGCTCGCCGCCCGAGGTGTAGGCGGCCTGCGAGGCGCGCCGCTCCTTCAGCCGCGGGAAGTAGGCGTAGACCTTGTCGAGCGTGCGCGCCACGGCGGCCTTGCCGTCCTTGCGCGTATAGGCGCCGGTGAGCAGGTTCTCCTCGATCGTCAGGTGCGCGAAGCAGTGCCGGCCCTCCATCACCTGCACCACGCCGCGCTCGACCATCGCCGCGGTCGTGAGGCGCTCGATGCGCTCGCCGCGCAGCTCGATCGAGCCCTTGGTGACCTCGCCGCGCTCGCCGGCCAGCAGGTTGCTCACCGCGCGCAGCGTGGTCGTCTTGCCGGCGCCGTTGCCGCCGAGCAGCGCCACGACGCGGCCTTCGCCCACCTGCAGCGAGACGCCCTTGAGCACGAGGATCACGTGGTTGTAGATGACCTCGATGCCGTTGACGTTGAGTAGGATGTCGCTCACGAAGTCCTCGTTCGAACGCGGCCGCCGCCGTCGATCCGGCTGCGCCGGGCTGCCGGCGGCGCCCCGCGTCGGGGGGCCGCCGCCTGCCGCCCGGCGCCTCGACGCGGGCTAGCTCTGGCAATCGGCCGGCGTGCGCCGCGTGATCTTCTTCTCGGCGGCGTACTTGTCGGCCGCGGAGCGGATCATCGGCTTCAGGATGGCCTCGTCGGCCTGGTACCACTCGGGGGCGATGTTCCACTTGGCGCCGTCCCAGGTCTGGATGCGCGCCCAGGTCGAGCCCATGTGGTCGAAGCACGACGTGCCGACCGGCCGGATCACGTCGGCGAAGCCCAGCGCGTCGAGCTTCTTCTGGTCGAGCGCGAGGTTCTCCAGGCCCCAGCGCACCTGCTCGCTGTTCATCACCTTGCTCTTGCCGAAGCGCTCCTGCGCGCGCTTGACCGCCTCGACGCCGAGCATCTGGATAACCACGCCGCGCATGTACAGCACCGAGCCGACTTCGTCCTTCGGGCCGCTGCCCTGGCCCTTGGCGTGCACGTACTTCATGATGTCCTGCACGACCTTGAACTGCGTGCCCGAGGACTGCAGCGCGAGCGCGTTGTAGCCCTTGGCGCCCATGCCGACGTCCTTCACGTCGGGCTCGGCACCGGACCACCACACGCCGTACATCTTGTCGCGCGGATAGCCGGTGGCCTGCGCCTCCTTGAGCGCGGTCGAGTTCATCACGCCCCAGCCCCACAGCAGCACGTAGTCGGGCCGGCTCTGGCGCACCTGCAGCCAGGTGGCCTTCTGCTCGACGCCGGGGGCGGCCACCGGAATGAGCTGCAGATCGAAGCCGTGCATCTTCGCGCGCTCCTGCAGCAGCGGGATCGGCTCCTTGCCGAACGGGCTGTCGTGGTAGACGAGCGCGATCTTCTTGCCCTTGAGCTTGTCCAGGCCGCCTTCCTTCT
>JAGWTJ010000226.1 GCA_028869005.1 Burkholderiales bacterium | reverse complement strand
ACCTCGGGCCGGCTGGTGTCCACCGACACCGGCACGCCCAGCGTCACCGCATGGCGCAGCACCGGCAGCACCCGCGCCAGTTCCTCGGCCTCGTCGGGTTCGCCGGCACCCGGACGGGTCGATTCGCCGCCGATGTCCAGGATGTCCGCCCCCTCGGCCACGAGGCGCTCGCAGTGGGCGCAGGCCTGCGCAGCGGTCGCATGGCGGCCGCCGTCGGAGAACGAATCGGGCGTGGCGTTGACGATGCCCATGACCAGCGGACGGGGCGCCAGGTCGAGGCGGAAACGGGTGGTGTGCCAGACACTCATGATGCGACACGGGGCCTTGCGGCCCCGTGTGTCTTCTGTCCTGCGTCAGACCGCGATCAAGCGGCCGCGGCGGGTGCGCCGTCGGTGCTGACCGACGGGCTGTTGCCGCCCCCGCCGCCGCTGGTGCGCGACGGCGGCGTCCAGTCCTTGGGCGGACGCGGCGGCTTGCCGGCCATGATGTCGTCGATCTGCTCGGCGTCGATCGTCTCCCACTCGAGCAGCGCCTTGGCCATGGCGTGCATCTTGTCCTGGTGGTCCTCGATCAGACGACGCGCCACGGCGTACTGGGCGTCGATGATGCGGCGCACCTCGAGGTCGACCTTCTGCATCGTCGCCTCGGACATGTTGACCTGCTTGGTGATGCTGCGCCCGAGGAAGACTTCGCCCTCGTTCTCGGCGTAGACCATCGGCCCGAGTTCGTCGCTCATGCCGTAGCGCATGACCATGTCACGCGCCATCTGCGTGGCGCGCTCGAAGTCGTTGGAGGCGCCGGTGGTCATCTGGTGCATGAACACTTCCTCGGCGATGCGGCCGCCGAACAGCACGCTGATGGTGCTCAGCATGCGCTCCTTATCCATGCTGTAGCGGTCGCCTTCGGGCAGTTGCATCGTCACGCCGAGCGCACGGCCGCGCGGGATCACCGTCACCTTGTGCACCGGGTCGGTCTTGGGCATCAGGCGCGCTACCAGCGCGTGGCCGGCCTCGTGGTAGGCGGTGTTGCGCCGCTCCTCCTCGGGCATCACCATGCTCTTGCGCTCGGGGCCCATCATGATCTTGTCCTTGGCGCGCTCGAAGTCGATCATCTCGACCACGCGCGCGCTGCGTCGCGCCGCGAACAGCGCCGCCTCGTTGACGAGGTTGGCGAGGTCGGCGCCGCTGAAGCCCGGCGTGCCGCGTGCCAGGATGTCGGCCTTGACGTCCTGGCCGGCCGGCACCTTGCGCATGTGCACGATCAGGATCTGCTCGCGGCCGCGCACGTCAGGCAGCGTGACGTAGACTTGGCGGTCGAAGCGGCCGGGGCGCAGCAGCGCCGGATCGAGGATGTCGGGCCGATTGGTGGCCGCCATCACGATCACGCCGAGGTTGGTCTCGAAACCGTCCATCTCGACGAGCATCTGGTTGAGCGTCTGCTCGCGCTCGTCGTTGCCGCCGCCCAGGCCGGCGCCGCGATGGCGGCCGACGGCGTCGATCTCGTCGACGAAGATGATGCAAGGCGCGCTCTTCTTGGCCTGCTCGAACATGTCGCGCACGCGCGCCGCGCCGACGCCGACGAACATCTCGACGAAGTCGGAGCCCGAGATGCTGAAGAACGGCACCTTGGCCTCGCCGGCGATGGCCTTGGCCAGCAGCGTCTTGCCGGTCCCGGGCGGGCCCACGAGCAGCACGCCGCGCGGGATGCGGCCGCCCAGCTTCTGGAACTTCTGCGGGTCCTTCAGGAAGTCGACCAGTTCCTTCACCTCCTCCTTGGCCTCGTCGCAGCCGGCGACATCGGCGAAGGTGGTGGAGTTGTTGGCCTCGTCGAGCATGCGCGCCTTGCTCTTGCCGAAGCTGAAGGCGCCGCCCTTGCCGCCGCCCTGCATCTGGCGCATGAAGTAGATCCACACGCCGATCAGCAGCAGCATCGGGCCCCAGCTGACGAGGATGCTCATCAGCAGCGACGGCTCCTCGCGCGCCTTGACGTCGAATTTGACGCCGTTGTTGATGAGGTCGCCGATCAGGCCGCGGTCGAGGTAGGTGGCGGTGGTGCGCAGCCGCTTGTCGTCGCTGGTGACGGCGTAGATCTCGGTTCCGCCGCCGGGGTTCTCCTGCAGCGTCACCGACTTGATGCGCTTGCCGCGCACTTCGTCGAGAAAGTCCGAATAGGCGATCTGGTGGCCCTGGACGGTTCCGCGGTCGAACTGCTTGAACACGGTGAACAGCACGAGGGCGATCACCAGCCAGACCGCGACCTTGGAAAACCATTGATTGTTCAACGCGGCTCCTTGCCGGTACACGACACGCAGGCCCGGCCGGACACGAGGCGACGGGACCGGGCGCAGATAGGGGCGATTCTAGATCCTGCAAGGGTGTCCACAGGCCCGGTGCGGTACCCGGAGGGCACGCGTTGGTGTGGAAAACGGCGTGATGCGGCAACCCTTTACACGCGCTTGCTCAGGTGATGCTCGAACCCTTCAGAGCGCTACCGACGAGAAAGGTCTCGGCCGACTTGTCGCGCGACGCCTTCGGCTTGATCGCCTTGACCACGCGAAAGTGCTGCTTGAACAGCTTGGCCTGCTGGCTGTAGCCGCTGCCGTGGAAGGTCTTGACGACCAGGGTGCCCGCCGGCTTCAAGTGCTGAACGGCGAACTCGACCGCCAGCTCGACGAGGTGCGCCACGCGTGCCGCGTCCGACGCCGCCACGCCCGACAGATTCGGAGCCATGTCCGACACCACCAGGTCGGCTTTTCGCGCGCCCAGCGCGGCCTCGAGTCTTTGCAACGTCTCGTCGTCGCGAAAGTCGCCCTGCAGGAAGGTCACGCCTTCGATCGGCTCGAAGTCGAGCAGGTCGAGCGCGACGATGGTGCCCGGCAGACGGCCGGTCGCCGCGCCATCGGGCGCCAGGCGTCGACGCAGGTACTGGCTCCACGCGCCCGGCGCCGCGCCGAGGTCGACGATGACCTGTCCGGGCCTGACCAAGCCGAGCGTGGCGTCGATTTCGGCCAGCTTGTAGGCGGCGCGACTGCGATAGCCCTCCTTCAGCGCCAGCTTCACGTACGGGTCGTTCACGTGGTCGTGAAACCACGCCTTGTCGACCTTGCGGCTCCTGACTCTCATGGGGCGCTCGAAGCGGCACCGATAATAGGAGCATGCCTGCGCTCGAACTCGACGCCACCCAACGCAAGCTGCATCGCGCGGCCGCCCATCACCTGCACCCGGTGGTGATGGTGGGGGCGGGCGGGCTCACCGAGGCCGTGGTGCGCGAAGTCGATGCCGCGCTCGTGGCGCACGAACTCGTGAAGGTGCGAGCCATGCTCGACGACCGCGCGGCGCGCGACGAGATGTTGGCGACGCTGGCCGCGCAGCTCGGCGCCGCGCCGGTGCAGCACATCGGCAAGCTGCTGGTGCTGTGGCGTCCGGCCCCGCCGAAGGAGGCGCCGGGGCGCGCCGAGCGTGACGAGCGCGGCCGCGGACCGCGCGTCGTCAAGGTGGTCAAGTTCTCCAAGAGCGGCAACCATCGCGCCACGGTCAAGAAGGTCAAGGTGCTGGGCAACCAGCGCATCACTGCCGCCGGCAAGATCAAGCGCCTGAAGCCGCGCGCGGCTAGCGTCAAGAAGAAGACGGCGTAGCTGCGGAGGCGGGGGCGGCGGCCAGCGCCGGCCGCGCCGCGCGCCAGGCGAGCGCCAGCACGAGCAGACACTTGAGGCCGTAGAACGAAACGCTCAGTGCGTGCAACTGGCCGAAGCTGAGCGGCCCCTGGCCGGCGCGCGCCGCCACCATCATCGGCTGCAGCGCGAAGTAGCCGGCGACCGTGCACAGCAGGGCGCCGAGCGCGAGCATCATGCCTGCGCTGAACTGGCTGCCGCCCGTGTCCAGCGCGCGGCGTGCCGCCACCCGCTCGAGCAGCAGCAGCGCGACGCCGAGCGCGACGCTGGTAGTGGCCTCCTGCGCCAGCATGCGCACCGCCACGCGTGCCGCATCGCTGCGCGCGAGCAGCGCAAAGCCGGCCGGAGTGGCCAGCAGCGCCACGCACAGCAGCCAGCCGGCCCATAGACCCGGCAGCAGACGACGCCAGCGCTCGACGGACATGCAGCCAGTGCTTCAGACGTAACGCACGTCGACGATTTCCCAGTGCCTGAGACCGCCCGGCGCCTGCACCTCGGCCACCTCGCCTGCCTCCTTGCCGATCAACGCGCGCGCGATCGGGCTCGAGATCGAGATCAGGCCGTGCTTGAGGTCGGCCTCGTCGTCGCCGACGATCTGATAGGTGGCCTTGGCACCGCTGGCCTCGTCCTCGAGGTCGACGGTGGCGCCGAACACGACGCGGCCGCCGGCGTCGACCTCGGCCGGATCGATGACCTTGGCGGCGGCGAGCTTGCCTTCGATCTCCTTGATGCGGCCCTCGACGAAGCCCTGGCGGTCCTTGGCCGCCTCGTACTCGGCGTTCTCCGACAGGTCGCCGTGCGAGCGCGCCTCGGCGATCGCCTGGATCGCCGCGTGCCGCTCCACCGTCTTCAGGCGGTGCAGTTCGGCCTTGAGCTTCTCGGCGCCGCGGCGCGTGAGCGGAATCGTGGACATGGTGTTCTCGGCGGCTGCAAAGTGAATCCGCCGCAGTGCCCGGGACGCGGGCGCTGCGGCGGATGGTGGGAGCGATGTTACGCGAGTTCGGCGTGCAGTTCCTGCAGCGACACCACGCCGAGTTCGCCGCGCGTGCCGCGCTGGTGCTCGAGCGCCTCGGTGGCCGCCTCGCTGCCGGCCAGCGTCGTGTAGTAGGTGATGCGGTTGGCGAGCGCCGCCTGCCGGATGTGGCGCGAGTCGGCGATCGCCTGGCGCGTCTCGTCCACCGTCGTGAAGACGAGCTGGATCTCGCCGGCCTTGAGCATGTCGGCGATGTGCGGCCGGCCGTCCTTGATCTTGTTGACCACCTTCACCGGCAGCCCGGCGGCGGCGATGGCCGTGGCCGTCCCCTTCGTCGCCACCACGTCGTAGCCCAGCGTGCGCAGCTCGCGTGCCACGGCCACCGCGCGCGGCTTGTCGGCATCCTTGACGGTCAGCACCACCGTGCCCTTGTCGGGCAGGCGAGAGCCGGCGCCGAGCTGGCTCTTGAGCATCGCCTCGCCGAAGGTGCGGCCGACGCCCATCACTTCGCCGGTGCTGCGCATCTCGGGGCCGAGGATCGGGTCGACGCCCGGGAACTTGTTGAACGGGAACACCGCTTCCTTGACGCTGAAGTAAGGCGGCACGACTTCGGCCAGTGCCTTGCCGCCCGGCGCCCTCTGCTGGGCGAGCTTGCGTCCGGCCATGCAGCGCGCGGCGATCTTGGCCAGCGGCTGGCCGGTGGCCTTGCTGACGAAGGGCACGGTGCGGCTGGCGCGCGGGTTCACTTCGAGCACGTAGACCACCGCGGCTTCGCCTTCGCCCTGGATCGCGAACTGCACGTTCATCAGGCCCACGACCTTCAGCGCGCGTGCCATCGCCGCCGTCTGGCGGCGCATCTCGTCCTGCAGCGCCCTGGGCAGCGTGTCGGGCGGCAGCGAGCAG
>JAGWTJ010000225.1 GCA_028869005.1 Burkholderiales bacterium | reverse complement strand
ATCGGACTCGCTGGCGCGCAGCGCAAAGGCGTTGGCCTTGGCGCGCGCGGCAAAGCTCTCGATCACCGGCGCGTGCGGCAGGTCGCGCGCCTCGCTGCCGTCGACGGCAGGCAGGTGCTGCAGTTTGTCGAAATAGGCGCGCCAGCTCTCGGAGACGCTGCCCGGGTGCGCGAGGTAGGCCTCGTACAGCTCCTCGACGTAGGGAGCGTTGCCCCCGAACAGGTACGAGTTGGACCTGGACTGCTGCATCATTTCTCGCTCACCTTGGGCCGGCGCGGTTTCCGCGCGGCACCGATGGGTTGGAACAACCTTCCGCGGCCCCGGCTGCACCGGTTGGCGGACCAGCGACCCGCCTTGCTGCGCACTCGCCTGGCAAGGGGACGGGAAGGACCGGATCTTCTTTGCCGGGCGACTCTAACACCGGCGTCGCGGGCTCGAAGATCGCGGCCTCGAAGCCGATTGGGCCACGCCAACCCTGTTGCTTTGCTGACAGCGGCGCGGCGCGCGCGATGCGGCTGCGCCGACGCGAAAAATGTCTGAACGTTGTGCGCGAACCCGATATCCAACTCGGCCGGAGACAGCAATGTTCCCGCCGTGCCGGGCGGCATCGGGTGGGACGAGGTGCTGCGTCGACGACCGATCGGCCGCCGGGGCGGGGCGTTGCGGTCATTCATGTGGACGGACTGTGCCTTGGAGGAATTCGAGATGAGCAAGAGATTGGCAATCGTCGGCGCGGCGCTGGGTGCCGTCGGCGCATTGGGCTGTACTCCGGCGTTCGCCGCCTGCACGACCACGGTCGGCGCGGTGATGTCGCTCACCGGGTCGCTCGGCGTGCTCGGCCAGCAGATCGCCAAGGGCGCCGAACTCGGCGTCGCCGACCTGAACGGCGCGGGCGGCGTCAACGGCTGCGAGATGAAGCTGTCTTTGCTGGACGACCAGACGAGCCCGTCGGTCGGCGTCGATGCGGCCAAGAAGCTGGTCGACGTGCAGCAGGTGCCGGCCATCGTCGGCGCGCTGTCCAGCGGCGTCAGCGCCGCCATCCTGACCTCGGTCACCGCGCCGAGCAAGGTGGTGCAGATCTCGCCCGCTTCGACCTCGCCCACCTTCACCGAGCTGGCCGAGCAGGGCAAGACCGGCGGCTACTGGTTCCGCACGACTCCGTCCGATGCGCTGCAGGGCGTGGCGATGGCCAAGGTGGCCAAGGACGCAGGCATCAAGCGGGTCGCCGTGATGTACCTGAACAACCCGTACGGCCAGGGCCTGAGCAAGGAGTTCACGGCGGCGTTCACGCGCCTCGGCGGCACGGTGACGGAGAACGTGGTCTACAACCCGAGCCAGCCCTCGTATCGGGCCGAGGTCGGCAAGGCAGCTAGCCCGGCGCCCGACGCCCTGTTCCTGGTCGGCTACCCGGGCGACGGCACGACCATCGCGCGCGAATGGATCGCCGCTGGCGGACCGCAGAAGTTCCTGTTGCCCGACGGCCTCGAGTCGCAGGACTTCGTCAACGACGTCGGGGTGCAGTACATGAAGAACGTGCAAGGCACGGCGCCCGGATCGGACAAGACGCCGTCGCTGGCGACGTTCCAGTCGGAGTTCCAGACCAAGTTCGGTTCGCTGCCGACGCAGGCCTACATCCCCAACGCGTATGACGCCACCGTGCTGATCGGGCTGGCGATGGAACAGTCCAAGAGCAACCAGGCAAGCGCCGTGCGCGACGCGCTGCGCAAGGTCACCGACCCCAAGGGCGAGAAGATCTACGCCGGCGCGGCCGAGCTGAAGAAGGCAGCGCGTCTGCTGGCGCAAGGCAAGGCCATCCAGTACATCGGCGCCACCGGCCCGCTGCAGTTCGACCGCAACGGCGACATCGCCGCGCCGATGCAGGTGTGGAGCGTGTCGGCGCAGGGCAAGGTCGAGCCCACCGGCATGGTGACGGTGCCGCAGATCGACGCGATGCGCCTAGCGACGAAGTGACCCGGGCACAGGCCGGGCGAGCGGCACGCGAGCCGCCGCCCGTCCGGCGACCAAGGGTCGACCAGGAGGCGGACATGCTCGAGGTCCGTGACCTCGTCAAGGAGTTCGGCGGCCTGCACGCGGTGGACGGCGTGTCGTTCACGCTGGCGGCGCACACCATCACCGGACTGATCGGACCGAACGGCGCCGGCAAGACGACGCTGTTCAACACCATCGCCGGCGTACACCGGCCGACCTCGGGGACGATCTCGTTCCTCGGCCGGGCGATCGGCGGCGAGTCGCCGCATCGCATCTTCGACGCCGGGCTGGTGCGCACCTTCCAGATCCCGCGCCCGTTTGCCGGCATGACGGTGCTCGAGAACGTGATGCTGGTGCCGAGCGCACAGGCCGGCGAACGCTTCTGGAACAACTGGTTCGGGCGCACGCGCGTGCGCGCACAAGAGAGCGCCGTACGCGAGCGTGCGCGCGAAGTGCTGCAGTTCGTCGGACTCGAGCGGCTGGCCGGCGAGTTCGCCAAGAACCTCTCGGGCGGGCAGCAGAAGCTGCTCGAGCTGGCTCGCGTGCTGATGGCCGAGCCACAGCTGATCCTGCTCGACGAACCGGGCGCGGGCGTCAACCCGACGCTGCTCGTCACCATCATGGACAAGCTGCACGAGCTGCACGCGCGCGGCATCACCTTCCTCATCATCGAGCACAACATGGATCTGGTGATGCAGCTGTGCGATCCGGTGCTGGTGCTGGCGCAAGGCAGACTGCTGCTCGAGGGCAAGCCCGAGATCGTGCGCAACGACCCGCGCGTGCTCGAGGCCTATCTGGGCGGGGCGCCGCAATGAATGCGGCCGCTGCCGTCGCCGCTGCCGCGCCGCTCGAGCCCGCGCTCGAGGTGCGCGAGCTGGTCGCCGGCTACACGCCCGAGGTCGACATCCTGCGCGGCATCAGCCTCCTGGTGCGACGCGGCGAGATCGTCACCGTGCTCGGGCCCAACGGCGCCGGCAAGTCGACCCTCATCAAGACCGTCGCCGGGCTGGTGCCGGTGCGCAGCGGCGCGGTGGCACTGTTCGGCAAGAGCCTGGTCGGCGAGGCGGCGCACCGCATGGTCGCGCGCGGGCTGGCCTACGTGCCGCAGACCCACAACGTGTTCCCGCGCCTGACGATCCACGAGAACCTCGAGCTGGGCGCCAGCGCGCGCGACGACCGCGCCGCCATCGCCGCCGATCTGGCGCGCATGTACGAACTCTTCCCGCGCCTGCACGAGCGCCGTCGCCAGGCCGCCGGCACGCTGTCGGGAGGCGAGCGGCAGATGGTCGCGGTGGCGCGCGCGCTGATGGCGCGCCCGACGATGCTGATGCTCGACGAGCCCTCGGCAGGCCTGTCGCCCAAGCTGGTCGGCGTGGTCTTCGCCAAGGTGCGCGAGGTGCGCGAGCTCGGCGTCACGCTGCTCA
Organism: Burkholderiales bacterium; assembly: GCA_028869005.1. Taxonomy (GTDB): domain Bacteria; phylum Pseudomonadota; class Gammaproteobacteria; order Burkholderiales; family Burkholderiaceae_C; genus Rubrivivax. Next base: position 2,134 of record JAGWTJ010000225.1, on the reverse strand, counting down.
TCGTCGAGCAGAACGCCAAGGCGGCGCTGGCGATCTCGGACCGCGGCTACGTGCTCGCGCAAGGTCGCGAACAGGTCAGCGACGACGCCGCCGCGCTGCTGGCCAACCCGCAAATCGGTGCGCTGTACCTCGGCGCGCGCATGCACGCGTCATGATCGCCCAGTATTTCGCAGACGGCATCGTGCTCGGCGCGACGCTCGCCTTGGGCGCGATCGGCCTGACGCTGACCTACAACATCCTGCGCTTCGCCAACTTCGCGCATGGCGAGTTCCTGACCTTCGGCGCCTACTTCGCGCTGATCGTCGTCGGCTCGCTGGCCGGCGGCGACGCGCTCGGCCCCTTCACCTTCGGCTGGAGCTTCGTCGCCGCGCTCGCCGTCGCGCTCGCGCTCACCGCGCTTCTGGCGCTCGTGCTCGACTGGCTGCTGTACCGGCCGCTGCGCCGGAGCGATGTCGCCGTCGCCCTCGTCATCGCTTCGTTCGGCGCCTCGCTGATGCTGCGCAACGTGATCGTGTTCGTGTGGGGCTCGCAGCCGGAGTACTACACGCGCGCCATCGCCATCGCGCGGCCGCTGCTGCCGGGCGTGCGGCTGAGCGCCGACGAGGTCTTCGTCGTCGTGCTGACGGCGGTGCTGATGGTCGCTCTGCACCTCTTTCTCACGCGCACGCGGCTGGGACGGCAGATGCGCGCGGTGTCGGACAACCCCTCGCTGGCGCAGGTCACCGGCATCGACGTGCGGCGCATCGTGCGCTGGGTGTGGATCATCGGCGGCGGCCTGGCCGCCATCGGCGGCGCGATGTTCGGCCTGACGGTGCAGGTCTCGCCGGAGATGGGCTTCACGCTGATCCTGCCGATGTTCGCCGCTGCCATCCTGGGCGGCATCGGCAGCGTCTACGGCGCCGTGCTCGGTGGGCTCGTGATCGGCATCGCGCAGACGCTGTCGGTGCCGCTGATCGGCCCCGAGTACAAGCCGGCGGTGGCTTTCATGCTGATGTTCCTGATCCTGCTGTTCCACCCGAGCGGCATCCTCGGGGGCAAGACATGAGCCGTCCCGAGCGCACGGCGGCGCTCGTCGCGCTGCACGCCACGCCGGGGGCGTCGCCATGACCGGCCTGCTGTCGTATCTCGTGTTCTTCCTGATCCAGGCGCTGGTCTTCGCCGTCGTCTGCCTCGGGCTCAATCTGCAGTGGGGCTACACGGGGCTGTTCAACATCGGCGTGTCGGGCTTCTATCTGGTCGGCGCGTACGCCTATGCGCTGCTGTGCGGGCCGCCGCATGCCGGCATCGTCGGCGGGCTGCAGCTGCCGTTCCCGATCGGCCTGGCCGGCAGCATGGTCGCAGCCGGCGCCGTGGCCTTCATCGTCGGCATCCCGACGCTGCGGCTGCGCGAGGACTACCTGGCGATCGTCACCATCGGCATCGGCAGCACGCTGCAGTTGATCGCGCTCAACGCCAACGCGCTCACCGGCGGCAGCCGCGGCATCACCGACATCCCGCGCCCGCTGCCGGGGCTGGTGGACGGCGTGTTCGCGCGCAACCTGCTGCTGCTCGCGCTGGTGATGATCGTCGTCGTGCTGCTGTACGCGGCGCTCGAGGCCATGGTGCGCTCGCCCTGGGGCCGCGTGCTCAAGGCGATCCGCGAGGACGAGCAGGCCGCCGAGTCGCTCGGCAAGGACGCCTTCGGCTATCGACTGCAGTCGTTCGTGATCGGCTCGGCGGTGATGGGCCTGGGCGGCGCGCTGTATGCGAGCTTCATCGGCTACATCAGCCCCGAGGACTTCATGCCGATCCTGACCTTTCAGATCTGGAGCATGCTGATCGTCGGCGGCAGCGGCAACAACAAGGGCGCCGTGCTCGGCGCGGTGCTGATGTGGGCGATCTGGACGGCCAGCGGCAGCGTGGCGCAGGCGGTGCTGCCGGCGACCCTGCAGGTCAAGGGCGGCGCGGCGCAGATCATCCTCATCGGTGTCGTGCTGATGGGGGTGCTGGTGCTGCGCCCGCGCGGGCTGATCGGCGAGGAGGCTGTCGTCTCGCACGGCGCACAGCTCGACGAGGCCGCTCAACCGCCGAGGTAGGCTGCGCGCACCGCCGGGTCGTCGAGCAGCTCACGCCCGCTGCCGGCGAGCACGATGCG
>JAGWTJ010000224.1 GCA_028869005.1 Burkholderiales bacterium | reverse complement strand
ACGAGACCTCGTCGCCCAGCAGCGGCACGAAGCGCGTCGTGTAGAAGTTGGCGAGGGCGCCGAGTTGCTGGTAACCGTCGGTGCGATGGCGGCGCATCGGCAGCGCGGCGATCGGGCGGCCGTCGCGGCGCAGCACGTACAGACGAGCTCGCTCGGCGGCCGGCAGCGAGGTGCGGGCGAGCAGCCTGTACCAATCGAGCGTGCCGTGAAAGTCTGCGTTCCGCGCCGTCGCAAAGGCCTCTTCGATGTCGCGCGGCAGCGCCGCCAGATCGTCGCAGCGTTCGACGCTCAGGGAAGGCATGGTGAGCGTTGCGCGCGGTGGTCCGACATCGGCCGCCGAGTTTAGATTCGACCTGTGGCGGCGCGAGCCTGCAGCGCGGCGGCGCAGGTACAAAGTCGCGCCGCCGGGAACACACTTCGACACCGTCCTGCTTCAGGCGCGCGACCGACGGTCGAAACGAAGCCGGTGCGCTCACCGGCCTCGGTACGCAGACGCTCCGGCCTCCGGCATCGAGCGGCTAGATCTTGATACAGGGCTCGCGCGCGCTCGCCGAGACTGCACGCTTGCCCGAATGCGACCCCCCGACCCCATGAACGATCACGATCATCCCCTTGATCCCGAACGCCGCCTCGTGCTGCTGCGCGGGTTCCTCGCACTCGGCGCCGGTTCGCTGGCGTCGTGCGGAGGGGGAGCCTCGCCGGCCGAAGCGGCGTCGACGACGCCTGCAGACGCGGTCGCGCCCGCGGGTGCGCGGCCGGCATCCGTCGCGCCGCCGACCCAGACCGTGCCCGTGACGCAGCCCTCGATTCCCGTGCCCGCCTGGGTGCCGTCGGTGCCGGGGCAAGCCGTGCGCTACACGGCCGGCGGCGGCGTGCTCACCAACAATTTCCGCGACGTGGCGGCGCCGTGGATGAGCGCCTATTACGACACCGGGATCGTCGACGATTACTCGGGCGCCGTCGTCTTCGAACGTCTCGGATCGCACGGCGCACTGGTGTTCGTCGGCGGCGGCCACGCCGCGACGAACAGCAACCAGGTGACGGCGCTGACGTCGAGCCCGACGCAACTGTCCTTCGTGCGTCTGTCCAACCCGACGGCCTGGTCCGGCAGCATGGCGAGCGACCAGAGCACGCAATCGGCGAACTCGGTCGGCGCCTCCTTGCTGCCGCTGGTGGACCCGCAATGGATCGACGCGACGCCGCAGGTCAGCGCGGAGCGCGCGCCGCCGGGCATTCACAGCTACGCGGGCGGCGTCGCGCTGCCCTCGCCCGGCGCGCTGGGCGCGTACTTCTGCCCGACGGTGCCGGCGGCGGGCGTCGCCAACCTCAACACGCCGCTGCTGACGGGCGGCGGCGCGCACACCTTCGCCGTCGACAGCGCGAGCGACCCGGCGGCCAACAAGTGGGAGCGCGCCGGCTCGCTGCCGGGCTACTCGAGCACGGGGTTCCAGGGGCCGCTGCTGTCGGCCTACGTGCCGACGCAGGGGCGCGTCTACTACTTCATCGGAAACTCGGGCAACAAGGTGCGCTGGTTCGACCTGGCCAGCGGCCAGCACGTCGAAGGCAGCGTCAATGGCTTCGTGATGTCCGACTACAACACGGGCCAGGTCCTCTATGTCCCCGGGCGCGAACTGCTGCTGTACGTCTGCCGCAACCGGTCGGCCCAGGTCGAAGTGCAGTGGATGGACGTGAGCGTGGCAAGTCCGCAGCAGAGCGGCACGGCCGTGCTCGGGCAGGCGCTCGACCTCGATCCTTTCGAGGTCGGCAAGACCAGTGCCTGGGTGGCGTCGTTCTGGTGTCCGCTCAGCCAGCGCCTCAACCTGGGCGGCGTCATGGTCGGCGGCGCATTCGATGCAGCGATGTACGAGGTCGAAATCCCGTCCGCACTGCGTTCGAGCTGGCCCGTGGTACGCCGCCCGATCACCGGCAGCGCGAACATCGATTGGGGCGTGTGGACTTGGCAGCAGCCCATGTACGTGCCGGCGGCCCGGGCGATGATCCTGTTCCAGGTCGCGAACAAGGCAGCCGGGACCGCGGATTCGGTGATCGTCTATCGACCCTATGGCACCTGAGTCGGCCGCTCGCCGCCCGTCGCGCCGTCTTCATCGAGGTCATCCAATGAACGAGATTGCCCTGGTCCCTGCCGGGCGCGAAGGCGCCGATCCGGGCCCGGCGCTGCCGCTGCCCCGCGACGCGGTCGCGGTTTGCGACGTCGAGCGCCGTTTGGTCCTCAGATCGGCAAGCGCGATGCTGCTCGGGCTGACCGCCGGATGCAGCGGATGCGGCGGTGGTTCGGCCGATGCCGCCGAACCTTCGACGCCTTCGGCCGCAGCATCCCCGCCGCCCGCGCCGCCCGCGCCGCCCACCGCGGCGACGCCGCCGCCTCCTGCCGCCCAGAGTGCGGCGCCCGTGGCCCGGGGAGCGTATCGAAGCACGCAGCCGTACCTGTTTTCCAGCATCGCCGAGGTCAGCGAGCCGGCGCGCATCGCCGGCACAGCGGCGCTGCCGCTGAGCGGCATCGGCCCGCACGGAGACTATGTGGACTTCTACAGCGGCTGGAAGTGGCGCAATGCGGGCGGCGACTGGATCGATGCGCGCCAGGCGGCCATGGGCCCCGTACCCTGGGCGACCGTGCTGGCCAATGCGGCGAAAGGTTCGGCCGCCGCGGCCGATTACACGGCCGATGTCACGGGCGCACTGCAGTTGGTGCAGTCCGCGGGCCGATGGAATGCGTGGATCGTGCGCTGGGGCGCGAGCAGCACGGCACCGCGCGTGCTGGCCGGTCGCTTCCACCCTGACGCGGCGGCGCGTCCGGTCATCGACGTGCTGTATTCGGACGGCTCCGCGTCCACGCTGGCCTGCAGGGTGTCCGCTTTCATCGGCCCGGGGATGAACGCGCCGGCGCTCGGTCTTGCGGACGTGAATCTGCCGCTGGCGCTCGAGTTCGATCTGCCGACCAAGCCCGTGAAGACGGCCACGCTGCGCTTTCGGGTGACGCAGCATTGGGACGGCAACAACCCGACGATCGAGTTCTTCCTGGCTGATCCGCCGCTGAACACCGATGCCGTGTCGCAGGGCGTGGCCGCCGCGTACGCCCTGGATGCGGGCCTCGCGGGCCATGCGTCGGTCCTCGGCGTGCACCGCTACGTCGATGGCGCCGCGCTGGCCGACTTCGTGCATCCGACGACCATCGATCCCGAGCCGACCTACGCGTGGTCGCCCGACGTCCTGGGCAGCGGTGCCGCCGACGCGACGAAGCTGCCCTACGCCGGGCTCGGCAAGTTCGTGCAGGTGAGCCGGTACGACTGGACACTGGTGTCCTCCAGCTACGCCGGCGAGAGCTTTGTGCCGCTGGCGCCCGGCGTCGGTGCGCTGCGCGTCAAGATGCCCAAGATGCCGGGCATCGGCGACGGGGTCGAAGTGGGACAGAACGGTACGGCGGCCGCCAACGCGTTCATCAACATGCCGGCGGCGGTGATCGGCTCGCTCGGCCGCGTCTTCGTTCGCTACTACATCCTGGTGGGCACCACCGCGGACACGGGCAGCCCGTACCTGGCGGACATCGCCAAGAAGTACGAGGTGACCAAGCTGGGCATCGTCACCTGGACCGACATGGAGGGCAAGCTCTCGGTCCTCAGCGCCGCGCACAAGACCAAGATCGGCGGCAATTCGGGCAGTTCGGGCGGCGGCTACGGCTGGGTGCTGCGGCCGGGCTTCCGCGACACCTGGGAGGACAACGACAGTCCCGCCGCCGGCGGCCTGCAGATGTCGCACCAGTGGTGGGACTTCCAGAACAACCCGCAGGGCTACAACTACGCGTCGTCAGGCGACCGCGGCTTCGTCGCCTGGGGTCAGCGGGGTGGCCTCGGCGGTGTGCTCTACGCGGGCCGGTGGTACTGCATCGAAGAGGAAGTCAAGCTGAACTCGGTGGACGCGGTCAATGCCGCCGACGGTCGCAAGTGGGCCGCCGACGGCGAGTGCCGTGTCTGGGTCGACGGCCGCCTGGCGTACGAATCGACCGGGCTCGTGTTTCGAACGCTGCCGGCCGTCGCGCAGCCCGCCGGCTACGTGCCCGCCATCCGGGAACTGGGCATCAAGCATCTGTGGTTCAACTGGTTCCACGGCGGCCTGACACAGAACAGCATCGACCGCGTGATCTTCGTCACCGGGCTCGCGTGGGGTACCGAGCGCATAGGCCCGATGCGGCTCTGACGGATCGCCTGCGCCGCGCGCCCTGCGGCGGTTGCGCGGGTGTGAAGCGCGGCTCTGCGCTTTCGGCCTTCCGGCTGCGGTCGCTGGCCCGGCGACCGATTTGCGCGCAACTGCAGGGCGCGTCGACGGGCGCGGACGGACGCCGTGCGACCAGGGAGGACGACGACGATGGTGCGTGCAAATTTGTCGTCGGCGCGCGGCCGCCGCGGTGCGGCTTCGGCGGATCCCGGCAGAATCCGGCGCTTTGCGTGAATCGCGTCTGCGGGACTCGGCGCGGCTCGACCGCCGCATCTCATACCATCTACGGAACGGAACGCAACGCGTGGCGTGCGACGAGCGCGGGCCGGCGTCACGAAGTCGGGACAGGGCAGACAGGCGACGCCGTCGATCGGGCATGCTGAACGTTTTTCTCACCACCGATGTGGAGCTCTGGTGCGACGGCTGGCGCGACATCGATGCCAAATTTCCGGACGCGTTCCGCCGCTACATCTACGGCCCGACGCCTACCGGCGAGGTTGGGCTGCGCTATCAGGCGGCGCTGTTGCGCGAACATGGATTGACCGGGGTTTTCTTCGTCGAGGCGTTGTTCAGCGGACGTTTCGGGCTCGAACCGTTGAGCGAGATTGTCGGCCTCGTCCGTGAGCAGGGACACGAAGTGCAGTTGCACCTGCACACCGAGTGGGTCGACGAGTGGTTGGTGCCACCGATGGCCGAGGTGGAGCGCAAGCGGCAGTTCATGCGCAACTGGACCTTCGAGCAACAACAGATCCTGATCTCCGAGGGCCGCGCCCGGCTCGAAAAAGTCGGTTCCGGAACCGTGAATTGCCATCGCGCCGGCAGCTTCGGATTCAATGCCGACACCCTGCGTGCCTTGGCGCGCTGCGGCATCGCCTTCGATGCCAGCTACGACGCCTGTCACGGCGCGCGCGAAAGCGGAGTGGCGCCGGGACGTTGGTTGACCGACGTCTGCAGCGAGAGCGGCGTCGTCGAGTTTCCGATGACCGTCTATCGCACAGGAACAGGCCGGCTGCGCCATGCGCAGATCGGCGCGTGCTCGTCAAGTGAAATCGAGGGCCTGCTGTGGTCGGCGCTGGAAGCCGGGCAGCGGTCGTTCGTCGTGCTGACCCACAACTTCGAATTGCTCAACGCGGCCAAGGATCGCGCGGACGACGTGGCGGTCGCGCGCTTTCGTCGTCTGTGCGCGTTCCTGAGTCGGCATCGCGATTGCTTTCGGGTCCGCGGGTTCAACGATCCGGCCCTTCCGGCGCCCGGGCCTCAGCCCGAACCCTTGCGTTCGCCGTTGTGGAAGACGGCTTGGCGCAACTGCGAGCAGGTCTATCGCCGGAGATACGCATGACGCCGCACTGGCAGCAACGG
>JAGWTJ010000223.1 GCA_028869005.1 Burkholderiales bacterium | reverse complement strand
GCGTGGCACTCGGCCGGGATCGGGGCGAGACGCAGGCAGATCATGCTGGGTGCCAATGTAGGGCAGCCGGGGAGGCCGTGCGGCGAGTGCGGCCGCATGCCTGCGTGCCGGCGGGATGGGCGCGATCGGCGCAGCGGCGATTCGCCTGCGGCCCACAACCAGGGATAAACCGAATGCGAACTATTCGCATCAATGTATAGGATTCCGGCTCCCGCTCGATCTCGATCGGGGTCGAAGCGAGCAGGGCGCAACGAAAATCGCGGGGGCCCATCGCTCGCGACCGATGCCTGATCCCCATGCACGCCCCATCATGCCCAAAGAACAGAACTCATCGCTCGCGCCTCGGTGCTTCGCCGTCGCGCTGCTTGGCCTGGCCGCACCGATCTATGCGGCGCACCCGCTGCTCACCGACGACACCGCCACACAGGGTGCCGATCGCTGGCAGCTCGAGGTCAACACCGATCACACGCGCGAGCGCGCGGCCGGCATCACGGCCTGGGAACGTCATCTCGACGCCACGCTGACGCGCGGCCTGAGCGACGACTTCGACGTCGCCGTCAGCCTGCCGTGGTTGCGGCTGAGCGAAACCGGCGCCCCCAGCGAGAGCGGCGTCGGCGACGTCGCGCTGCTGGCCAAGTGGCGCTTCTTCGACAACGGCCAGGGCTGGACGCTCGGACTGCGCCCGCAGCTGACGCTGCCGACCGGCAGCCGCAGCCGGGGTCTGGGCAATGGTCGCGCCACCGCCGCGCTGACGCTGCTGTCGACCTACGAGAGTGCGGCTTGGACCTGGCTGGCGAACGCCGGCTACGTCTACAACGACAACCCGATCGGCGACCGCAAGCACCTGTGGACAGCGTCGGCCGCCGCGCTCGTCAAGCTCGCCGAGCGCTGGACGCTGGCGGTGGATGCGGGCGCCAGTCGTGCTGCCGATCCGACGGACGGCCGCGAACGCTACGGCCTCGTCGGCGTCATCCATCACCTCGGCGACGATCTCGATCTGGACCTCGGCTGGCGCCGCAGCGTCGCTGGGGGTGTCGCGACCTACACGCTGGGCGCTGGCATGACGCTGCGCTGGTAGACGCGGTCGCCCCGGCGCCTGGCGCCGCGCGTCATCGGTGCCGGTGGCGGGTGCCGGCGCCTACCACCACCAGAACAGCCAGCCCCAGGCACTGCCGATCCACGCCAGCGCCAGCACCATCGGCAGCGCGCACAGCGCGGCATGGCGCGCGCCGAGCCCCCAGTGACGCAGGATGCCCCAGGCCAGCCGCAGCGACCACAGGGCCGCGGCCAGCAGCAGGCCCAGGCGCAGGGCATTGATCCACGGCAGCAGCACGCCTTCACCGCGCAGCAGCGTCAGCGTGATCGCGCTCAAGCCCAAGAAGACGCCGATGCCGGCCACCGGGATCAGCGACTGCGCCAGGTGATGCAGCCGCTGCGTGCGCCAGGCGCCGGCCAGCCGCACCGAGGCAGCCAGCAGAGCCAGCGTGACGCCGCCCCAGACCAGCGCGGTGGCGCCGATGTAGGCCACGAGCAGCGCGCCGTCGAGCCAGCTCAGCACGTCGTTCTGGTCGGGGTAGTTGGTCAGCAGCCACCACGGCGCATTGGTCGCCAGCGGCCACAGGACGTCGTGGTCGACGAGCCAGGTCGCCAGCCACTGCTTGATGGCGACGAACCAGGGGCTGGCGCTCCAATGGAAGGCGCCGATCGCCACGCCGAGCAGGCCGAAGACGATGAGCCAGGTCTGCCAGTGCGTGGCCTCGACGGCGGCGACCTGCACCACCTCCTGCGACGGCGAGCGCCATTGCAGCCAGATCGCGTCGTGGTGGCTGCTGCAGCGCCCGCACATGTGGCAGGCGCTGGCGCCCTTCATGTGGCGCAGCGGCAGCATGGGCGCGCAATCGACGGCCGGCGGCGCCTTCACGAACACGATCGGCACCTTGGGGCGCTGCTGCAACGAGCGCCGCCAGGCGGCGTCGTCGACGCCGTAATGCATCGGCGCCAGCTTGGCGAGCAGCGAGAACACGCCATTGACCGGGCACAGATGGCGGCACCAGGCGCGCTTGCCGCGCGTGTAGAAGTAGCCGACGACGACGGCTGCGAGCGTGCTGCCGCCGAGCACGACGAGCGCGGCCGGGGGGTACTGGTACACGCTCACCATCTGGCCGTAGACGGTGGTGCAGACGAAGGCCGTGAACGGCCAGCCACCCCAGCGCATCCAGTGCGGAATGCCCAGGCCACGGCCGTGCTTGGACGCCCATTCGGTGAGCGTGCCTTCCGGACACAGCACACCGCACCACAGCCGCCCGAACAGCACCATGCTGAGCAGCACGAACGGCCACCAGATGCCCCAGAACGCGAACTCGGCGGCGATCGTCAGGTTGTTCCAGACATGCGCCGCGCGGTCCGGCAGCGGCAGCAGCGCCGGCACGACGAGCAGCACGGCATAGACCCCCACCACCACCCATTGGAGCGCGCGGATGAGCGGCGCGTGCGTGCGCAGCCATTCGCCCGCCGCGGCCAGGCGGCGGCGGCCTAGCAGGGGCGTGCGGCTGAGGACGCTGGCCGTGCTCGCCATGGCCGGCGTCGATCAGGCGGCGGCGTGGCGGGTGGCGCCGCTGTGGCGGCGGCGCCGCATCAGCAGCGCGATCAGCACCCAGTAGGCGACGTAGACCAGTACCGTCATCAGCGACGGCTGCGCGCGGTAGCCGGTGAGCGCGGCGACGACGCCGCCCACGCGTCCGCTGTCGCCCAGCAGCCACGAGCTGTCCCACAGTCCGTCGCGCAGCGCCGGCAGCCAGCCCAGGGCCTGCATCTTCTCGGCACCGCTCACCACCAGCGCCGCCGCGAGCAGCAGCAGCATGACCTCGGTGATGCGGAAGAAGGTGCGCCAGTTCAGCACCTTGCCGCCGAGCTGCAGCACCCAGAAGGTGGCTGCAGCCAGCGCCAGCCCGGCAAGCGCGGCCAGCCCCATCGCCGGCAGTTGCGCCGCCGGCGCCGCCGCCAGCGTGCCGTACAGGAAGACCACCGCCTCGCTGCCCTCGCGCGCAATGGCCAGCATCGCCAGCACCAGCACGCCCCACCAGTTGCGCTGCCCGGCCTGCTGCGACAGGCCCTGCTCAATGTCGCGCTTGAGCGTGCGGCCGTGCACGCGCATCCACAGCACCATCTGCACGATGAGCGCGGCGGCCACCAGCACCATCGAGGTCTGGAACACGTCCTGGTGCTCGGCGAACAGGTCCTCGGCAGCGTAGATGCCGAGTGCGAGCAGCCCGGCGAGCAGCAGCCCGGCGACGACGCCGGCCCACAGCCAGCGCTTGCCGCCGGCGGCCTCGGGCGTGTGCGACAGCCACGCGTACAGGATGCCGACCACCAGCAGCGCCTCGACGCACTCGCGCCACATGATGAAGACGACCTGGCCCATGGTTGCCTCGGCGCGCTACTTGATGACGAACACGCCTTGCGTGGTCTGCATGTGGAACTCGTCGTAGAACGGGTACTCGCCCGGAGACTTGCCGGGCAGCACGCGCGAGCGCGTGCTGCCCGGCGCCACCACCAGTTCGAGGCCGAGCGGCAGGCTCTCGAACTCGGCCGGCGTCTTGCCCTTGTTGGTGACCTCGACGCGAAAGCGCTTCTTGGCCGGCAACTCGATGCGACGGGTATTGATGACGCCGTCGGTGAGCTCGATGCGGACGGTCGCGACGTCGTCGGCGCGCGCTGTCGGCGCGGCGGCCAGCAGCACCGACGCCAGGGCAGCCGACAGCATCAGGGCCGGGCGACGGGTGAGGCGCAGGGCGAGCATGGTTGTCATGGTCACGATCAGTAGCCGCCCTTCTTGCCGGTGCCGGCGTAGGTGAACTCGTACTGCGCGCTGAACGGCTTGAACCATGGACCGACGCCCGTTTCCTTGTCGACGTGACGGCCGAAGTGCTCGTTCATGCCCGGCGGCTGCACGGTCAGCGTGAGCTTGTACTTGCCCGGGCCGAGCAGCTTGATGTTGTCGCCGTAGTGCGGGCCGTCGCTGGCCACCATCGGCATCAGCGCGCCTTCGAGCACCTTGGCGTCGCCGGTCTTGGCGAGCTTGTACTTGACGACGAGGTAGGGCATCCAACTGCCCTCGCCGAAGCCGTTGGCGTTGCCCTTGACGGCGTGGATGTCGGCCTCGAGGTGGATGTCGGAGCTCTTGGCCTCGCGCATCATGCCGGCCGGCTCCATCTCGATCGGCTGCAGGTAGACCGCGGCCACCTCCATGCCGCCCTCGATGTGCGGCTTGCCGATCGGCGTCTCGGCCGCCAGTGTCGCGATCGGCGCCATCGACGCGATTGCGAGCAGCGCGGCGGCAGCCAGCCATGGACGAGAGGACAGTTGCATGCGGGACCTCCACGATTGAGAACGATTCGCAGTCGCGTAGTCTACCCGCGATTTTCGGCGGTGCGACGTTGCCCCGGATGTGGACTGGGAAAAAATCGGTCCCGGCGGCGCGCTTACACGCCCGTGATCCGGATACCTGCGCAGCCTTCGGCGCCGTCGGCGCGCGGACGCAGGAACACCGGCAGCAGCTGCCAGCTGAGCAGCACGAAGGCGCCGCACCACAGCAGCGCCGCCGCGGCCATCGCGACGTTCGCCGCGAGGGCATAGGCGGCGGCGCGCAGGATCGCCGCCGCACCCAGCATCGCCGCCCCGACCGGGACCCAGGGCCGGCCGTCCTTGTCCAGCCCGCTGTGCGTGTAGCCGGCGATGCAGATGACGAGGTAGATGTTGAGCCCCATCGCGCCGACGGTCAGCAGATGCACGCCGGCGTTGACGCTGAACGCGCCGCCCAGCAGCGCCACGCCCATCAGCGCGTAGCCGGCGGCCATGAACACGTAGACCGCGTACAGCATGAGCGGCCAGCGCCGCAGCAGCGGGCGGCCGACATGCCAGTCGTTGAGCAGGTTGAGCACCGCGCATGCCGCGGCCAGTGCCAGCCAGCCGGTGACGCGGCCGTCGGGTTGCCAGAACTGCGCCAGCGTGTGCAGCGCGATCGTCAGCAAGGCCATGTTGCGCCTCGGTGGGCGCGCAAGGTAGGGATCGCGCGTGACGCCGTCGCCGGCCAGCGCGTCGATGTCGGCGTTGACGATGCTGGTCGAGACGCGGCTCATCGCGACCACGATCAGCGCCATCAGCACGCCGAGCAGCGCGTGCAGCCAGCGCATCGGAGCGACGCCGCGCAGCGCGTCGGCGTACGAGCCCGCCACCACCAGCGTGACAACGACCAGCGCCCACAGGAACGACAGGTGGCGGCGCTCGGGATCGCGCCACAGGCGCGGTGCGAGCAGCGCCATCAGTCCGCATAGAAGGCCCAGGTTCGCCAGGCCCGCGACGGCCAGCGCGGCGTGCGGCCACCAGCCGCTCGACCAGAAGGCGGCACGCGCCAGCAGCCACAGCGCAACGAGCGTGCGCACCGGCCGTCCGTCGAAGCCCGGCGTGTCGGTGAACTCGGGGATCGCCGTCAGCGCGAAGCCGGCCACCGCCGCCAGCGCGAAGCCCAGCAGCAGCTCGTGCACGTGCCACACGAACGGGCCGCCGGGCACCGCGGGCAGCGGCCAGCCGAGGAACAGGAAGCCGCCCCAGACGG
>JAGWTJ010000222.1 GCA_028869005.1 Burkholderiales bacterium | reverse complement strand
CCGTCGAAGGCAATGAGGAGCCCAGCGTCGGCCTGCTCAACATCGGCGAGGAGGCCATCAAGGGCAGCGACACGATCAAGCGCGCCGGCGAGCTGCTGCGCGCGGCGGCCGCCTCGGGCCAGCTCAACTTCCACGGCAACGTCGAGGGCAACGACATCTACAAGGGCACGGTCGACGTCGTCGTCTGCGATGGCTTCGTCGGCAACGTGCTGCTCAAGACGAGCGAGGGCCTGGCCTCGATGCTCACCGACTTCATCCGCGAGGAGTTCACGCGCAGCCTGGCCGCGAAGCTCTCGGGCCTGATCGCGATGGGCGCGCTCAGGCGTTTCAAGCGGCGCGTCGACCCGCGCCGCTACAACGGTGCCGCGCTGCTCGGTCTGCGCGGCCTCGTCTTCAAAAGCCACGGCTCGGCCGACGCCTACGCCTTCGAGGCGGCGCTGACCCGCGCGTATGATGCCGCGCGCAACCGCCTGCTCGACCGCGTGCACGATCGCATCGACGCCACCCTGGCCGCCCTCAGCCATCTGCCGGCCCAGGCGCCGGCCGCACCCATCGCGGAGCCGGCGCGCACGGCCTGAGCCGGTGCCGCGCAGCGCTCGACCGAACCGGCGTTCGAAGGGACGTTGCCAGTGACACTCGAACCGACGCCCCGCCACGCCCGCATCACCGGCACCGGCAGCTGGCTGCCGCCGCGGCGCCTGTCCAACGACGACATGGTGACGATGCTCGCCGCGCGCGGCATCGAGACCAGCGACCAGTGGATCGTCGAGCGCACCGGCATCCGCGCGCGACACTTCGCCGACGACGGCGTGACCAGCAGCGACCTCGCACTGCACGCCGCACGCCACGCGCTCGAGGCGGCGGGACGCGCCGCCGCCGACGTCGATCTCATCATCGTCGCCACGTCGACGCCGGACATGGTGTTTCCATCGACGGCCAGCATCCTGCAGCACAAGCTCGGCGTGCACGGCTGTCCGGCGTTCGACCTGCAGGCGGTGTGCTCGGGCTTCGTCTACGCGCTGGCCGTCGCCGACGCGATGGTGCGCGGCGGCAACGCGCGCTGCGCGCTGGTCGTCGGCGCCGAGGTGTTCTCGCGCATCCTCGACTTCTCCGACCGCACGACCTGCGTGCTGTTCGGCGACGGCGCCGGCGCGGTCGTGCTGGAGGCGAGCGACACGCCCGGCATCCTGGCCAGCGAACTGCACGCCGACGGGCGCCATATCGAGATCCTTTGCACGCCGGGCACGGTGGCCGGCGGCCAGGTGCTGGGCGACCCGCTGCTGCGCATGGACGGGCCGGCGGTGTTCAAGCTCGCCGTCGGCGTGCTCGACGGCGCGGCGCGCGCGGTGCTGGCCAAGGCCGGGCGCAGCGCGGCCGACCTGGACTGGCTGGTGCCGCACCAGGCCAACATCCGCATCATGCAGAGCACCGCGCGCAAGTTGAAGCTGCCGCTGGACAAGCTCATCGCCACCGTCGACGAACACGGCAACACTTCGGCCGCCTCGGTGCCGCTGGCGCTCGACGTCGCGGTGCGCAGCGGCCGCATCCAGCGCGGCGACACCGTGATGCTCGAAGGCGTGGGCGGCGGCTTCACCTGGGGCGCGGTGCTGCTCGACTACTGAGATCCGCGCTGGCGGCCGACCTACTCCTTCCGGCCGCAGCCGCTCTGGCCCAACCCCTATGCATCCCTTCGCTTTCGTCTTCCCCGGCCAGGGTTCGCAGTCGGTCGGCATGCTCGATGCCTGGGGCGATCATCCGGCCGTGCGGCGCACGCTCGATGAAGCGTCGGCCGCGCTCGGCGAGGACATCGGCCGCTTGATCCGCGAGGGCCCGAAGGAGGCGCTCGAGCTCACCACCAACACGCAGCCGGTGATGCTGACCGCGGCCATCGCCTGTCTGGCCGCGTGGCGCGCCGAGGGCGGACCCGAGCCGGCGGCGGTGGCCGGACATTCACTCGGCGAATACAGCGCGCTCGTCGCCGCCGGCGCACTCACGCTGGCCGACGCGCTGCCGCTCGTGCGCTTGCGTGCCGCGGCGATGCAGCGCGCGGTGCCGGTGGGCGCCGGGGCGATGGCGGCCATTCTCGGTCTCGATGCCGACGTGGTTCGTGACGTGTGCGCGGCAGTCGCGGCCGAGACCGGTGCCGTCGTCTCGCCTGCCAACTTCAACGATCCGAAGCAGACCGTGATCGCCGGCGCCAAGGCCGCCGTCGATGCCGCTTGCGTGCGCCTGAAGGCCGCGGGCGCCAAGCGCGCGCTGCCGCTGGCGGTGTCCGCGCCGTTCCATTGCGCGCTGATGAAGCCGGCGGCCGACGAACTGCGGGCTCACTTGGCCGCGGTGACGCTGTGCGCGCCGTGCATCCCGGTCGTCAACAACATCGACGTCGCCGTGCCCGTCGAGCCCGACGCCATCCGCGACGCCCTCTATCGGCAGGCGTTCGGGCCGGTGCGCTGGGTCGAGTTGGTGCGCTCGCTGCGCGCGCGCGGCCTGACCCATGTCCTCGAATGCGGTCCCGGCAGGGTCCTGGCCGGACTCGTCAAGCGCGTGGACGCCGAACTGGCGACGGCGACCGTGCTCGATCCGGCGAGCCTGGCCGAAGCGTTGGGGAGCCTGCAATGAGCACCGAAGGACAAGTCGCCCTCGTCACCGGCGCCTCGCGCGGCATCGGCAAGGCGATCGCCGCGGCGCTGGCGGCGGCCGGCTTTCGCGTCGTCGGCACCGCCACCACCGAGGACGGCGCCGCCGGCATCACGGCCGCACTCGCCGCCTGGCCGGGCTGCCGCGGCATCGCGCTGAACGTCACCGACGGGGCCGCCTGCGACGCCGCGGTGGACGCCCTCGTCAAGGAGATGGGTGGCCTGCAGGTGCTCGTCAACAACGCCGGCATCACGCGCGACCAGCTCGCCATGCGCATGAAGGACGACGACTGGGACGCGGTGCTCGACACCAACCTGAAGGCCGTGTTCCGCCTGAGCCGGGCCGTCATGCGCCCGATGATGAAGCAGCGCTACGGCCGCATCGTCAACGTGACCTCGGTGGTCGGGGCCAGCGGCAACGCCGGCCAGGCGAACTACGCGGCGGCCAAGGCCGGCGTCGCCGGCATGACGCGCGCGCTGGCGCGCGAACTCGGCAGCCGCAACGTCACCGTCAACTGCGTCGCGCCGGGTTTCATCGCCACCGACATGACGGCCGCGCTGCCCGAGGCGCAGAAGGCGGCCCTGCTGGCGCAGATTCCGCTCGGCCGCCTGGGCGCCGTCGAGGAGGTCGCACATGCGGTAGCCTTCCTGGCGTCGCCGCTGGCGGGCTACATCACCGGCGCCGAGTTGCACGTCAACGGCGGCATGTACATGAGCTGAGCCGGCGCGGACAGGCGCGGCGCGCTGCCTGTCCGTACCGACCCCGAGTCCCCCGGCCGGGCACCGAGCCCGGCCACGACCCCGCCGGTAGAATGGCCGGTTGTTTTTTACGCACCACTCCTGGAGGAGTCATGAGCGATATCGAAGCGCGAGTCAAGAAGATCATTGCCGAGCAGCTCGGCGTGCCCGAGTCCGACGTGACCAACGAGAAGGCCTTCGTCGCCGACCTCGGAGCCGACTCGCTCGACACGGTCGAACTGGTGATGGCGCTGGAGGACGAATTCGGCATCGAGATCCCCGACGAAGAGGCCGAGAAGATCACCACCGTGCAGCTGGCGATCGATTACGCATCGAGCCACCAGAAGTCCTGAGCCCTCGCGCGCGCGGGGGAGCGAAGATGTTGGCGGGGAGCGTGCGTTGAGGGATCGTCGCGTCGTGGTCACCGGCCTGGGCATCGTCAGCCCGGTCGGCAACAGCGTGGCCGAAGCGTGGGCGAGCGTGCTTGCCGGCCGCTCGGGCATCGGCCCGATCACGAGATTCGATGCCGAGGCCTTCACCTGCCGTATCGCCGGCGAGGTCAAGGGCTTCGACGTCGAGAGCTACCTCCCCGGCAAGGAAGCCCGTCACATGGATGTCTTCATCCATTTCGGGCTGGCTGCCGCGATCCAGGCGGTGCAGGACGCCGGGTTGCGCACGAACGGGCAGCTTTCCGAAGACGAGGCCGAGC
Source organism: Burkholderiales bacterium (assembly GCA_028869005.1). Lineage (GTDB taxonomy): Bacteria > Pseudomonadota > Gammaproteobacteria > Burkholderiales > Burkholderiaceae_C > Rubrivivax. Next base: position 1,606 of record JAGWTJ010000222.1, on the reverse strand, counting down.
GCATCGGCTGCGTCATCGGCTCGGGCATCGGCGGTTTGCCGCTGGTGGAGCGCACGCGCCACGAGTACGACGAGCGCGGGCCGCGGCGCATCTCGCCGTTCTTCGTGCCGGCGGCGATCATCAACATGATCTCGGGCCATCTGTCGATCAAGTACGGCTTCACCGGCCCCAATCTGGCCATCGTCACGGCCTGCACGACCGGGCTGCACAGCATCGGCGAGGCCGGACGGCTGATCCAGTACGGTGACGCCGACGTCATGATCGCCGGCGGCTCGGAGGCCACGGTGTCGCCGCTGGGCGTCGGCGGCTTCGCGGCGGCGCGTGCGCTGTCCACGCGCAACGACGACCCCGGCAGCGCGTCGCGGCCCTGGGACAAGGAGCGCGACGGCTTCGTGCTCGGCGAAGGCGCCGGCGTGCTCGTGCTCGAGGAGTACGAGCATGCGCGCCGGCGCGGCGCGAAGATCTACGCTGAGCTCGCCGGCTATGGCATGGGCGCCGACGCCTACCACGTCACCGCGCCCAACGTCGACGGGCCCAAGCGCGCCATGCTCGCCGCGCTGCGCAACGCCGGCGTCGATGCGTCCGAGGTGCAGTACCTCAACGCACACGGCACGAGCACGCCGCTGGGCGACGTCAACGAGACCAACGCCATCAAGCTCGCGTTCGGAGAGCACGCCGCGCGCCTGGTGGTGAGTTCCACCAAGTCGATGACCGGCCACCTGCTGGGCGGTGCCGGCGGCATCGAATCGGTGTTCACCGTGCTGGCCCTGCACCACCAGGTCGCACCGCCGACGATCAACCTGTGCACCCCCGACCCCGAGTGCGATCTGGACTACTGCGCCAACGAGGCGCGGCCGATGCGCATCGATGTCGCGGTCAAGAACAACTTCGGCTTCGGCGGCACCAACGGCACGCTGGTCTTCCGGCGCGTCTAGCGCGTCATGCGCGCTGCGCCACCGGTGAGCGTGCGTGCCGATGGCGGGCGCGGCTGGCGCGCGGTGCGCGCGGGGCTGCCGGCGTTGGCGGCGGCAAGCGGCGTGACCTGGGCGCTGCAGTGGAGCGAACTCGTCGACGCCGGCGCGGCCGACGCCGTCGGCCTGGTCGTCGGCGCGGCGCTGGCCGTGCTCGCCTGGCGCCACGTGGCGCGTCCTGCCGCCACACTGGCGTGGGACGGCGAGCGCTGGTCGGTGGACGATACGCCGGGCCGCCTCGACCTCATGCTCGACCTGCCCGGCTGGCTGCTCCTGCGCCTGCGTCCGGCGGCGGGCCGGCCGGACCGCTGGGTCGCGGTGACGGCAGCCGAAGCGGGTGCCGACGAGACGCTGCTGCGCGCAGCGCTGCAGGCGCACCAGGGGACCGGCGCCACGGCCACGCCCCCCGGGACCGGTCCGACCGACGCCTGAATGGGCGACGCCGACGTCCCGCTCGTCGAACGCGCCCGGCGCGGCGACACCCATGCCTTCGAGATGCTGGTCGTCAAGTACCAGCGACGCATCGAGCGGCTGGTGGGCCGCATGGTGCGCGACTCCGATCTGGTGCTCGACGTCGCGCAGGAGACCTTCATCCGCGCCTGGCGCGCGCTGCCGCAGTTCCGCGGCGAGAGCGC
>JAGWTJ010000016.1 GCA_028869005.1 Burkholderiales bacterium | reverse complement strand
GACGCCGCGGCGGCGCGCGGCGCGGTCGGCGCGCTCGCGAACGAAATGGGAATGGGCGTCGAGGAGACCGCGCTCGGCATCGTGCGCGTCGTCAACGCGAACATGGTCAAGGGCATCGCCGCGGTCACCATCCTGCGCGGCATCGACGTGCGCGACTTCTCGCTTCTTTCGTTCGGCGGCGCGGGCGGCGTCCACGCCGTCGAACTGGCGCAGGCGCTGTCGATGCGCGAAGCCGTCGTGCCGCCTTTGCCGGGCACGTTCTCCGCCGTCGGCCTGCTCGCGACCGACGTGCGCCACGACTACGTGACGGCGCTCGGCGGCCTCCGCACGACCGATGCGGATCCGGACGCGCTGGAAGCGGCGTACCACGAGATGGAGCGCCACGCCGCGGCAGAGCTGGCCGCCGACGGCTTCACGGGCGCGTCGGCGAGCTTCGTGCGCACGGCCGACATGAAGGTGGCCGGGCAGACCTACGAGTTGTCGGTGCCGCTGCCGCAGGCCGGCGCGCTGACTGCGGCCGGCATCGAGGCGCTGTGCGATGCCTTCGCGCGAACCTACCGCGAGCGCTACGCCTACTTCTTCGACGGCGAACCGATCGAGATCGTCAACATCCGGGTCGCAGGGCTCGGCCACAACCGGCCGATCGAGCTGCCGACCGCCTCCGCCGCAGCGGCCGATCCGTCGCCGGCGCGCAAGGGGACGCGGCCGGTGTACTTCGAGTCGGCGGGCTTCCTCGACACCGCGATCTACGACCGGCTCTTCCTGCATCCGGGCATGACCGTCGACGGACCGGCAGTGGTCGAGGAGCAGACCTCGTCGACGCTCATTCCGCCGGGCTCGCGCGCCGACGTTCTGGCCGACCTCGGCCTGGCGATTCCGGTCGGCGGGCAACCCGTGACCGAAGGAGCACGCGCATGACCGACGTCATCACGATGCAGGTGATCCGCTACGGCCTGGAGCAGGTCGCCGACGAGATGGGCAACACGCTCGTGCGCACCGGGCGCTCGACGATCATCACCGAAATCCAGGACATCTCGTGCGTCGTCACCGACGCCGCCGGGCAGACCGTCGCGCAGGCGCACCACAACCCCAGCCTGCTGGCCGGCTTCGAGATCACGATGAAGGAGCTGGTCGCCGCGTATCCGCCCGAGTCGCTCGCGCCGGGCGACGTGATCATCACCAACGACCCGTATCGCGGCGGCCAGCACATCATGGACCTGTACGCGATCGCGCCGGCGTTCCACGATGGCCGCCTGATCGGCTTCGTCGGCAACATCACCCACCACTCCGACCTCGGCGGCGTGGCGGCGGGCGGCGTGGCGGGCGGCATCCGCGAGATCTACCTCGAAGGTCTGCGCCTGCCGATGGTCAAGCTCTACAAGGGCGGGCGCGAGGATGCCGAGATCATCGCCATCATCGCCAACCAGATCCGCGTGCCGGACAAGACGCTCGGCGACATCCGGGCGCAGGTGGCCTCGCTGAGGGTCGGCACCGAGCGGCTCGACCGGATGTTCCGCCGCTACGGCGAGGCGACGATGCGCCAGGCCTGCGCCGACCTGCTCGACTACTCCGAGCGCCGCATGCGGCTCGGACTGCAGCAGCTGCCGGCCGGCAGCTACGAAGGCGAGGACTGGATCGACGACGACGGCGTCTCCGAGCGGCCGATCCGCATCCACGTGAAGCTGACGATAGGCAACGGACGGGTCGTCGTCGACCTGAGCGGCAGCGACCCGCAGGCCGAGGGGAACACCAACTCCACGCTGGCGAACACGCACGCCGCCGCCTACTACGTGATGATCGCGGTGGTCGACCCGGGCATTCCGCCGAACTCGGGCTGCTACCGGCCGATCGAGGTGATCGCCCGCCCCGGCAGCATCGTGCATCCGCTGCCGCCGGGTGCGGTCGCTGCGCGCACCAACGCGTCGCAGAAGATCGTCGAGGCGATGCTGCGCGCGCTATCGGCCGCGGTGCCAGAGCGCGTGACCGCGGGCTCGCACGGGCAGATCAGCACCAGCGGCTTCGGCGGGCGCGATCCGTCGAGCGGCGCACCTTTCGTCTACACCGACATCCAGGGCGGCGGCTCGGGCGCGCGCCCCTACCGCGACGGGCGCGACGGACAGGACAGCCACCTGCCCCGCTTCATGAACACGCCGGTCGAAGTTCTCGAGCGCCAGTTTCCGATGCGCATCGAACGCTACGAGTTCATTCGCGATTCGGGCGGCCCCGGGCTGTACCGCGGCGGGCTCGCGCTGCGCCGCGACGTGCGCGTGCTCGCCGACCGCGTCAGCTTCGCGCGCTACGGCGACCGCCACCGCTTCGCGCCGCAGGGCCTGTTCGGCGGCCTGCCCGGAAGCTGCGGGGCGATCGTGCTCAACCCCGGCACACCGGGCGAGCGCAGGCTCGCCTCGAAGGGGCTGGACACGCTGGGCGCGGGCGACGTCGTCAGCATGCGCCTGCCGGGGGCCGGCGGCTATGGCGACCCGCGCCAGCGGCCGCGCGAGGCCGTCGAGGCAGATCTGCGCGACGACAAGATCAGCCGCGAGTCGGCGCTGCGCGACTACGGCTGGTCCGACGCGGAGAACGTGCGATGACGCTGCGCCGCCGCGTCGTGCTGTCGCTCGAGCAGGCCCTGTCGCTGCCGCACGCGACGCTGCGCTTCGTCCACAAGGGCTGGCGCGTAATCCGCATCGAGCCCGTTTCCGCAGGCCAGGCGCGACCCGGAGACCCGAACCGCTACATCGGCAAGCGCATCGTCGGCGACGACCGGCGCAGCTACTTCATCGCCCAGAACGTCGGCAAGGAGTCGGTCGCGCTCGACCTGAAGAATCCCGAGGGCCAGCGGCTGCTGCGCCGGATCATCGAGGCGCTCGATGCCGACGTGTTCTGCTGCAACACGCTGCCCAAGCGTTACCGCCAGCTCGGCATCGACTACCGGACACTGTCGGCGGCCAAGAACGACCTCGTGTGGGCCGGGATCTCCGCGATGGGGCCCGACTACCCGGACGTGCCCGGCTACGACCCCGCGATGCAGGCGATGGCCGGCTTCATGGAATTGACCGGCGCACGCGACGGGCCGCCGATGCTGTCGGGCGTGCCGCTGATCGACCTCAAGGCCGGCGACGACGTCTACGGCGAGGTGATGGCCGCGCTGCTCGAGCGCAGCGAGACCGGACGCGGGCGCGAGATCCACGTCTCGATGCTGCAGTCTGCCGCTTCCTGGCTCGTCACCACGTTGCCGCTGCTGAACTTCGATTGCGACCCGTCGGAGATCGGGCGCGTCGGCAACGAGCACCGCAAGTTCATCCCGACCAATGCCTACCCGACGCGGGACGGGTTCGTCTTCGTCGCCATCGGCAACGACCTGCAGTGGAAGCGCCTGACGCAGATCCCGAAGTTCGCTGCCATCGCCAACGAGGTTCGCTGGAGCAACGAGGGCCGGCATCAGCAACGCGCCGCGATCCACGAAGACATCGCGGCGGTCACGCGCAGATACGCGAGCGCCGAGCTGATGGAAGACTTCAGGCGCGCGACGATTCCGCATGCGCCGATCCAGACCATCGCAGAGGTGGCCGCCATGCCGGCGGTTCGCTCCAGGATGAGCAGCAGCACGATGCCCGACGGCCGGGTCATCCATCTGCAGCCGCCCGCCATCGACCTCGACGGCCCCACCCACTTCGCTTTCCCGCCGCGCTACGGCGAGCATACGCAAGCGGTGCTGCGCGAGGCCGGGCTCGGCGACGGCGAATGCGCGGCCCTGGCGGCGCAGGGGATCGTGTCGCTCGGCGCGCCATAGGTGCAGCGCACGGCGCGATGCCTTTGTTGCTCGCACGTGAAGCAATGTGAAAGGTGGCCTGAAACGGGTTCTAGTGTTGCGGTCGAGGTCGGATCGGTGGCGCGACAGTGAGCACCCCTTCCACTGTTGCGAGCCTAGCCCGATGAACATCTCCTCGATTTCGACCTCTTCGCTCTTCGCGCTGTCCAGCACGGGCAGCGCCGGTACCGCGACTGCGGTGCAGGATCCCGACGGCGACGGCGACGGCCACCCCCGGGCGCACCGCCTCGGCGGCCACGGCGGCCATCGCGGCAGCGAGGTGGGCTCGGCGGTGGCGTCCGCGCTGCAAAGCCTGGGCTTGTCGTTGCCGCAGCCGGCGGGCGCCGCGCCCCAGGCGGCGAACAGTGCCGACAGTTCGTCGGCGAACTCGCAGGACGCCGACGGTCGCAGCAAGATCGGCGACGACATGCGCACCATGATGCACGCGTTGTTCGAGGCGGTGCGCAGCGGGCAAGCCGCAGGCAGCGCCGCCACCACCGGCAGCGACAGCACGAGTGGCGCGGCCGCGAGCGGCCAGCCCTCGGCATTCTCGAGCGGGCTGTCGGCGCTGATCACGCAAGTCGCCAACGGTTCGGCGCCGGCGGATCTGCAATCGGCGTTCGCGCAGGTCGTCCAGGACCTCGGCGGCACGAGCGGCACGACCGGCACGACCGCGAGCGGCGCCAACCCCAGCCTGCAGGACTTCCTGGACAAGCTGCAGGCCAACCTGGGCTACACGTCGACCAGCGGCACCGGCAACGGCAGCTTGGTTTCCACCCAGGCATGATCGACGATCTGCGTTGCGACCGCGCCTGACCGACGCGTTCGCCGCGCTGCGCACGTCGCCGTGAGGCAACGTGCAGCGCGCTTTCGGCCCCGGCGCTTGCGTCGCGCCCAGGCGAGGCCGGCGGCGAGGGCAAGCGCCAGAGACCCGGGTTCCGGGACGGAGTTGTCGGCCGTGAACACGGCGAAGGCCATGTTGCGGTCTGTTCGGTCTGCGTTCTTGTAGTCGAGGAGATCGCCGTAGCGCCGCCAGCTCGCGCCAGTGCCGTCTTCATAGCCGGTTTGAGCGGCGAGGTATAGGGCGGCATCGCCTTGGAAGCTATCGCCGTAGGGGACGAACAAGATGCCGCTGCGGCCGGCGCCGCCGATGATCACGGCCGGCTCGGCGTCCAGCACGGCGAGCAGCGCATTGGCGGCGGCGCTGGCCTCACCGAGTCGCCGATGAAGGTCGGCGCGTCCGAGGCGAAGACGGTGTCGTAACTTCCGAACCTGAACGACACGTCGTAGTTCGTTCCGGACACGACGAGGTCCTGGATGCCGAGCGCCAATCCACCGAAGTAGGTCACCGTGGGCGCGGCAGCGGCCAGGCCGCCCGACAGCAAACCGATACTGAACGCGAGCGAGCGCGCGAACCGTGTGGTCCTTTTCATGGGTTCTCCCTGCACAGAATTGTTGAATGACGCCCGCCCAAAATCGCAAAGCCTGTGCCAAGAGGAAAGGCTTGCGCGATCAAGGCCTTGCGCGGCAGTGCGCAACTGTGGTGTGGCCCGGCGTCAAGCATCCCGACACTGGCGCGGGCCATTGGGCATAGCCCCCTATCCTCGGATCCAACTGATGCGCTTCGGTCCGGCCTGTGCACCGGCTCGGTAGAGTCGACGTCTTTTCGCAACCTGGAGGCAGGCGATGGCTGCTGAAGCGACGACGGCATTGGAACTGCGCTCGCTGGTGCGCGCCGGCGGCGAGATCGAGGTTTCGCTGCACGAGGTGCCGGTGCCCGAGCCGGGGCCCGACGAGGTGCTGGTGCGCATCGAGGCCACACCGATCAACCCCTCGGACCTGGGGCTGCTGTTCGGCCCGGCCGACTTGAGCACACTGCAGGCCACGGGCACGGCAGCGCGGCCTGTGCTGACGGCGCGCATCCCCGAACGCGCGATGGCGACGCTGGCCGGCCGCGTCGGCCAGTCGCTGCCGGTGGGCAACGAAGGCGCGGGCACGGTGGTCAAGGCCGGCGCCTCGGCGGCGGCGCAGGCGCTGCTCGGCCGCAAGGTGGCGATCATCGGCGGCGCGATGTACGCGCACTACCGCTGCATCGGCGCGCGCCAGTGCCTGCCGCTGCCGGCCGACGCCAGTGCGGCCGACGGCGCCAGCTGCTTCGTCAACCCGCTGACGGCGCTCGGCATGGTCGAGACCATGAAGCGCGAGGGTCATACCGCACTGGTGCATACCGCGGCGGCCGGCTGGCCGGACAGATCCTGAGCGGCATGGAAGCGGTGGCCAGCCGCGGACTCACCGAATACAGCCGCTACGGCAGCAGCGTGTTCAAGCAGGTCTACATCTACGGCGGGCTCGACCCCGCGCCGACCGAGTTGGTGCGCAACTTCGGCTTCGGCTGGAGCGTGGGCGGCTGGCTGCTGTTCCCCTTCCTGCAGAAGGCCGGCGCCGCGACGGTCGCCCGCCTGCGCGAGCGCGTCGCCGCCGAACTGAAGACCACCTTCGCCAGCCACTACACGCGCACCGTGTCGCTGGCCGAGGCCCTGACGCCCGAGGCCGTCGCGCTCTATACGAAGCGCGCCACCGGCGAGAAGGTGCTGATCGATCCGAGCCGCGGCTGAATCAGCCCCGGCGCGCAGCCGGGCCTTCGCCGATCATGATGTCGATCTGGTCGTCCTCCGGCGCCGGGTACAGGATCTCCTCGCCCAGTCATTTTCGGTACGCTTACACTGCGAAGCCGTGTTTGCCGCCCGCCGCCGCCGCCTGACCAGTTGGCTCGCACTCGTCGCGATGCTGGCCTTCGCGCTGGTGCCCACGCTGTCGCGCGCGCTGGCCTTTGCCGGCGGTGCCGGCTCGGCCTGGGCCGAGGTCTGCACGCCGCAGGGCATGAAGCTGGTATCGACAGTCGCTGCCGGCGCCGATGCCGACGGCACGCCGGCGCAGGCCCTGCCGCTGGACCACTGCAGCTTCTGTTCGCTGGCCGGCGCCGGCCTGGCACCACCGCCGGCAGCACCGCAGGTGATCAGCCTGCCGTTGCGCGGCGCCGAGCCACCGCCGCTCTTCCTGCACGCGCCGCGCACGCTGCACGCCTGGCGTGCAGCGCAGCCGCGCGCACCGCCCGTTCTCACCTGATCCCGCCAAGCCCGACTGCCGCCGCGCCCTGCTGAAGGCGCCAACGCGGTCGCCCCTTTGTCCGGTGCCGGCAGCAGCCCATGAGGCCGCCGCCGGCGATCAGGAGAGTCCCCGTGCATCCCCTTCAACACGTCCGGCGCGCCGCGGCCCCGCTGGGCCTGGCGGCCTGGTCGGCACTCGCGGCCGGCGGCGCACAGGCACAGGACGCCGCGCCGCTGCCGTCGGTGATCGTGACCGCCGCGCGCGGCACGCGGCTGCAGGATCTGGACGTCAGCACCACCGTGCTGCGGCGCGAGCAGATCGAACAAGCGCCCGAAACCAGCGTCGAGCAGATCGTCAACCGCATCCCCGGCGTCTTCGCGCTCAACCAGCCTTCGGGCCAGCTCCACCCCACGTCGCAGGTCTTCAGCATCCGCGGCTTCGGCACCACGACCAACGTCAACACGCTGCTGATGGTCGACGGCGTACCGGCCAACGACCCCTTCTTCCGCACCATCGACTGGCGCCAGATCCCCAAGGAAGCGATCGAGCGCATCGAGGTCATCCGCGGCGGCGGCGCCTCCAGCCTGTGGGGCAACCTGGCGATGGGCGGCATCGTCAACATCGTCACCCGCGAGCCGCGGCCCGGCGAGCGGCGCGTCAGCCTGAGCGCCGGCAGCTTCGGCGCCTGGTCGGCCGACGCCGGCCTGACGCTGCTGGCCACCGACACGCTGCGCCTGGGCCTGCTGGCCGGCGCCTCGGGCAGCGACGGTTATGCACAAACGCCCGAGGCCTACCGCAACCCGCGCATGGCGCCGACCGCGTCGCGATCCGATGACCTGCAGCTCAGCGCCGTCTTCACGCCCTCGCCCGGCGCGCGCTACGACGCCAAGCTGTCGGCGCATCGCGCGCGCGAGTCGTCGCTGGTGTGGGACCTCACGCGCAACGCCTGGAACAGCTACAAGCTCAGCGCCGGCGGCAGCTGGCGGCTGGCGGCACCGGGCAGCAGCCTCAACGCCAACGCCTGGCTCGGCCGCTCGGAGATGGACACCACCAACGCCGGCCAGGTGCCCGCCTACAGCAACGCCGCGCCAGCCGCCGCGGTGCCCTACGTCTCGCAGATCGAGGCGGCGAAGTACCGCCACGCCGGCGGCTCGGTCTTCCTGCAGACGCGGCTGGGTGCCGTCAGCGACCTCAAGATCGGCGTCGACGCGCGCCGCATCGCGGCCGACGACGACCTCAGCCTCTACGGCCCCGGCGCGCAGACCGCGGCCATCGTCGCTCGCGGCGAGCACCGCTTCTTGGGCGTGTTCGCGCAAGGCACCTGGCGGCCGCTGGACGAGGCGCCGCTGGACGTGACCATCGGCCTGCGCCAGGACCTGTGGCAGGCGCGCGATGCCGGCGTCAACGGCAGCCTCATCAGCAACGGCAGCAGCCTGTCCAACCCGGTGCCCGACACCTCGGCGCAGCGCTTCAATCCGCGGCTGGGCTTGAAATACCTCGTCGGCGAGCACTGGGCGCTGCGTGCCGCGGCCTATCGCAACTTTGCCGCGCCGGGCATGAACCAGATGTATAGGAGCTTCGTCAGCGGCAGCAGCTACACCGCCGCCAGCCCCACGCTGAGGCCGCAGACCAACGTCGGCCAGGAGATCGGCTGGGACTTCCAGCGCCCCGGGCTCAGCGTCTCGTTCACGGCCTACGACAACCGGCTGGACGGCTTCATCGACTTCGCGCCGCTGTGCACCACAGCCGCCACCTGCAACCCGCTGATCGCCGGCACCGGGCTGGCCGCGGGCAGCGTGACGCGCGTGAACCAGTACGTCAACGCCGGCCGCGCCCGGCTGCGCGGCGCCGAGCTGCTGGGCCGCTGGCAGGCGACGCCGAACCTGGCCGTTGACGGCGGCGTCTCGCGCACCAGCGCCACCCTGACGAGTTCAGACTACACGACGCCGGCCGCCACGCCGCCCGACCCGGTGGGCAAGCAGCTTGGGCAGGTGCCGCCATGGACAGCAAACCTTGGCCTGCAATGGCAGGCGCTGCCGGGGCTCACGCTGTCGCTGCAAGGCAAGGCCTTCCCGCCCTACTGGAACAACACCGCGCACACCCAGCGCAACGACGGCGCCGCGCTGCTGGATGTGGGCCTGAGCTGGACACCGCACCCTGGCCTCACGCTGTGGGCCAGCGTGCAGAACCTCGGCGATCGCCGCTACTTCGACCAGGGCCTGACGGTCACGACGATCGAAGGCAGCACCGTCGCCACCAGCAGCATCCCGGCGCTGGGCCAGCCGCGCACGCTGTCGGCCGGGCTGCGCCAGCAGTTCTGACACGAGGGCCGACCATGCACCCGATCCGCATGATTCGTCTGGCAGGCAGCCGCCTCGCGCCGGCCGTCTTCGGCCTGCTCGGCGCCGCATCGGCGGCGCTGGCGCAAGGGCATACCGCGCATGAGCCGCCAGCAGCATCGGCGGCGCCCGGCGCGGCGTATGCGGCGATGTCGCCGTTCAAGTGCGCCGGCAACGGCCTGGATTGCGCCACCGCGGCCACGCCGGCCTGGGGCCCCGACGGCGCGTTGTGGCTGGCCTGGGTGGCCAACGGCGACGTCGTTGCCGCGCGTTCGCCCGACGGCAGCGGCGCGGTCCAGCGCCCCGTCGTCATCGGCCGCTACAGCGCCTTTGCCGACATCGGGCCCGATGCGCGGCCGCAGATCGTGGTCGACACCGGCGGCCGCGTGATCGTCGCCTTCGACGTGTTCAAGGACGAGCAGTGGAACGCGCAGGTGCTGGTCTCGGTGTCGACTGACAACGGCGTCAGCTTCAGCGCGCCGCGGCCGGTGTCCGGGGACGCGGCCAGCCAGCGCTTTCCGGCCATGGCGCTGGCGCCCGATGGCGCGTTGTTCATGGCCTGGGTCGACAAGCGGTTGGTTGCCGCGGCAGCGCGCCAGGGCCGCCGCGTGCCGGGCGCGGCGATCGCCTACGCCTGGTCGGCCGACGGCGGCACCAGCTTCGGCCCGGCGCGCATCGCCCACGCCAGCAGTTGCGAGTGCTGCCGCATCGGCGTGGCGGTGCCCGCGGCCGGGCGGCCGGTGCTGCTGTTCCGCGACCTCGCCGAGCCCGGCGTGCGCGACCATGCGCTGCTGGACTTCACGGCCAGGGACGCGCCCGGCCCGCTGCGCCACGTCGCAGTGGACGACTGGCGGCTCGACGCCTGCCCGCACCACGGGCCGGCGCTGGCGGCCGATCCGCAAGGACCATTGCACGTGGCCTGGTACACGCAGGGCCGGCATCGACAGGGCGTGTTCTACGCCCGCTCCACCGACGGCGGGCGCCGCTTCAGCGCGCCGATGCGTCTGGGCCGCGCCGAAGCGCGCGCCGGCCGGCCGGCCGTGCTGGCGCGCGGGTCGCAGGTATGGCTGGCCTGGAAGTCCTTCGACGGCCAGCGCAGCACCGTATTCGTGCAGCGCTCGCGCGGTGGCGGCCGCCGCTGGGCGGCGCCGCAGGCGCGGCTGTCCAGTGCCGGCTACAGCGACCATCCGCTGCTGAGCTGGCGCGGCGACGAGCCGATGCTGAGCTGGTTGACGCACGATGAAGGCCTGCGCCTGCAACACCTGAGGAGCACCCCATGAACCGACGCGACGTGCTGCGGCTGGCGCCTGCGCTGGCCGGCGCGCTGGTGCCGAGCCTGGGCCGATCGGCGGCCACCGAGCTGCTGCCGCTCGAATTGAACGGATGGCCGGCGCTGCGCCAGACACTGGCCGGCCGGCGCGCCATCGTCCACCTGTGGGGGCTGACCTGCGCGCCCTGCATCGAGGAGCTGTCGCGCTGGGCCGCCTTCATCGAGCGCCAGCCGCAGGCCCGCGTCGTGATGATCGAGGTCGAGCCCGCCGAGGCGGCCCGCATCCAGGCCACGCTGCGGCGCGCCGGCGTCAGCGGCGGCCGCCAGTACGTCGTGCAAGGCTTCCCCGACGAGCGCTGGCGCTATGCCGTCGACCGGCGCTGGGACGGCGAGCTGCCGCGCACGCTGCTGCTGGAGGCCGCGGGCACGATGCGCGCCTTCAGCGGCACGGCCGACTTCGCGGCGCTGCAGCGCTGGCTGCGGCGGTGAACGCGATGCGGCAGCGGCAGCGACTGCAGTCGCAGGCAATCGTCGAGTCAGTGCTGCTGCCGCCCGTTCAAGGCGTGTTCAAGGCGTGTTGTTGCTGCCGTTGGCGAGCTGGTTCAGGAAGGCGACGAGGTCGGCGACTTCGCTGTCGGACAGCGCGATCGGCGTCTTCATCTCCTCGGCGACCCGCTTGGTCATGTCGGCGTAGAAAGCGGCCGCGCCCAGGCTGTCGCGGCACGCGACCTGGATGCCTGGCTGCACCAGCGGCGCGTCGCTCGCGCAGCGGAAGCTTTGCGCGTATGTCGTCGCGTCGAGGTGATGACGGACGGTCTTCTCGAGGCTGTCGTACACGCCGTTGTGGAAGTAGGGCGCGGTGGCGCGCACTTCCCACAGCGACGGCGTGACGAAGGCGTAGAGGTCGGCGTCCTGGCGCGTCACCTCGTAGCGCCCCTTGTCCGACTTCGGCGTTTCGTTCGCGCCGGTACCGAAGCCCGGGCCGATCTGCGGCACGGCGAGGTTGTGGAATTTCCAGTCGGTCAGTCGCGGCCCGCTATGGCATCGGGCGCAGCCGGCCTTGTCGAAGAACAGCAGCCCGCCGCGCAGCGCGGCTTCGCTGATGGGCCAGCGGCTGCGGTCGCGCAGCCAGCCGTGAAAGCCGCTGACGAACGACGCCGCGTTCCAGCGCCGCGTCTGGAAGCCGGCCAGCGCGTTGGCGACATGCTGAATGCCCAGACTGGCCGGTGCCAAGGCTGGAAACGCGGCAGCGAGCTTGGCCGACAACACCGGATCGGCCATTACGCGTTGCATCGCCGCGTCCCAGACGGGCTGCGGATCGGCTTCCACCGGGTCGGCGACATTCGCCGACGTGTTCTCCGACTTGCCGCCGTTGCTGCCGATCGCGAAGCCCAGCATTTCCTCGCGCGCCAGCAGTGGAAACAAGGCCTGCGCAGCCAGCAGGCTGTCCAAGCCGCCGGGCAGTTTCGCGCCGGCCGGCGTGGTGTAGCCGCCGCCGTCCTCGAGCGCGACGCGGCCATCCCAGAACATCGATCGCGGATTGCCCAGCAACTTGTTGACGAGGTCGTTCGCGTTGCGATGCAGCGACGCCGTGTTGGCCGGGTCGTCGGGCGCTCCGCCGCGCAGGCTGATGTGCAGCGGCCGCACGAGGCCTTCGGCGCTGCGGCTCTCCACCCCCGCGTTGTTGTTGGCGTGGCAGGAGTTGCACGAGGCGTTGCCGGTGCCCGAGAGCTTGGTGCTGGTGAACAAGTCCTGTCCGGCGGTGAACAGCGCGTCCGACACCGCCGGTGGCGTTTCCAGCGGCGTGACCTCGTACAAGGCGGTGAAACAGGCCAGTTGCTCGTCCTGGCCCGCCTTGGCGCGGCACGCGGCAACCTTGGAGTCCGCCGGCGACTCTGCGGCGTCACCGCCCATGCATGCGCTCACCAGCAGCGCGGTGCACGCGGTGCAGGCGGCCAGAGCCAGCCGCAGCGCGAATGGGCTACCGTCCTCGAGCCATCTCCAGCGGCCGCGTTGCACGTCGCCGCTCACGGCGTGCCTGCTTCGAACACCTTCACTTCGATCAGGTTCGATACCAGGCGCCCTTGCTTGACCTCGTTGGGCACCACGAGCCGGAAGGCGCCGCTGGTGTCGAGCACGGCGTTGTTCAACTCGTAGGCGATCAAGACGTTCTTGTTGCCGAAGCCGGGATTGATCTCCCCCAGCGAGACCATCGCGCGATAGCCGTCGCTACCGGTCACCACGGCGACCATCGAGATCGTGGGATTCTTTCTCGACGACGTCTTGAGGCCCACGCTGGCGCTGTTGAGCAAGTCCCACAGATAGACGCCCTTGTAGGTGGCGGAGCTGCTTTGCACGAAGGTCTTCTCGGCCACCGTGCCGGCCGCCACCAGGGCTTTCAAGCCGGCCACATCGAAGGTCTGGGTCTTCTCGACCTGACCGTCGACCGTGAAGCTGGGAACCACGCAGGCCGCGCCGCTGCATCCCGCCTTGGTCGCCGCCGCCGTCGCCGGCGCGACCTTGACGTCCAGATTCCTCAGCAGCGAGACATAGCGTCCACCGGCGATGTCACCCGGCACGGTGACGCGTAGCGGCCCGCCGGTGCTCTCGTCCAAGGGCGTGGACGCGCCGTTGACGGTTTCGGCGTAGGCCACCAGCTGCTGATTGGGGCTTTGCTTGCCGCCGAAGCTCGGATCGAGCTCGCCCAACGCATACGCGGCCTGGTAGCCATCCTTGGCCGTGGCCAGGACATAACGTTCGAGATGGGTGTTCTTGGTGTTCGTGCTGCCGGTGGTGATGGTGTCGGCGCCGTAGGTCTGCAGCAGCTTCCACAGGTCGGCGCCGGTGTAGGTATGGGTTTGTGGCGATCCGCCGCCGGTGAAGCTGACGGTCTGCGTGGTATCGCCGACTTGCGATTTCAGCTCGGTCGCGGTCAGCGTGACGGTCTTGCCGTCCTTGACTGCGCCCGACAGCGTGATGCCGTTGGCCGGGGCGGCCGCCAGCCTCGCCACCGTGCTGGACTGGATGCCGGCGATGATCGTGTCCAGCGTCGCGCCGCCGGCAGCCAGGGCATTGATCTGCACCAGCAGCGGCTGCAGTTCGACGGCCGGCGCGGCGGTCGGCTTCAGACCGCCGGAGACCGCGCCGAACATGGCGTCGAAGTCGCTCTTGACCAGCTTGCCGCTGACCGTGTTCGTGCTGGCGCTCAAGGTGGCGATGGCACCCACCGCGGCCGTGGACACGGGGCTGACGTAGGCGTCGGAAGCGGTGGCGCCAGCCGTGACCGAAGCGACGGTGGCCAGCGGCTGGCCGAGCGTGGTCAGCGTGCCGGTGGAGCAGGCGTTGGTGGTCACCTGGGCCGTGCTGCTGCCCTTGCAGTAGCTGCCGCCATTGGCGACGACCACCAAGGTGCCGCCGCCGAAGCTTTGCAGATCCAGCGCGTAGCTGCCGTCGGCAGCAGTGGTCGCGGCCAGTCCGACCTGGCTGCCGACGCTGCCGTCGCCGTTGACAGCGTAAGCCTTGACTGTGGCGCCGAGGACGGGGCCGTCGACGACGGCGCCGTTCAGGCTGGCGGACGGGCTGCCCGAGTCGCCGCCACCGCAGCCCGAAAGGGCCAGGACCAGCATGGCCGTCGACGCGATCGACTGCAGGTGTCGTAGGTGCCTCACGTGAATCCCCCTCTTCGAGAAACGAGCGATTGACCGACTGATGGGGAGCACGTCGAAAACGCACGGCGCATCACTCGTCAGACTGCGTAATATATTATTGTATATAACGAAACACAAGACTGAGCGATCGGGTGGTGTCGCGGCGACGCGTCGTTCGTCCGCTCTCGAGTCGGCGCGGGTGAACGCTCGATACAACGCCACGTCGAACCGGCCCTTGATCAGCGCATCGTCCAGCGCGCGTCGAGCGCCAACCTCTCGAACGCGGCCTCGATGTCGCGCACCCGCAGCGTCAGGTCGAACAGCGGGCTGCGGCGAGTGCGGCCACGACAAGCTGCTGGCCGCGCAGCCCGAGCCGGTCACGCCGGTGCCGCAGGTGGTGCAGCGCGTGCTCACGCTCCGTCTGCTCCTTCGATGCCGGCGAGCCGATCGATCGGGAAAGGCCACGGCGGGCGCGATCCGTGTCTTTGGGCCCCGAGTGCCCGATGGGATCCGCGGCCGTGTCCCCCGTGCGGTGCAGCGGTGCCGATGCGATGATCCGGGCCTGATGGTCAGACGGAGAGCGACGATGAAGTCCCGTTTCCTCGTTGCGGCGCTCGGCCTGCTCGCCGCCGGCGCGGCCTGCGCCGACTCGCTGCTCGACCGCGTCCAGTCGGGCGGGCCGCTGCGCGTGTGCACCACCGGCGACTACAAGCCCTACAGCTTCGCCAAAGGCGACGGCGCGTACGAGGGCATCGACATCGACCTGACGAACTCGCTCGCGCGGTCGCTCGACGCCAAGGTGGCGTGGGTGAAGACCAGCTGGTCCACGCTGATGGCCGACTTCGGCGCCGGCAAGTGCGACCTGGCCGTCGGCGGCGTCTCGGTGACACTCGAGCGCCAGAAGAAGGCGGGCTTCTCGGCCGCGTACATGATCGACGGCAAGACGCCGATCACCCGGTGCGAGAACGCGGCCAAGTTTCAGACGCTGGACCAGATCGACCGGCCCGACGTGCGGGTGGTCGTGAACCCCGGGGGCACCAACGAGCGCTTCGCGAAGGCGCATCTGAAGCACGCTCAGCTCACGGTCTATCCCGACAACGTCACGATCTTCCAGCAGCTCGTCGACGGCAAGGCCGACCTGATGATCACCGACGCGTCCGAGACGCTGCTGCAGCACAAGCTGCATCCCGAGCTGTGCTCGGTTCATCCCGACCGGCCGTTCCAGTACGGCGAGAAGGCGTTCCTGCTGCCACGCGACGACGAGCCGTTCCGTGCCTACGTCGACCAGTGGCTGCACCTGGCGGTGGCCACCGGAGAGTTCGCGCGCATCCGCGACGCCTGGCTGAAGTAGTTCGCCGAGGCTATGCCCGCGCCGGGCCTGACGCGCAGCCGCGCCGGCGACCCGCGACCGATGCGCCCGTGCCTGGAGAGGCTTGAAGCGACGCTGGCGGCGGCCGAGCGGGCGACGCGGGCGGTATGAAAGCTTGACGGGCTAGTGCACGAAGCCCCTCAGCGCCGTGTTCAGCGCCGGCGTTGAGCCGGTTCAATAGCGCATCGCGCGGCCCGCGCAGCGCCTGACCCGTGACAGAGCCGCGTGCTTGAGCGCGGTCAAGCGCTGCGGCGCGTCGCCGCCGACAATCGGCACCATGCCCGCGGCGCCTGCCGAAATCGTGTTCAGCGCGCACGGCCTGCGCAAGGTCTACCGCACCGGCGAGGTCGACGTGGTGGCGCTGCACGACGTCTCGCTCGACGTGCGGCGCGGCGAGTTCGTCGTGCTGCTGGGCGCTTCGGGCAGCGGCAAGAGCACGCTGCTGAACATCCTGGGCGGGCTCGACGTTCCCAGCGCCGGCGACGTGCGTTTCGGCGACCAGGTTCTGACCGGCGCCGACGAGGCGACGCTGACGCGCTACCGCCGCGAGCACGTCGGCTTCGTGTTCCAGTTCTACAACCTGATCCCGAGCCTGACGGTGCGCGAGAACGTGCAGCTCGTGACCGACATCGCGCGCGACCCGATGGACATCGGCGAAGCGATCGCGATGGTCGGGCTGACCGAGCGCGCCGACCACTTCCCGGCACAGTTGTCGGGCGGCGAACAGCAGCGCGTGGCGATCGCGCGCGCCATCGTCAAGCGGCCCGACGTCCTGCTGTGCGACGAGCCCACCGGCGCGCTCGACGTGCAGACCGGCAAGCTGGTGCTGCAGGCGATCGCGCGCATCAACCGCGAGCTGGGCACCACCGCGATCGTCATCACGCACAACGCCGCCATCGCGGCGATGGCCGACCGCGTCATCGTGCTCGGCGACGGCCGCATCCAGCGCGAGGACGTCAATGTGCACAAGCTCGACCCGTCGGAGCTGGTCTGGTGATGAAGGCGCTGAACCGCAAGCTGCTGCGCGACCTGGTGCAGATGTGGAGCCAGGCGCTGACGATCGCGCTGGTGGTGGCCAGCGGCATCGGCGGCTTCCTGACCACGCTGTCGGCGGTCGACTCGCTGGCGCTGGCGCGCGAGCGCTTCTACGCCCAGGGCCACTTCGCCGACCTGTTTGCCGGCTTGAAGCGCGCGCCGCTGGCGCTGGAAGCCAACCTGCGCGCGGTGCCCGGCGTGGCCGACGTGCAGACGCGCGTCGAAGCCATCGTTCGCATCACGCTGGCCGGCCGCAGCGACCCGGTGATCGGGCAGCTGATCGGCATCGACCCGTTGCGGCCGCCGCGCCTGAACTTGTTGACGCTGCGCAGCGGCATCCCCGCCGACGCCGCCGGCTCGCCGGGGCGCGCGCAGTCCGACGGCGCGCTGCCGGTGTGGGTGTCGGAAGCCTTCGCCGAAGCGCAAGGCCTTACGCGCGGCGCGCGGCTGCAGGCGCTGGTCAACGGCCGCCAGCGCACGCTGGTGGTGGCCGGCGTGGCGCTGTCGCCCGAATTCATCTTCGCCGGTCTGTGGGGCATGCCCGACCCGCGCGGCTTCGGCGTGTTCTGGGTCGACCACGAGGCGCTGGCCGCCGCCTACGACATGCAGGGCGCGTTCAACCAGGTGTCGGTGAAGCTGGCGCCGCGCGCCGACGAACACGCGGTGGCCGCCGCCGTGCAGTCCCAGTTGGAACGTTATGGCGCACGCGAGGTCGTCGGACGCGACCACCAGACCTCGCACGCGATGGTCGACAACGAGATCAAGGAGCAGCGCGTGATGGGCACGCTGCTGCCGGCCATCTTCCTCGGCGTGGCGGCCTTCTTGCTCAATGTGGTGGTGTCGCGCTTGGTGGCGACGCAGCGCGAGCAGATCGCGGCGCTGAAGGCGCTGGGCTACGCCAACCGCAGCGTCGCCGCGCATTACCTGGCGCTGGTGATGGCGGTGGTGAGCCTGGGCGCCGCCTTGGGCCTGCTGCTGGGCAAGCAGCTCGGACTGATGCTGACCGCGCTGTATGGCGAGTTCTTCCGCTTCCCGCGCTTCGACCACCAGATGGACCCGGGCCTGGTGGCCACCGCGCTCGGGCTCACGGTGCTGACCGCGGTCGCCGGCACGCTCAACGCCATCCTGGCCACCGTGCGGCTGACACCGGCCGAAGCCATGCGCCCGCCGGCGCCGGGCCGCTACCGCCGCACGCTGCTGGAACGCCTGGGGCTGACGCACGTGAACACCACGCTGCGCATGATCCTGCGCCAGATGGAGCGCCGTCCCTGGCGCACGCTGCTGGCCGTCACCGGCGTGGCGGCGGCGCTGGCCATCGTCGTGCTCGGCAACTTCTTCCGCGACGCCATCGACACCATCGTCGACAACCAGTTCACGCGCACGATGCGCTTCGACGTCGCGGTCTGGACCTTCGATCCGCAGCCCGAGCGCGCACGCCTGGAGCTGCAGCACCTGGCCGGCGTGCGCGAGGTCGAATCGAGCCGCTTCGTGCTCGTCAACCTCGTCAACCCGGCGCTCGGCCATCGCCGCGAGCGCGTGCAGATACGCGGTTACGAAGGCGGCCTGGGCCTGTACCGCGTGGTCGACATCGACGACCACGTGCAGCCGCTGCCCGACGACGGCGTGGTGATGACCGACCGCCTGGCGCGCAAGCTCGGGCTCGAGGTCGGCGACGCCGTGTGGGCCGAGGTGCTGGACGGCCGCCAGCGCACGCTGCACCTGCGCGTGCAGCGCCTGGTCGGCGAGATGATGGGCTTGAACGTCTACATGCAGCGCGCGGCGCTCGAGCGCGCTTTGGGCGAAGGCGACATCGCCACCGGCTTCGTGCTGACGCTGGACCCCGGCACCGAGCAAGGCCTGCTGGAGGCCACGCGCGCCATGCCCAAGGTGGCCGGCGCGTTCAGCAAGGGCACGATGCTGCGCAACATGCAGGAGGTGAGCGCGCGCAACATCCGCATCATGAGCACGGTGCTGACGGCGTTCGCCATCGTCATCGCGGTCGGCGTGGTCTACAACAACGCGCGCATCGCGCTCGCCGAGCGCACCTGGGAACTGGCGTCGTTGCGTGTGCTCGGCTTCACGCGCGCCGAAGTGTCGGCGGTGCTGCTGGGCGAGATGGCGTTGTCGATCGCGCTGGCGCTGCCGCTGGGCATGCTGCTCGGCTGGGGCCTGGTGCACGCGCTGGTCGGCGCGATGGCCAGCGACCAGTTCCAGTTCCCGGTCGTCGTGCAGCCGCGCACCTACGCCTGGGCGGCGCTGGCCGTGGTGGCCGCGGCGCTGGCCAGCGCGCTGGTGGTGCGCCGGCGCATCGACCGCCTGGACATGGTGGCGGCGTTGAAGACAAGAGAATGAGTGACATGAAACGAAGGGCTGCGAGTCAAGCCCCCCTCTCCCGCCCGCGGAGCCGAAGGCATCGCCTTCGAGGGCGGGAGAGGAAGTGGATCAAATGACATGAAGCGCTCGACGATGATCGGCGCCGCCGCGGCCGCCGCGCTGGCGCTGGGCCTGCTGGCCTGGGCCTTCGCGCCGCGGCCGCTGGCGGTGGAGCTGGCCACGGCCACGGTGGGACCGTTCGAATCCACCATCGACGAAGACGCGCGCACGCGGCTGGCCGAGCGCTACGTGGTGTCTGCGCCGCTGGCGGCGCGGCTGGCACGCATCACGCTAAAGGAGGGCGACGAGGTCAAGTCCGGTGACGTGGTGGCGCGGCTGCAGCCGGTGTTGACGCCGCTGCTCGACGAGCGCAGCTGGCGCGAGCAGGTCTCGCGCGCCGAAGGTGCGCAAGCTGCGCTGGCGCAGGCCGGCAAGCGCGTCGAAGCGGCGCGCGTGGCGCTCGAGCGCGCGCGCGACGACCTGCGGCGCAGCGAGCAGCTCTCGCAACAGGGCTTCGTGGCGCCGACCAAGCTCACGAGCGACCGCCTGGCGGTGCAGGCCGCGCAGAAGGAACTGGAGGCCGCCGCCGAAGGCGAGCACGTGGCGCGCCACGAGTTGGAGCAGTCGCGCGTCGCGCTCGGCGTCGTGCGCGCCGGCGCTGCCAGCGGCCAGCCGTTCGAAGTGCGCTCGCCGATCGACGGCCGCGTGCTGAAGGTGAACGTCGCCAGCGAAGCCACGGTGGCGCTGGGCACGCCGCTGCTCGAACTGGGAGACGTGTCGCAGTTGGAGATCGTCGCCGAGCTGTTGACCACCGACGCACTGCAGGCCGCGCCCGGCAGCGCGGTGCGCATCGAACGCTGGGGCGGCCCGACCGCGCTGCAAGGGCGAGTGCGGCGCGTCGACCCGGCGGCGTTCACCAAGGTGTCGGCCTTGGGCGTCGAAGAGCAGCGCGTCAACGTCGTCATCGACATCACCAGCCCGCGCGCGCAATGGGCGGCGCTGGGCGACGGCTACCGCGTCGGCGTGCGCGTGGTCACGCGTAGCGAGCCGCAGGTGCTGACGGTGCCAGTGGGCGCGGTGTTCCCTGCCGCCGCCACGGATGCGGCGCCGGGCGCAGCGGCCGGCAACGCGGTGTTCGTGGCCGACGGCAGCCACGCGCGGCTGCGCAGCGTGCAGGTGCAAGCGCGCAACGGCAACATCGCCTGGATCACGAGCGGGCTGAAGGCGGGCGAGCGCGTGCTGGTGTATCCGCCGGCGGCGGTGGTCGACGGCTCGCGCATCGCCGAGCGGCGCTGAGACACTTAGACGACCGCCGCACGCGCCGGTCAGCCTCGGCGCGCAGCGGGCACCGGCCGGACCCTCGGCGCGACGCTCGGCGAACTCAGCGTCGGGCGTTGGCCAGCGGGTTCGGCGTCGGCTCGGCGATCTTCACGAGCCGGTTGCGGTCGGTGTGGTGGAACGGCTCCGTCTGCCCGCGGATCATCAGCACCGTGTCTTCCTCGTAGCCCCAGCTGCCGTCGGCGTTGATCGTCACCTCGATGCGAAAGCTCGTGGTGCGGAACGCCTGCTGGATGAAGGGCGCCGAGCAGATGCCCCAGGTCTCGAGCCCTTGCGTGGCCACGAGCTCGAAGCGCGTGGCGTCGGCCGTGGTGGTGCCGGCGGCCATCGCGACCTGGGCACGCGGGATGGCGAGCGTGTGGATGACCGTGCCCGTGGCCGGCTCCCACAGCCAGTAGCCCACCTGGTCGTGGTAGGTCTTCACCTGGCCGGGCTTGGTGATGTGCGTGTGGTACCGCAGCCCGTACAGCAGCTGCGGGCCGTTGGTCTGCGGGTCGATCGGCTGCAGCTCGATGCGCTCGACATAGGCCTGCTTCTTCGGCCCCTCGGCCTTGGGCTTCACGTCGAGGCCGCGTTCGCCGCTCCAGATGCCGGCCATCGCGCGCAGCGGGCCGAGGCAGGCCAGCGTGTCGACGTCGATGTCGGCGGGCTCGGTGTAGAGGTCGCTCGGGACCGGGTAGGTGGTGGGTGGCGAAGCGGTCATCGTGGATCCCGCGTGGTGTCTTGCGGCGGCTCTTCTGTGGCGGTGCGCTCGGCGTGCGGCCGCACCGGAGCGACCGGAGGGTGCGGGCGCTGCTTGGCGACCCGAAGGCAACCGGCCGATGAGTGCGAGGCATTCTAGGAAGCAAGCCCGCTGCCGGCAAAAGGGTCTTGCACTGTTCGCGTTGTCGCTCGCACGCCGTCGGTGTGTCTGAAGCCGTATCCGTCGCCGCATCGGCCGCACAATGCGGCCGATGCCGCCCGCCGTCTGGCTGTTCGACCTCGACGACACGCTGCACGACGCGCAGAGCGCGTCGATGCCGCATCTGCGCGTGGCCTTCGGGCTGTACATCGAGCAACACCTGCAGCTCAGCACCGAACAGTCGGACGCGCTGCGCCGCCGCTACTGGCTGCGCTACGGCGCCACGCTGCTCGGCCTCGTGCGGCACCATGGCGTCGACGCCGGGCACTTCCTGCACCACACGCATCTGCTGCCGGGGCTCGAAGGGCGCGTGCGCGGCCACGCCGCGGACTTCGCCGCGCTGGCGCGCCTGCCGGGGCGCAAGGTGGTGCTGACCAACGCGCCGGCGGCCTACGCAGCGCGCGTGCTGGGCGTGCTCGGCATCGCCCGTCATTTCGACCAAGTGCTGTCGATCGAGGACATGCACATGTTCGGCGAGCTGCGCCCCAAGCCCGACGCGCGCATGCTGCGCCGGGTGGCTGCGAGGCTGGGCGTGCCGCCGTCGCGCTGCGTGCTGGTCGAGGACACGCTCGCGCATCAGAAGGCGGCGCGCCGCATCGGCATGGGCACCGTGTGGATGCAACGCTGGCTGGCGCCGGCCGCACCGGTGCGCCACCGGCCGGCGGGGCGGCCGGCCTATGTCGACCGCCGCGTCGGCTCGCTGAACCGGCTGCTGCGCACGCCGCCGCGCGTGCACGATTGAGCGCCGCACGGCCGCTCCGAAGGCGCTCGTTCCCCCTCGGGGGGAAGGCCCGCAGGGCCAAGGGGGCTGCATTGGCGGTGAACCGGGGCGCGATGTCAGTGTTTACCTGCACCGTGGAGCCCACAGGTGCCGTGCAAGAATCATTTCCCCCCTGGTCATAGGGCCGCCTGCTGTCCGTCGGACCCATCGTCTGCCGTTGCACCGTCCCCCCGAGCCCGCGCCGCACCTTTCGGCATCGCCAACCATGTCCGACCTGCCCCTGCCGGAACCCGAGGTGGATGCGGCGCCAGCCGCGGCGGCAGCCGCGCCGTCGCGCAAGCGGCCACGGCCGGGCGAGCGGCGCGTGCAGATCCTGCAGACGCTGGCGGCGATGCTCGAGCAGCCCGGCGCCGAGCGCATCACGACCGCCGCGCTGGCCGCGCGTCTGGAGGTGAGCGAGGCCGCGCTCTATCGTCACTTCGCCAGCAAGGCGCAGATGTTCGAGGGCCTGATCGAGTTCATCGAGAGCAGCGTCTTCACGCTCGTCAACCAGCTCGTCGAGCGCGAGAGCGTGCCTTCGCTGCAGGCGCAGAAGATCGTCTCGGTGCTGCTGCAGTTCGGCGAGAAGAACCCGGGCATGGTGCGCGTGATGGTCGGCGACGCGCTGGTCTTCGAACACGAGCGGCTGACCGCGCGCATGAACCAGTTCTTCGAGCGCGTCGAGTCGCAGCTGCGCCAGAGCCTGCGCGCCGCGGCCGAGGCCGCCGGCTCGCCCACTCCCACCGTGCAGGCCCAGGCGCTGGCCTCGGCGCTGGTCGCGCTCATCGTCGGCCGGCTGCAGCGCTACGCGCGCAGCGGCTTCAAGCGGCTGCCCACCGAGTATCTGGAGCCCGCGCTCACGCGCTTGACGGCCTGAAGCGCGCTGGCCGCAGGCGATCGACCCGGCGCGATGCGGGCATGGCGCCGCCGGCGCTGCAGGCGCCCTCTACACTGGCGCGCATGACCGAGCCCATCGAAGCCTTGCTGCAGCGTGCCGAGCGCGTGCTCGCGCGGCTGGAGAACATCCTGCCGCGGCCCCTCGAAGCGCCCGACTGGGCGGCCTCGGCGGCCTTCCGCTGGCGCCGCCGCGGCAACCTGCGACTGCTCGAACCGGTGCGCCGCGTGGCGCCGATCCGGCTCGCGCAACTGCGCGAGATCGACACGCAGAAGGAGCGCCTGGTGCGCAACACCGAGCAGTTCGTCGCCGGCCGCGGCGCCAACAACGTCGTGCTCACCGGCGCGCGCGGCACCGGCAAGAGCTCGCTCGTCAAGGCCGTGCTCAACGAGTACGCCTCGCGCGGACTGCGCCTGGTCGAAGTCGACAAGGCCGATCTGGTCGACCTCGCCGACCTCGTCGAACTCGTCGACGGCCGGCCCGAGCGCTTCGTCGTGTTCTGCGACGACCTCAGCTTCGACGAGGGCGAGCCGGGCTACAAGGCACTCAAGAGCGTGCTCGACGGCTCGGTGGCCGCCAGTGGCGACAACCTGCTGATCTACGCCACCAGCAATCGCCGCCATCTGCTGCCCGAGTACATGAAGGACAACCTCAGCTACGAGCACACCGAGGACGGCGAGGTCCATCCGGGCGAAGTGGTGGAGGAAAAGATCTCGCTGTCGGAGCGCTTCGGGCTGTGGCTGAGCTTCTACCCGTTCTCGCAGGACGAGTACCTGGTGATCGTCGCGCAATGGCTGCGCAACTACGGGGTGCCCGAAGGCGAGATCACCGCGGCGCAGAAGGAATCGCTGGTGTGGGCGCTCGAACGCGGCTCGCGCTCGGGGCGCGTGGCGCAGCAGTTCGCGCGCGACTGGGCGGGGCGCCGCGGTGGCTGAAGGCGGCGCCGTGCTGGTGGCCGACCCGGCAGCGCCGCGCGCGGACGGCCGCGAGCCGGTCGATGTTGCCGTCGGCGTGCTGATCGACACCGACGGGCGCTTCCTGCTCACCTCGCGCCCGCCGGGCAAGGTCTACGCGGGCTACTGGGAGTTCCCGGGCGGCAAGGTCGAACACGGCGAGAGCGTCGAGCAGGCGTTGCGCCGCGAGCTGCGCGAGGAGCTCGGCATCACCATCGACGCCGCCAGGCCCTGGCACGAGACACTCGTCGACTACCCGCATGCGCTGGTGCGCCTGCACTTTTGCCAGGTGTTCGCGTGGCACGGCGCGTTCGAGATGCGCGAAGGCCAGGCCATGGCCTGGCAGACGCTGCCGGTGCAGGTGCGCCCGGTGCTGCCGGGCACGGTGCCGGTGCTCGGCTGGTTCGCCGCCGAGCGGGGCTTCAGCGGCGCCACGCACGCGGCGGTCACGCCGGACCACTAAACTGCCGCCATGGACTGGCTGGACCACATCAAATGGGACCGCGACGGCCTGGTGCCGGCGATCGCGCAGGAGCGCGGCAGCAAGGACGTGCTGATGATGGCCTGGATGAACCGCGAGGCACTGGCCGCCACGGCAGAGCGCGGGCAGGCGGTGTACTGGAGCCGCTCGCGTCAGCGCTTGTGGCACAAGGGCGAAGAGTCGGGACACTTCCAGCAGGTGCACGAGATCCGCCTGGACTGCGACGGCGACGTCGTGCTGCTCGAGGTGACGCAGCTTGGTCACACGCCGGGCATCGCCTGCCACACCGGCCGCCACAGCTGCTTCTATCGGCGCTGGGCAGGCACGCAGTGGGTGGCCGTCGACCCGGTGCTGGTCGACCCCGAGCGCATCTACAAGTGAGCGACACGTGAGCGGCAACGACACGCTGGCGCGGCTGGCGGCGGTGATCGAGTCACGCCGGCCCGAGCGCGGCGGCGACCCGGCCAAGAGCTACGTCGCGCGCCTCTTTGTGCGCGGCGAGGACGCCATCCTCAAGAAGATCGGTGAGGAAGCCACCGAGGTCGTGCTGGCGGCCAAGGGCGGCGAGCGCGAGCGCATCGTCGCCGAGGTCGCCGACCTGTGGTTCCACACGCTGGTGGCGCTGGCCCAGCATGGCCTGGCGCCGGCCGACGTGTTGGCCGAGCTCGAGCGGCGCGAGGGCCTGTCGGGCCTCGACGAGTATGCGTTGCGCAAGGTCGTGCAGCGCGAAGGAGGCCAGCCGTGAGCGCGGTCATCCTGCCCGGTGCCGACTCGAACGACACCCGCCCCTGGGACAAGCTGATGCACGTGCTGTACGCGCTGCACCTGCTGTCGTGGCTGTCGGCGGGCATCTTCTCGATCATCGCCATGGCCATCAACTACTGGAAGCGCTGGGACGCGCCGAGCGACTACTACCGCAGCCACTTCCGCTGGCAAAGCCGCAGCTTCTGGTTCACGCTGATCGCGCTCCTCGTGACGGCGCCGCTGTGGGTGCTGTTCGTGTTTCCCGG
Organism: Burkholderiales bacterium; assembly: GCA_028869005.1. Classification (GTDB taxonomy): domain Bacteria; phylum Pseudomonadota; class Gammaproteobacteria; order Burkholderiales; family Burkholderiaceae_C; genus Rubrivivax. The sequence continues at coordinate 115 of JAGWTJ010000016.1, read as the reverse complement.
CTACATCGCGTGGACGCTCGTCGGGCTGTGGTACCTGTACCGCTTCGTCAAGGGCTGGTGGTACTTCTTCGAACGCCGCGCGATGCCCTGGCCCCCGATCTGAACGCCGCGAGAC
>JAGWTJ010000015.1 GCA_028869005.1 Burkholderiales bacterium | reverse complement strand
TCGCCCTTCGGCCAGACCCAGGGCCAGGAGCGCATGAGCATGCAGCGCGCCACCGAAGGCGAGCTGGTGCGCTCGATCCAGTCGCTGTCGCCGGTGCAGTCGGCGCGCGTGCATCTGGCGCTGCCGCAGCTGAACGGCTTCTTTCGCGAGCAGCAAAAGCCCGCCGCCTCGGTGGTACTCAACCTGCAGCCCGGGCACAGCCTCGATCGCAGCCAGATCGCCGGCATCGTGCACCTGGTGAGCTCGAGCGTGCCCGAGTTGAGCCCGAGGGCGGTCAGCGTGATCGACAGCAACGGCACGCTGCTGTCGGGTGCCGGCCGCGGCGACGGCGATGGCAGCGAGGGCCTCGACTCGCAGCAGCTGGCCTACCGCCACGAGATCGAGTCCAAGCTGCTCGAGCGCGTCGTCGCCCTGCTCGAGCCCGTGGTGGGACGCGACAACGTGCGCGCCAGCGTCAGCGCCGACATCGACTTCTCGCAGGTCATGCAGACCGCCGAGGCGTTCCGCCCGAACCAGGGCGCCGAGGCCAAGAGCACCGTGCGCGAGCAGCGCAGCGAGGAAAGCAACCAGCCCGGCAGCGCCACGCCCTCCGGCGTGCCTGGCGCGCAGAGCAACCAGCCGCCGGTCCCGGCGACGGCGCCCATCGCCGGCAGTGCGCCGGCGCTGCAGCCGGCCGGCGGCGGCGCGGCCAGCGGCAGCACGCGCCGCGAACAGGCCACCCGCTTCGAGGTCGACAAGACCGTCACCGTGACCAAGAACGCCGTCGGCACCGTCAAGCGCCTGTCGGCGGCGGTGGTCGTCAACAACCGCGTCGCCACCGACACCAAGGGCAAGACCACCAGCACGCCGCTGGGCGCCAAGGAACTCGAGCAGTTGACCACCCTCGTGCAGCAGGGCATCGGCTTCAACGCCGAGCGCGGCGACCAGGTCAAGGTGCTCAACGTCTCGTTCCGCGGCGAGCCGGTGCCGGTGGCCGACGCCACGCCGCTGTGGCAGCAGCCGTGGCTCACCGACTTGCTGCGCAGCGCCGCCGCGCCGGCCGCGCTGGCGCTGGTCGCGCTGGTCATCGTCTTCACGCTCGTGCGCCCGGCGCTGGTGGCCATGCTGGCCGCGCTGCCGGCGCCGGCGCCGGCGGCTCGGGGCTCGAAGGTGAGCGAGGTGGTGGACGACACGGCGGCCCTTCCCGGCGTCCCTGTCCTGCCGGCCCTCGAAAACCCGCGCGCCAGCGCCAAGCTCGAAGCGGCGCGCCAGCTCGCCAAGGACAACCCGGCCGCGGTCGCCAACATCGTGCGCGGCTGGGTCAGCGGCGATGCCGGCTGAGGGCACTCTGACAACGCCATGTCGATGAGCGACGAAGGCCTCGAGAACGCCGCCATCCTGCTCATGAGCCTGGGCGAGGAAGAGGCCGCGAGCATCTTCAAGCATCTGTCGCCCAAGGAGGTGCAGCGCCTGGGCGAAACCATCGCGCACATCAAGACCGTCACGCGCGAGCGGCTCGACGGCGTGATCGACAAGTTCGCGACCGTCGCCGCCAACGAGCACATGCTGGTCTCCGACAGCAACGAGTACGTGCGCACCGTGCTGCGCAAGGCGCTCGGCGACGAGAAGGCCAACCTGCTGATCGACCGCATCCTGCAGGGCAGCGACATCACCGGCATCGAGAGCCTGAAGTGGATGGACCCGAGCTCGGTGGCCGAGCTGCTGCGCAACGAGCATCCGCAGATCGTCGCCGCGATCCTCGTGCACCTCGAGTTCGACCAGGCCGCCGACGTCCTCAAGCACTTCGGCGAGCGCCACCGCAACGAAGTCCTGATCCGCATCGCCACGCTCGACGGCATCCAGCCGACCGCACTCAAGGATCTCAACGACGTGATGAGCAAGGTGCTGGCCGGGGGCGACCGCAGCAGGAAGAGCTCGCTCGGCGGCGCCAAGGCGGCGGCCGAGATCCTGAACATGCTCGGCAATGCGGTCGAGACCTCGGTGCTCGACTTCGTGCGCGAGGCCGACGGCGAGCTCGCGCAGAAGATCATGGACAACATGTTCACCTTCGACGACATGGAGAAGCTCGAGGACAAGGGCGTGCAGGCGCTGCTCAAGGAAGTGCAGAGCGAGTCGCTGGTGATCGCGCTCAAGGGCGCGCCGCCCGGCCTGCGCGAGAAGATCTACAAGAACATGTCCACGCGCGCCGCCGAGGCGCTCAAGGAAGACCTCGAGTCGCGCGGCCCGGTCCGGCTGTCCGAGGTCGAGGCCGAGCAGAAGGAAATGCTCAAGATCGTGCGTCGCCTCGTCGACGAAGGCGTGATCGTGATCGCCGGCAGCAGCGACGAGAAGTTCGTATGAGCGGTGCCGGCAAGCCGCCGCCGCAGCACGTGCCGCCGGTCGCCGGCCGCGCCGCCGGCCAGGGCGGCAACGGCAAGGCCACGGGCAGCTATGCGCGCTTCATCCCGCGCGAGGAGCTGGGCGAGGTGGCGAGCTGGAAGCCCGGCTCGTTCGGTGCCGGTGCGGCGGCGTTCGGCGCCGCTGCCGGCACGGCGCCGGCATCGGGCACGGCGGCCGCGGACAGCACGCCCGACGCCTTGCGCGCGCGCCTGGACGCCGAGCGTCACGCGCTGCGCCAGGCCGCCTACCAGGAAGGCTATCGCGACGGCCTGGTCGCGCTCGAGAACTTCAAGCAGCACTTCGCGGCGCAGGCCACGGCGCAAATCGGCAGCCTGCTCGACAGCTTCGACGCCCAGTTGCGCGAGATCGACGCCCAGGCGGCGCAGGCGCTGACGCGCTGCACGCTGCAGCTCGCGCGCCAGGTCGTGCGCAGCGAGCTCGGCACGCGGCCCGAGCTCGTCGCGCGCGTCGCCACCGACGCCGTCAACGCCGTCATGCTGTCGGCCAGCCACATCCGCGTGCTGGCCCACCCGGCCGACCTGCCGCTGATCGAAGAGGGCGCCCAGGAGGCGCTGGTCGCGCGCGGCGCCCGGCTGCTGCCGGACGAGAACGTCGAGCGCGGCGGTGTCATCGTCGAGTCCGACGCCGGCGCCGTCGACGCGCGCGTCGCCACGCGCTGGGCGCAGGCGGCCGCCGCGCTCGGCAGCGAGGTCGCCTGGGCGGCGGACGACGACGCATGACGCCGCTGGCCGAACGCCTCGATGCGCGCGGCCGGCGCTGGCAGCGCTGGCTCGAGCACTTCGAGCAGCACAGTGCCGGGCCGCAGCCGCTCGAGGCAGTCGGCACGCTGCTGCGCGTCACCGGGCTCGTGCTCGAAGCGGCCGGCGTGCGCGTGCCGGTGGGCTCGGTGTGCGAGGTGGATTCTCCGGGTCAGCAGGTGCTGGCCGAGGTCGTCGGCTTCAGCGGCGACCGCGCCTTTCTCATGCCCTACGGCGAGCTGCAGGGGCTGGCCAGCGGCGCGCGCGTCGTGCCGCGTGCGCCGCCGCGTGCACCGATGCAACTGGGCGCCGACCATCACCCCTGGCGCCGCAGCGAGGATCGCGGACTGCACCTGCCGATGGGCGACGGACTGCTCGGCCGCGTCGTCGACTCGCAGGGTCGGCCGCTGGACCGCCTCGGCGAAATCGAGCAGGTGCACGCCGAGCCGATGGCGCGCCGGCCGATCAACGCCATGGACCGCGACCCGGTGCGCCAGCCGCTGGACACCGGCGTGCGCGCCATCAATGCACTGCTCACGGTCGGCCGCGGCCAGCGCCTGGGCCTGTTCGCCGGCACCGGCGTCGGCAAGTCGGTGCTGCTCGGCATGATGGCGCGCTACACCGCGGCCGACGTCATCGTCGTCGGTCTGATCGGCGAGCGCGGACGCGAGGTCAAGGAATTCATCGAGGACATCCTCGAGGAAGAGGGGCGCGCGCGCAGCGTCGTCGTCGCCGCACCGGCCGATGCGCCGCCGCTGGTGCGCATGCAAGGCGCCAGCTACGCCACGGCCATCGCCGAGCATTTCCGCGACCGCGGCAAGCACGTGCTGCTGCTGATGGACAGCCTGACGCGCTATGCCATGGCGCAGCGCGAGATCGCGCTGGCCATCGGCGAGCCGCCGGCCACCAAGGGCTATCCGCCGAGCGTGTTCGCGCGACTGCCGCAACTGGTGGAGCGCAGCGGCAACGGCCTGGGCGGCGTCGGCTCGATCACGGCGCTCTACACCGTGCTGACCGAGGGCGACGACCCGCAGGACCCGATCGCCGACGCCGCGCGCGGCATCCTCGACGGCCACATCGTGCTGTCGCGCGAGCTGGCCGAGTCGGGCCACTTTCCGGCGATCGACGTCGAACGCTCGATCTCGCGCGTCATGACGGCGGTGGCCTCGCGCGAGCAGGTGGCCGCGGCGCGCCGCATCCGCCATTGGCTGTCGCGCCTGACCAAGGCGCGCGACCTGATCCAGATCGGCGCCTATCAGCCCGGACACGACATCGACCTCGACGTCGCGGTGCGGCTGGCGCCGCAGCTCGATGTCTTCCTGCAGCAGGACATGCACGAGGCGGCTGCGCTCGACGCCAGCCGCACGCAGCTGTTCGCCCTGGCCGCGCATTGACGCCGCCGCACACCATGCCTCACACCCAGCAGTCCCTGCAGACCCTTCTCGAACGCGCCGAGGCCGAGCGTGACGCGGCACAGACGCGCGCCGCGCGTGCCGCCGAACTGGCGCAGCAGCTGGCGCGGCAAGGCGGGCAGCTGATCGCCTACCGCGACGACTACCGACGGCGCGCACCGGCCGCCGGTGCCAAGGCCGCGCACATCGAGCTCGTACGCAGCCACCGCGACTTCATGCAGCGCGTGGATCAGGCGCTGGACCAGCAGCGCGGCCAGCTCGAAGCGGCCGAGCGCGATGCCGCAGCCGAGCGCGAGGCGCTGCTCGCGCTGGAACTGCGCGTGGCTTCGGTGCGCAAGCTGCTCGAGCGCCGCCAGGCGCACCAGCGGCAGCACGCGACGCGCACCGAGCAGCGTCGCAGCGACGAGGCCGCGCAGCGCAGCGCGTGGGCGCGGCGCGACGGCAGCCCCCACCGCTGAAAGGTTCGCCATGGCCGTGGTTGCGATCGCACCGAGTGCCGCCGCCGGCCCGACGCCGGCACCGCCCGCCGCTGCGGCAGGGGCGGGCACGGCAGAGTCGGCGACGCCTGCGCCCTTCGCGCAGGCGCTCGACGCCGCACGCGCCGGCGAACGCCGTGCGGATGCGCAACGAGCCGACGCGCGCCGCAGCGCACCTCGCGAGACGCCTGCGCCGGGCGCCGCGCGCACGGCCGCGGCGCCTGCTGCCGCAGGAACGCCTCGTGCAGGCCGGACCGCTGCCTCGGACAGCCGCAGCGCCGAAGAACGGCCCGGCGCCGACGCCGAGCGCGCCGCCTCGGCCACGACCGATCGGGCACAAGATCTCGCGACCGATCTCGCGAGCGATCGTGCGACCGACCGCGCAACCGATCGTGCGACCGACCGCGCGCCGGACGCTGCAACCGAGTCGTCGCCGAAACGCACGCACGAAGACCCGGCGCCCGATGCGGTCAGCCTGATCGCGGCACTGCTCGGCCAGATGCCGGGCGCCACGCCGCCGGCGGACGACGCACGACGCGGCGCGGCGACCGACGCGAGCGCAGCAAGCCTCGCCGGCGCCAACGGCGAGGCCGGCGGGCACGCGCGCCACAGCGCCGCGGCAAAGGCAGCAGCCGACGCACGCACTGACGCACGCACTGACGCCCTCACCGACGCCCTCACCGACGCCGCACTCCCGCGCGCCGCCACCGCGTCGCCCGCGGGCGCGCAGTCTGCGCCCGCAGCAGGCTTCACCGACGCGTTGAGCGCCGCACGCGACGGCAGCTCGCAGCGCGCCGGCCCGACCTCCGGCGACCTCGCGGGCCCGGCGCTGCCGCTGATCGCTCAGGCGGCCGCGCCGCCCGAGCTCGTCGCGTCGGCAGGCGTCGCCGCCACCGAGGCGCGCCTGCCGATCGGCCCGGGCCATCCCGCGTTTGCGCAGCAACTCGGCGCACAGCTCACGACGTTCGTGCGAGACGGCGTCGAGTTCGCACGCATCCAGCTCCATCCGGCCGAGCTCGGGCCCATCACCGTGCAGATCAAGCTCGACGGCCAGGCGGCGCAGGTGCATCTGGCCGCCGAGCGCGGCGACACGCGCCAGGCGCTCGACGCCGCGCTGCCGACCCTGGCGGGCAGCCTGCGCGAGGCCGGTCTCACGCTCGCCGGAGGCGGTGTCTTCCAGCAACCGCGTGACTCTGCGCGCCCGGGCAGCGAGCAGGCCGCGGCCGGCCGCGCACCGAGCGAAGGCGGCGCATCCGCCGCCGAGCGCGTCGCGCCCGCCGACGTGCCGGCCACCGTCGCGCGAAGGCGCGGCGTGGTCGACTTGATCGCCTGATCGGCTGATCGGCTGCCCGCCTGTTCGGCCGAAGTCCTCGGCGCGTCAGCGCCGGCACGGTGTGCAACACCCATCCGTCAAGGCGGGATTCGGGCCGCTTATCGGCGCTTCGCACGCCAATGCGGCGCTGAACAATGTTTTCAGACGGCCGACTGCATGGCGCCGCGCGGCCCGGTTCGCGGGCGCCGGCGCCCGGGGCCGCAGCGAACACCGTCATTGCCCTTCGGGAGCGCAGATGTCCACCGCCACCGCCACCGCCGTCGACGCCACGCCCGTCCCCGCCAAGGGCAGCAAGAAGAAGCTCATCATCTTCGCGGCCGCGGCCGTGCTGCTGCTGGCCGTGGCCGGTGGCGGCGCCGTGCTGCTACTCAAGAAGAAGCCGGCCCATGACGCCGAGGGCGACGGCGAGGTCGCCGCCGAGAGCGCCAAGGCGGCCAAGGCGGCCAAGCACGACGACAAGGGCACGCCGACCTTCGTGCCGCTCGATCAGTTCACCGTCAACCTCGCCGACCGCGAGGCCGAGCGCTATGCCCAGGTGGCGGTCACGCTCGAGTTCGAGGACGCCAAGATCGCCGAGAAGGTCAAGACCTACATGCCCGCGATCCGCAACAACGTGCTGCTCGCCATCGCCGACAAGACGGCGGCGCAGTTGATGGACCGCGAAGGCAAGCAGCGCCTGGCCGACGAGATCCGCCGCGAGACGGCGCGCGCACTCGGCTACGAGGTCGATGGTGACGGCGCCGCCGGCAAGACGCGCAAAAAGGGCAGCAAGGACGACGAGCTGCCGGTGCGCGCCGTGCACTTCTCCAACTTCATCATCCAGTAGCCGACCGCCGGCCACAAACCACGCAGCGCACGCGCGATGAACCAGCAGATCCTTTCGCAAGACGAGGTCGACGCCCTGCTGCAGGGCATCACCGGCGAGAGCCAGAAGCTCGACCACGAGGACGAGCCGGGCCACGGCATCCGCGACTACGACCTGTCGAGCCAGGAGCGCATCGTCCGCGGCCGCATGCCGACGATGGAGGTCATCAACGAGCGCTTCGCGCGCAACGTTCGCATCGGCATCTTCAACCTGATCCGCAAGAGCCCGGAGGTGGCCATCGGCGGCATCAAGGTGCAGAAGTTCAGCGCCTTCCTGCGCGAGATCGTGGTGCCGACCAACTTCAACATCGTCTCGGTCAAGCCGCTGCGCGGCAGCGGGCTCGTCATCTGCGACCCGAGCCTGGTGTTCGCGGTGATCGACGCGCTGTTCGGAGGCGCCGGCAAGTACCACACGCGCATCGAGGGGCGCGACTTCAGCCCGACCGAGCTGCGCGTCATCCTGCGCCTGGTGGAGACCATCGCCGCCGAGTACAAGAAGGCCTGGACCGGCATCTACCCGATCGAGCTGGAGTACCAGCGCTCGGAGATGCAGCCGCAGTTCGCCAACATCGCCACCCCGAGCGAGGTGGTCGTGGCCACCACCTACACGCTGGAGATCGGCGAGGTGTCGGGCTCGATCCACCTGTGCATGCCCTACAGCACGCTCGAGCCGATCCGCGACCTGCTGTTCTCGACCATCCAGGGCGACAGCGTCGAGCCCGACCGGCGCTGGCTCAACCTGCTCGAGCAGCAGATCCAGGCCGCCGAGGTCGACCTGGTGGCCGAACTGGGGCGCGCGCCGGCCACCGTCGAGCAACTGCTGTCGTTCAAGCCCGGCGACTTCATCGAGCTCGACCTCGACCCGATGATCCAGGCCAAGGTCGACGGCGTGCCCGTCTTCGACTGCCACTACGGCACCTCCAACAACCGCTACGCGATCAAGATCGACCGCCTCATCACCAGCTCCAACCAGGGCTGGCTCGGAGCACAGGCCCATGGCTGAACCCGCTGGCGCCGCCGAAGGCGGCATGACCGAAGAAGACCGCATGGCTGCCGAATGGGCCGCTGCGCTGGCCGAGACCAAGGGCGGCGGCGACGTCGCCAGCGAGGTCGCGCCCGCCGAGTCGGTGGCACCGCCCAGCTTCGCCAACTTCGCGCCGGGCAAGAGCCTGGCCACGGGGGCCGGCAACGACCTCAACATGATCCTCGACATCCCGGTGCAGCTCACCGTGGAGCTGGGCCGCACGAGGATTCCGATCAAGCACATCCTGCAGCTCGCGCAGGGTTCGGTGGTCGAGCTCGAGACGCTGGCCGGCGAGCCGATGGACGTGCTCGTCAACGGCTACCTGATCGCGCAGGGCGAGGTGGTGGTGGTCAACGACAAGTTCGGCATCCGCCTCACCGACATCGTCACGCCCAGCGAGCGCATGCGCCGGCTGTCGCGCGTCTGAGCCGGCGCGGCAGACGCTCCACGCACGTCGAGCCCGCGCGGCACGCATGAACGGCTTCACGTCGCTGCTGTGGTTCGCCGCCGTGCTGGCGGCGATTCCGCTGGCGCTGTGGCTGCTGCGGCGCAGCCCGCTCGTCGGCGCGGCGCTCACCGGCCCGGGCGCGCCGCGCACGGTGTCGGTGCTGGCGCTGTCGCCGTCGCAGCGGCTGGTCACCGTCGAAGTCGGCCAGGGCGAAGAGCGCCTGTGGCTGGTGCTCGGCGTCACCGCGCAGAGCATTCGCACGCTGCACACGATGGCGCCGGGCGCGCCGCTGTCCGCCGCCCCGGGCGCGCCGGCCGCCGCCTTCTCGCAACTGCTCGGCCGGCTGCGCCAGGGCCCCGGATCCGATGCGCCCTGATCGCGCCGGTCGCATTCGCCTGCGCTTGCTCGCGTCGACCGTGGCAGGCGCCGCGCTGGCCGCCTTCGCCGCTACCGCCGCCGCGCAGGGCACGGGCGGCGCCGCGGCGCCCGGCATGCTGCCGCTGGTCATCGGCCAGGGCGCGGGCGGCACCAGCTACTCGGTGCCGATCCAGACGCTGCTGTTCTTCACCGCGCTGTCGTTCCTGCCTGCGGTGCTGCTGCTGATGACGGCCTTCACGCGCATCGTCATCGTGCTGTCGCTGCTGCGCCAGGCGCTGGGCACGCAGGCGGCACCGCCCAACCAGGTGATCCTCGGGCTCGCGCTGTTCCTCACCTTCTTCGTCATGAGCCCGACCTTCGACAAGATCTACCAGCAGGCGTGGGCGCCGTACAGCGCCGGCCAGATGGCCGCCGATCAGGCGCTGCAGACCGGCTTGAAGCCGCTGCGCGAGTTCATGCTGAAGAACACGCGACAGAGCGACCTGCAGCTGTTCTCGCGCCTGGGCAAGGTTGCCGAAGGCACGAAGGCCGACGAGGTGCCGATCTCGGTGCTGGTGCCGGCCTTCGTCACGAGCGAGCTCAAGAGCGCGTTCCAGATCGGCTTCATGATCTTCATCCCGTTCCTGATCATCGACATGATCGTCGCCAGCGTGCTGATGAGCCTGGGCATGATGATGCTCAGCCCGGTGCTCGTGTCGCTGCCCTTCAAGCTGATGCTGTTCGTGCTCGCCGACGGCTGGAACCTGCTGATGGGCTCGCTCGCGGCGTCGTTCGCCACCTGAGAGCTCTTCGACCGATGGATGCCCAGCAAGTCCTCACCGCCGGCCAGCAGGGCCTGACCACGCTGCTGATGGTGGCGGCGCCGATGCTCGGCGTGGTGCTGGTGGTCGGCCTGGCCGTCAGCATCTTCCAGGCCGCCACGCAGATCAGCGAGGCGACGCTGTCGTTCGTGCCCAAGATCGTCGCCGCCGTGCTCGTGCTCGCCTTCGCCGGGCCGTGGATGCTCGAGACGCTGGTCGAGTACCTGCAGCGCACGCTGCAGTCGCTGCCGGCAGCGGTAGGCTGAGCGCCGGGCGACCCACAGCCACGACGCCGCATTCCCGGCGGCGCCGCCGCACCCGCATGCTCACCTTCACCGACGCGCAGCTCGCCGCCTGGCTGACGCCGCTGCTGTGGCCCTTCCTGCGCGCACTGGCGCTGCTCAGCGCGATGCCGGTGATCGGCACGCGCACGGTGCCGCAGCGCGTGCGCGTGGCGCTCGCCGCCTTCGTCGCCTTCGCCGCGCAGCCCGCGCTGCCGCTGCCGCCGGTCGTCGCGCTCGACTCGCCGGTCATGCTCGGCCTGGTCGCCCAGCAGACGGTGATCGGCCTGGCGCTGGGCTTCGCGGTGCGGCTGGCGTTTGCCGCGGTCGAGTTCGCGGGCGAGTTGATCGGCCTGCAGATGGGCCTGAACTTCGCCGGCTTCTTCGACCCCGTGAGCGCGGGCACGAGCACGGCGACGAGCCGCTTCTTCGGCACCACCATCGCGTGGCTGTTCATCGTCATCGACGGCCACCTGCTGGTGGTGGCGGCGCTGGTGCAGAGCTTCGCCGCCTTCCCGGCCGGCCCGGAGCCCTTCGCCTTCCTCGCCGCGACGACGCCGCAGCGCTGGGGCGCCGAGCTCTTCGCCACCGGCCTGTGGATCGCGCTGCCGCTGGTGACGATGCTGCTGTTCGTCAACCTCGTGCTCGGCGCCATCTCGCGCGTGGCACCGCAGCTCAGCATCTTCGCGATCGGCTTTCCGATCACGCTGGCCGTCGGCCTGCTCGGCATGCTGCTGACGCTGCCGGCGCTGCAGGCGCCGTTCACGCTGACGCTCGAGCACATGCTGGAGAACTTCCGCTAGAGTCGGTCGCGCAACGCTCCCTCGGAGGGGACCGCGATGATCGAACCCGGCGCCGGCAGCACCATCGGCAGCGTCCTGGCCGAGGCCGCCGAGCGCTTTGGCGACCGCGAGTTGCTGGCGGTGGCGGCCCACCCCGCGCGCAGCTACCACGCGCAGGGCTGGTCGATCGGCTACCGCGCCGCGCTGGCCGAGGTGCGACGGCTGTCGCAGCACTACGCGGCGCACGGCTACGGCCACGGCCACCGCGTCGCGCTGCTGCTCGACAACCGGCCCGAGCACCTGTTGCACAAGCTCGCGCTGAACACGCTGGGCGCCTGCTGTGTGCCTGTGAATCCGGAGTACCGCGCCGGCGAGATCGCCTATCTGATCGACCATGCGCACCCGGCGCTGCTGGTTGCGCTCGACGAGCGGCTGCCCGCCGTGCACGAGGCGCTGCGCGGCACCGCGCACCGGCCGGCGCTCGCCACGCACGAAGCCTTCGAGGCGCGCCTGCACGACGCCGCCGCGCCGGCCGAGGCCGGAGCGCCGGGGCCCGGCACGCCGGCCAGCATCCTCTACACCTCGGGCACCACCGGCCGGCCCAAGGGCTGTGTGCTGACGCACGAGTACGAACTGCTCGCGGGCCAGGCCTACGCCACGCGCGGCGGACTGGCCGCCGTGCACGAGGGCGAGGACCGCGTCTACAACGCGCTGCCGCTGTACCACGTCAACGCGTCGATCCTCTCCTTCTTCGGCATGCTGCTGACGGGCGGCTGCCAGATCCAGGGCGAGCGCTTCCAGCCGACGCGCTTCTGGACCGAAGTGCGCGAGTCGCGCGCCACCATCGTGCATTACCTGGGCGTCGTCGTGCCGCTGCTGCTCGGCCAGCCGCCGGGGCCGCAGGATCGCGATCACCACGTGCGCTTCGGCTGGGGCGCCGGCGTCGAGCCGCAGTTGCACGCGCTGTTCGAGCAGCGCTTCGGCTTTCCGCTGGTCGAGCTGTGGGGCATGACCGAGATGGTGCGCGTGCTCACGGACTGCATCGCGCCGCGCAAGGTCGGCACGCGCGCCTTCGGCCGCGCGCTGCCCGGCGTCGAGGTGCGCGTGGTCGACGAGTCCGACCGCGACGTGGCCGACGGCCGGCCCGGCGAGATGCTGATCCGCCACTCGGCGGCGACGCCGCGCAAGGCCTTCTTCGCCGGCTATCTCGACGACCCGGCCGCCACCGAGACGGCGTGGCGCGGCGGCTGGTTCCACACCGGCGACGTCGTCACGCGCGACGCCGACGGCATGCTGCACTTCTTCGACCGGCGCAAGAATATCGTGCGCCGCAGTGGCGAGAACATCGCCGCCGCCGAGGTCGAAGCGGTGCTGCTGACCCATCCGCTGGTGCTCAACGCCGCCGTGCTGGCGGTGCCCGATGAACTGCGCGAGGAGGAGGTGATGGCCTGTGTCGTCCCCAAGCTGCCGCCCGCCGATGCCGCCGAAGAGGCGTTGCTGGCGCGCGAGCTGATGACGCATTGCATGGCGAACCTGGCCTACTACAAGGCGCCGGGCTGGCTGTGTTTTCGCGCCGAGCTGCCGACCACCGGCACGCAGAAGATCCGCAAGCACGACCTGTTCGGCGCCGGGTCCGACCCGCGCCGGGCGGCAGGCGTGATCGACCTGCGCGCGCTGAAGAAGCGCGCGGTGATGCGATGAGCGCGCTGCGCAAGCGCGCTCGTGCCCGATGAGCGCCCTGCTCGCCGGCGGCACCGGCCTCGTCGGACGCGAGCTCGCGCGCCAGTGGCGCGGCAGCGGACGGTTGCATCTGCTCGTGCGTCGTGCGCTCGCCGAGGTGGCGCCGCAGCACACCGTGCACGTCGTCGACTTCGCCGCGCTGCCGCCGCTGCCGCACGCCGACGAGGCCTACTGCTGCCTCGGCACGACCATCAAGGTGGCCGGCTCGCAGGCGGCGTTTCGCGCCGTCGACCACGACGCCGTGCTGGCCTTCGCACGCGCCGCGCTGGCCGCCGGCGTGCGGCGCCTGGCCGTCGTCTCGGCGCTCGGCGCGAGCGCCAAGTCGAGCAACTTCTACAGCCGCGTCAAGGGCGAGACCGAAGACGAGCTGGCGCGCCTGGGATTCACCCGCCTCGTCATCGCCCGGCCCTCGCTGCTCACCGGCGACCGCGCCGCCACCGGCCAGCCCACGCGTCCCGCGGAGGTCGTGACGCTCGCCCTGCTGCAGCCGATCGCCGGCCTGATTCCGCGCGCCTACCGGCCCATCGAAGCCGCTCGCGTGGCGCGCGCCATGCTGCGCGCGCTGGCCGAGCCCGGCAGCGGCGTGCACGTGCTCGACTCGGGCCGGATGCAGGAGCTCGGCGCCGCATGAAGATCACCTTCCTCGGCGCCGCCGACGGCGTCACCGGCTCGCGCCACCTGGTCGACACCGGCACCGAACGCATCTTGCTCGACTGCGGCATGTTCCAGGGCTGGAAGCTGCACCGCGAGCGCAACTGGGTGCAGCCGGTCGAGTTCGAGCAGCTCGACGCCGTGGTCCTCAGCCACGCCCATCTGGACCACAGCGGCTGGCTGCCCGCGCTCGTCAAGCGCGGCTTTCGCGGCCGCATCCACGCGCATCCCGCGACCTGCGATCTGGCCGCCGTGATGCTGCTGGACAGCGCCCATCTGCAGGAAGAGGACGCGCGCCGAGCCAACCGCTACGGCTATTCGCGCCACGCCAAGGCGCTGCCGCTGTACACCCAGACCGACGCGCGACGTGCCATCGCGCAGTTCGTGCCGCTGGCGAGCGGACGCGAGCTGTCGATCGGCGCCACGCGCGTCACGCTCACGCCGGTCGGCCACCTGCTCGGCGCCTGCACGGTGACGCTGCGCAGCGCGCACGGCACGCTGCTGTTCTCGGGCGACATCGGCCGCCGCGACGACCTGCTGATGCCGCCGCCCGAGCCGCCCGGCGCGTGCGACGTGCTGCTGGTCGAGTCGACCTACGGCAACCGCCTGCATCCGCACGAGGACGGACCCGAGCTGCTGGGCGCCATCGTGCGCGCCGCGGCCGCGCGCGGCGGCTCGGTCGTGCTGCCGGCCTTCGCGGTCGGGCGCGCGCAGGCGCTGCTGCTGGTGCTGCAGCGGCTGCGCCGGGCGGGGCTGATCCCGCGTGAGCTGCCGATCTTCCTCGACAGCCCGATGGCCGCCGAAGCGACGGCGCTGTATCGCAAGCACGCGCGGCTGCTGCGCGTGGCCGCGCGCGAGATGAGCGGCCTGCTCGACGGCGTGCGCGTCGTCGCCGACGCAGCGCAGTCGATCCGCCTGTCCAACGCGCGCTTTCCGCGCATCATCATCTCGGCCAGCGGCATGGCCACCGGCGGACGCGTGCTGCATCATCTGAAGGCGCTGGCGCCCGACGCCCGCAACACCATCGTCTTCGCCGGCTTCCAGGTCGGCGGCTCGCGCGGCGCGCGGCTGGTGGCCGGCGAGCGCGAGATCAAGATCCACGGCGAGATGGTGCCGGTGCGCGCCGCCGTGCGCCAGCTCGAAGGCTTCTCCGGCCACGCCGATCGCGACGAGATCCTCGACTGGTTGAAAGCCCTGAAGCGCTCGCCCGAACGCACCTTCGTCGTGCACGGCGAGCCCGATGCGAGCGACGCCTTGCGCTCGGCGCTGCAGGACCGCCTCGGCTGGCGCGGCGTCGGCGTGCCGCAGCACGGACAGTGCGTGGCGCTGTGACGCGGCGCCGCGACACTCGCCGCGTTCAGCGCGCGCGCGAATCGGGGGCGCGCCGCACCGGCATCACGAACCAGCCGGCGGCGATGGCGAGCACCGCGCCGCAGGCCAGCGCGGCCAGGCGCACGCCGAGCAGCGCGCCGGCGTCCTGGCCTTCGTAGCTGTACAGCAGCGACAGCGCCGCCGTGATGCCGGCCACCCAGCCCGCATAGGCGAGGCGGCGCAGCCAGATCGAGACCATCACGACGGCCAGCAGCGCGAGCAGCGTCGAGCGGCTGCCGGCACCGCCCGGCCCGACGAGCAGCGCCGCCGCCGAGGTGCCGGCGGCGGCACCGACCAGCCGATGCAGGCCCTTCGTCATGATCTCGGCGCGCGTCAGCGTGCCGCTCAGCACCAGGAACGCCGACAGCGCGGCCCAGTTCCAATGCGCGCCGAACCACCAGCGGCCCGCAACGCAAGACGCCGAGAAGGCGAGCAGCATCTGCAGCGTGGCGCTCTTTCGCCCGAAAGAGCGAACGGCGCGTGACGCCGCGATTGCGGCAGGCGCTGCGGCTGCGGCCCTTGCCCCCGCCTCGGCCGACGCCCCGCTGGCTCGCCGATCCGCTGCCGGCTCGTGGCCGACCAGCCGCGCGAACAAGGCCAGTGCGCCATAGGACCACCCGACGAGGGCGACGGCCAGCGGCGCGCGCCAGGCCTCGTCGATGCGCCCGGGCGCCACCAGCGAGATCAGCGCCAGGCGCAGCGCAAGCCCGGCGCCGGCGGCGGCGATGCCCGCGGCGCGGCCGCGCCCGCGCAACGCCTTCGAGGCGACCGCGCAGGCGATCAGCGCCAAGGTGCCCGGCAGTGGCTGGCCATCGACGAGCGCAGGCAGTTCCACCGCGACCAGCGCCGCGGCCGCGATGACCACCCCGTCGCGCGCCTGCTCGGCCGCGCCGTGCGCATGCGGCAGCCTGACGATCAGGATCGGCAGCAGCGCGGCCAGCACGTAGATCTCCAGATCGATCGCGATCGTCCTCGCCAGCCACGCCAGCGCAGCGAAGGCGAGCAGCATCGTGAGCGCCACCGGCGCCGACGCGATCGCCGCGCGGCGCGCGCGCGCCAGGGCATGGCTGGCCACGGTCTTCAGTCGCGACGCGCGTCAGCGCCAGTCCGGCTTGCGCTTGTCGATGAAGGCCTGCACGCCTTCGAGGGCGCTCTCGTCCATCATGTTGCAGGCCATCGTGCGGCCGGCGTCGTCGTAGGCGGTCTGGATGCGCTCCTCGAGCTGGCGATAAAAGAGCGCCTTGCCCATCGCCACGGCCGTGCGCGGCTTGGCGACGATGCGCGCAACCAGCGCTTCGACCTCGGCGTCGAGTTGCTCGCCATCGACGACGCGGTTGACCAGGCCCTTGGCCCGCGCCTCTTCGGCGACTATGAAGTCGCCCGTCACCAGCATCTCGAAGGCCGCCTTGCGCGACAGGTTGCGCGACAGCGCCACGCTCGGCGTCGAGCAGAAGAGCCCGAGATTGACGCCGCTCACCGCGAAGCGCGCATCGCGCGCGGCGATGGCCAGGTCGCACATCGCCACCAGCTGGCAGCCGGCGGCGGTGGCGATGCCGTGCACGCGCGCGATCACCGGCACCGGCAGCCGCTGGATCGTCATCATCATGCGGCCGCAGGCGGCGAACAGGTCCTCGTAGTAGGCCTGCGACGGCTCGGCACGCATCTCCTTCAAGTCGTGGCCGGCGCAGAAGGCCTTGCCGGCGCCGGCCAGCACCACGACGCGCGCCGACTCGTCGGCGGCGACGCGGTCGAGCGCCGCCTGCAGCGACTCGATCATCGCCTCGGACAGCGAATTGAAGGCCTGCGGCCGGTTCATCGTCAGCGTGACGACGCCGCGCGCGTCCTTCTCGTACTGCACCAGCGGTTCGGTGGTCATGCGTGCTCTCCTATTCGATCGCCGAGGTGCTCCTGGCACGCTCGCGCAGCTGGAATTTCTGGATCTTGCCCGTGCTCGTCTTCGGAATCGGCTCGAAGCGGATCTCGCGCGGCACCTTGTAGCCGGCGAGCAGGCTCTTGCAGTGCGCGATGAGTTCGGCGGCACTCACGCTCGCATCGGTCTTGGTCTCGACGTAGGCCAGCGGCGTCTCGCCCCACTTCGGGTCGGGCCGCGCGACGACGGCGCAGGCGAGCACGGCCGGGTGACGATAGAGCGCGTCCTCGACCTCGAGCGAGCTGATGTTCTCGCCGCCGGAGATGATGACGTCCTTGCTGCGGTCCTTGATCTTGACGTAGCGGTCGCTTTCCAGCACCGCCAGATCGCCGGTGTGGAACCAGCCGCCGGCGAAGGCCTTGCCGGTGGCGGCCGGGTTCTTCAGGTAGCCCTTCATGACGATATTGCCGCGGAACATGATCTCGCCCATGGTCTGGCCGTCGGCGGCCACCTCGGCCATCGTCTCGGGCTCCATCACCGTCATGCCCGCCTGCAGCACGTAGCGCACGCCCTGGCGGCCGTTCAGGCGCGTCTGCTCGGACAGCGACGCATCGGCCCAGGACTCGCGCTGCACCGCCACCGAGGCCGGGCCGTAGGTTTCGGTGAGGCCGTAGACATGCGTGAGCTCGAAGCCGATCTTCGCCATGCCCTCGATCATCGAGGCCGGCGGCGCGGCGCCGGCCACCATGCCGTGCACCCGCTGCGTGATGCCCTCGCGCCATTCGGCCGGCGCGTTGATGACGAGGCTGTGCACGATCGGCGCGGCGCAGTAGTGCGTCACGCCATGCTCGCGCATCGCGTCGAGGATGGCCCTGGCCTCGACCTTGCGCAGGCACACATGGGTGCCGCCCACCATCGCCACCGTCCACGGGAAGCACCAGCCGTTGCAGTGGAACATCGGCAGCGTCCACAGGTACTTCGGAAAGTGCGGCAGGTTCCAGGTGACGGCGTTGCACACCGCGTTCAGATAGGCGCCGCGATGATGCGTGACCACGCCCTTGGGGTCGCCCGTGGTGCCGCTGGTGTAGCTGACCGCGATCGCCTCCCACTCGTCGGCCGGGCCCTCGAGGCGCGCCAGCGGCGCGTGGGCGGCCAGCAGCGCCTCGTATTCATGCTCGCCGAGCCGCGCACCGGCGCCGAGGTACTCGCTGTCGCAGACGTCGACGACCGTGATCCGACGGCCGTGCTGCTCGCGCAGCAGGCGCAGCGCCTCGACCATCAGCGGCGCGAACTCGCGGTCGGTGACGAGCACCTCGGCTTCGCAGTGGTTCATCTGCCAGGCCAGCAGCGCGGCGTCCAGCCGCGTGTTCAGCGTATTGAGCACCGCACCCAGCGCCGGCACGGCGTAATGCGCCTCGACCATCTCGGGCGTGTTCGTGAGCATCGTGCTCACCGTGCTGCCGCGGCCGACGCCGAGTGCGCGTAAGCCCGCCGCCAGCCGTGCCGAACGCTCGCGCGTCTGGCGCCAGGTGTAGCGCCGCGCGCCGTGCACCACCGCCGGCAGGTCGCCGAAGACCTCGGCGCTGCGCTCGACGAAGGCGACCGGCGTGAGCGGCGCGTAGTTGGCCGCGTTGCGCTCCAGATGCTGCTCGTAGATGCTCATGGCCCGGTCCTCGCGATCATGCGTGCCGGGGCATCTTAGCGTCGCGCGCCGGGGGCCGCCGCGGCGCGTACCGTCGCGCCGCCGCCAGAGCGCGCGGGTCGACGCGCGCTCGGCGCGACTTGCACCTCAGCGCACCTTCAGAGCCGACAGATACGCCGACAGATTGGCGATGTCGGTGTCGCTCAGCCCCTTGGCCATCGGCGCCATGATCGCGTTCGGCCGCGTGCCGTCGCGAAAGGCCTTGAGTTGGTCGACGAGGTACTGCTCCTTCTGGCCGGACAGGTTCGGATAGATCGGTGCCACCGAAATACCGCTCGCACCGTGGCAGGCGAAGCAGGTCGAGTCGTACCTGGCCTTGCCCGCGGCCGGGTCCGCCGCCAGCGCACCCGTCGTGGCGATGGCCAGCGCGAGGGCTAGGCTCAGGGCAATGCGCTTGTCCATGTACGTAGGCTCCGTCGGTCGGGACAATCTCGTCGGTCGCAACTCCGGCCGGCGGTCACCGGGCCGCCGCGGCAGCGGCCAGGTCGCGCCGGTACAGGGCGGCCCACAGCGCCACCACCGGCACGGCGCAGCCGACCCAGAAACCGACCCAGAAGCTCAAGTAAGGCAGCGTCGCCAGCGGCAACAGCGACAGCAGGGCGAGCGCCAGTGCCAGCGCGATGTTGACCCGGCTGAACCAGGGATGCGGATCCCCGCGGCGTGCCGCGAGCGCCATCACCAGGATCACGGCGGCGAAGCCGAGCAGCGGAAAGTAGCGCTGCTCGACCCAGGCCGGGTGCAGCACCACCGAATACACGAGCACGAGTCCGGCCAGCGTGTTGATCAGGTTGGGGATCACGGTTTGGCTTCCTCCTCGGCGTGCAGCCGCTCGAGATGACGCATCGTGACCGGCGGAATCACCGCATAGGCGAGCGCGCTGGCGACGATCAGCAGCTTCCAGGCGGCGTCCAGCGGCGAGAGCGCGCAGATCGCCAGCGCCAGCGCCAGCACGAGCGCATAGCAGATCGCGCCGGCGCGCAGCAGGTCGCGCCGCGCGCGCACCCGCGCCAGGCAGTACAGCACGCCCCAGCCGCCGCCGGCCAGCACCAGCAGGCCCATCAGCACCGTGGTGCGGATCAGCGCCTCGGGCGTCATGCCGGCTCCGGCTGCGCCCGCATGGCCGGCACGCGCCGCGGCGCGGCGAGCAGGTCGATCACCAGCATCACGTAGCCGGCGGCGAAGATGAAGCCGAAGCCGGCGCGCGCGTAGATGCCGCTCGTGAACCATGGATTCTCGGACGCGATGGTGTAGGCCATCAGCGTCGAGCCGCCGGCCGCGCGGCCGTAGAAGGCCTGCGCCATGCCGGCCAGCAGCAGCCCCATCACCATGCCGACCATGCCCAGGTTGAGCAGCCCGTAGCCCCATTTCCAGCGGTTGCCGCCCAGGTACTCGGTGCCCGACGCCTTCTGCTTGGCCACGTACAGCACGGCGATGATGCCGCACACGTAGGCGCCGTAGAACGCGAAGTGCCCGTGCGACGCGGTCCACTGCGTGCCGTGCGAGAACATGTTGATCTGCGGCAGCGTCATCATGAAGCCCCACACGCCGGCGCCGATGAAGTTGAGGAAGGCCTCGGTCGTGATCCAGTAGTACGCCGGCTTGTTCGCCGTCTTCAGCCGGTGCATGCCGGCGTCGTAGATCGCATGCACCACCATGCCCAGCAGCGGCAGCGGCTCGAGCGCCGAGAAGAAGCCCCCGATGCTCAGCCAGTAGTCGGGCGTGCCGATCCAGAAGTAGTGGTGGCCCAGGCCCAGGATGCCGGCGCCCAGCACCAGCATCACCTCGACGTACAGCCAGGCCTCGACGATGCGCCGCGAGGTGCCCATCACGTCCATCAGCACCCAGGCCATGACGCAGCCGATCAGCACCTCCCAGGTGCTCTCGACCCACATGTGCACCAGCCACCACCACCAGTACAGGTCGGTCGACAGGTTGGTGTCGGCCGGGAAGGCATCGAGGTAGACGCCGACCAGCGGGATCAGGTCCAGGCACAGCACCCACAGCACGCCGGTCATGCGGTGCTTGGACTTGACGCAGGTGGCGATCACGTTGTACGAGAAGACCAGCATCACCGCAACGATGCCGATCGCCGCCCAGCGCGGCGCCTCGACGTACTTGCGCCCCTGGTTGATGAACCACAGCGAGAACTCGGTGCTGCTGCCGTACTGCACGAAGATGAAGACCAGCGCCACCACCGCGACCGCCGCGCAGAAGATCCAGAACATCCACTCGGCCAGGGCGATGCCCTCGACCTCGTGCTCGAGCTCCTTGGGCAGGTACCAGTAGATGGCGCCGATGAGTCCCATCAGCAGCCAGATGACGAGCGTGTCGATGTGCATGGTCTTGGCCATGTTGAAGTCGAACACGTTGAACAGCATCGACGGGTACAGGTAGTACAGCGATGCCAGCAGCCCGAACACGATCATCACGCCGAACAGCGTGACGGCGGCGATCAGGTAGCGCAGCGCCAGCTTCTGTGATCGGTACATGGCCGGCCTCCTACGGGTGATGGACCACCGAGCGGCCGAAGCCGGCCGGGAAGCCGTTGGTGTCGATCGACGACAGCCACTTCAGGTACGCCACCACCGAGCGCGCCTCCTCTTCGCTCAGCTTGAGGTCGGGCATCGCGCGCTGCCACGACGGGTACTTGTCGGGGTGCATCAGGAACTCGGCCATCGCCTCCTCGCGCGTGGCCTTGCCGGTGGCCGGCATCCAGATCTGCGACCAGGCCGGATCGAGCCACGACTTGGTCAGGTCGGGCGCGTAGTAGGCGCCGTTGCCGAAGAAGGTGTGGCAGTTCATGCAGTTGCGGCTCTGGATCACGAGCTTGCCCTTGTCCATCAGCGCCGTGGCCTCGGCCTCGGTCACGGTCTTGCCGAACAGCGGCTGCGCAGCACCGATCACCGGCACGTCGGCCGAGCGGCTCCAGTCGTACTGGTAGCCGATCTCCTGGTTGATGACGTCGTACTTCGGCACGTGCAGGCCGCCGACGCGGATGTAGCGCATGCTGTCCACGGACAGGAAGGCCAGCACGACCAGCATCACCAGCGTCGTGCTCACGGCCCCGGCGCGCCAGAACAGTGGGTCCTGGAAGTTCATGTCCGCCCTTTCGCTCGGCACCGGTCGCAGCCCCGTCAGGGTCGCGATCGGAGCGCGCTCGAATGCGCGCGAGGGCGGCCGGCTGCACCGGTGCGGATCATTGTGTGCAACGCATCGCGCTTGGCAACTCGCGATGCGCCAGTGGGGTCTTGCGCGTCAGCCGACGAGCGCGGGCATCCGCGCATGCGTGCTTGCGCGCTTGTGCGCATGCGCGCGCGAGATGAGGTGCGATGCGGCGCGACGCGCCGGCGCACCATCACGCTACGGTGCGGCGACCACCAGGGCGCGCCGCCGCGCCAGCAGATGCCGCAGCACGATCGGCACCGCGCAGACCGCGCCGACCAGCGTCGGCACGAGGCCCGGCGCGATCAGCAGAAGCGCCGCCAGCAGGCACAGCGCCTGCTCGGCGCGCGACATCTCGACGAGGAAGAACCGCGACAGCGCCGCCGCCAGCATCACGATGCCGAGCACGCAGCCGACGAAGGTGACGACGAAGTCGTACAGCGTGAAGCCCTTGGCCACGATCAGCAGCGACGGCGAGAACACGAACACGAACGGCACCAGCGCCTTGGCCAGCCCGAGCCGGAACGCCATGTTGCCGGTCTTGAACGGATCGCTGCCGGCCATGCCGGCGGCGGCGTACGCCGCCAGCGCCACCGGCGGCGTGATGTCGGCCAGCACGCCGTAGTAGAAGACGAAGAAGTGCGCCACCAGCGGCTCGACGCCGAGCTGCACCAGCGTCGGCGCCGCCACCGCGACCATGATGATGTAGTTGGCGGTGGTCGGGATGCCGCAGCCCAGCAGGATGCAGACGATGCCGGTCATCGCCAGCGCGACGAACAGCGTCATCGTCTTGATGTCGAACAGCGCCGCGGGCACGAACGCGCCGGCGCCGCCGGCCACCGCCTGCGCCGCGCCGGTGATCAGCGTGCTGAGCTTGAAGCCGACGCCGGTGAGCGTGACCACGCCGATCACGATGCCCACCGCCGCCGCCGCGGCGCCGACCGCGAGCGCGTACTTGGCGCCGGTGCTGAACGACTCGACGAAGGCCGGCATGCCGATGCGGCCCTCGAGCCGCCACAGCCGCGCCGCCAGCGGCACCGTGACCAGCCCGAGCGCGAACAGCGCAAGCTTGGCGTTCGCGTTCTCGATGCCGCCGAACACCAGCGCGACGAGCAGCGCGTGGCCCCACAGCAGCAGCACCCAGTGGCGCGGCGTGTTGCCCTCGCTGCGCGTGGCGATGCCGACGATCGCGCACGACGAGATGCCGGCAAACGCCGCCATGTAGGGCGTGCGTCCGCTCACCAGGATGTCGATCAGCAGCACGAGCGGGATCAGCGTCGGCCAGCGCTGGCGCAGGCTCTGGCGCAGGCGCGGCATCTCGGCGTCGGTGAGGCCGCGCAGCCCGAAGCGCTTGGCCTCGAAATGCACCTGCATGAACACGCCGAAGAAGTGCATGAAGGCCGGAACGGCGGCTGCGACGATGATCGTCTGGTACGGCACCGACAGGAACTCGATCATCAGGAACGCCGCCGCGCCGAGCACCGGCGGCGTGATCTGGCCGCCGGTGGAGGCGGCCGCCTCGACCGCCGCCGCGAACTCGCGCTTGTAGCCGACGCGGATCATCGCCGGAATGGTGAGCGAGCCCACCGTCACCGCATTGGCCACCGACGAGCCCGACAGCATGCCGAACATGCCCGAGCCGAACACGCTCACCTTGGCCGGTCCGCCGGCGTAGCGCCCGGCGATGGCCGATGCGATGTCGAGGAAGAGCTGGCCGAGGCCGATCTTGGTGGCCAGCACGCCGAACAGCACGAAGTGGAAGACGTAGGTCGCCACCACGCCGAGCGCCACGCCGTAGATGCCCTGGCTCGTCAGGTACTGGTGGTTGACGAGCTGGCTCCAGCTCGCGCCCGCGTGCTTGAGCAGCCCCGGGAAGATCGGGCCGAAGAGTGCGTAGACGACGAAGACGATGGCGATCAGCGGCAGCGGCCAGCCCATCGCGCGGCGCGTCGCCTCGAGCAGGCCGACGAGCAGGATCGAGCCCATCACGACGTCGAGCAGCCCGGGGTTGCCGACGCGAAACGCCAGGTCCTCGAAGATCCACGGCACGTACAGCACCGAGACGGCGACGCCGGCGGCCAGCAGCCAGTCGAACCACGGCACGCTGCCCGGCGCCCACCAGCGCGAGCGCGCCGGCTGCTCGAGCAGCGCGCGCCGGTGCGGAAAGACGATGAAGATCAGGCCGAGCACGAACGCCAGGTGCACGCCGCGGTGCGTGATCTCCTGCAAGAGACCGAAGCCGGCCGTGTAGTAGTGGAAGCTGGACAGCGCGATCAACAGCGCGCCGGTCAGCGTCGCCGCGCGGCGCGTCAGCGGCCGAAAGCGCATCTCCGGGTCGTACTTGCGCTCCAGCTCCTCGAGCTGCTTGTGGTCGAGCGTGTCGGTGCTCATGCAGGGGGCGTCTCGGCAACGATGAAGGGCGGCCGCGTTGTGCGCCGCGGCCGCCCTCGCATGCCGATCGCGCAGCGCCTTACTTCAGAACGCCGGCTTCCTTGTAGAACTTCTCGGCGCCGGGATGGAACGGCAGGCCCGCGCCCTTGACCGCGTTTTCCTTGGTGATGTACTTGCCCTTGGCGTGGCCGGCGGCGAGCGTCTTTTGCGTCGCGTCGCTGAACAGCGCCTTGGTGATCTCGTACACCGTGTTCGCGTCGACCTTGTCGCTCGTCACCCACTGCGCGCCGACGGCCAGCGTCTTCACCTGGCCCACGCCCTTGTAGGTGTCGGCGGCGATCACGTCGTCGGCGAAGAAGCCGCTCGTCTTCTTCAACTGCTCGGCCGCCGCGCCGTCGATCGGCAGCACGTCGATGCCGGCGCCGGCGCTGGCCAGCTCGGCGATGGCGCCGGCGGGCGCGCCGCCGGTGAAGAAGAAGGCGTCGAGCGCGCCGTCCTTCATCTTGTCGCCGGCCTGGTTGGGCTTGATGTACTCGGGCTTGATGTCCGACTCCTTGATGCCGTAGGCGGCGAGGATGGCGCGCGCGTTGACCAGCGTGCCCGAGCCCGGCTCGTCGAGCGCGACGCGCTTGCCCTTGAGGTCGGCCACGCTCTTGATGCCGCTGCCCTTGCGGACCACGACGTGCACGCTCTCGGGGTACAGGTTGGCGAGCAGGCGCAGCCCGGGGATGTTGGGCTTGCCTTCGAAGATGCCGCTGCCCTTGTAGGCCCAGGTGGCGACGTCGGCCTGCGAGAAGCCCGACTCGAGCGCGCCGCCGGCGATCGCCGTGACGTTGGCCAGCGAGCCGTTGCTGGCCTGCGCGGTGACGATGATCTTGCCGGGCTGGCTCACGGCGTTGGCGATCATGCCGCCCACCGGGTAGTAAGTGCCGGCGGTGCCGCCGGTGCCGATGCGAAAGAACTGCTGCGCCTGCGCGGGCAGCGCGACGATGGCGCCGAGCGCGAGGGCGAAGACGAAGGCTTGGCGACGCGACATCGCTGGACTCCTGACGAAACGGGGGTGGTGGGCCGCGTGAGCGGGATCGGGCCATTTTGCCCGTGCCATCACGAGCGCCCGCCCGGGTGCAACCCGGATAGCGGGCGCACCGCGCCGGCTGCCGCCACGCGAAATCCCTTGCCCGTCGAGCATGCGAGCGCTTAGCATCTTCGAGCAACGCGGTCTGCCCGCTGCGACGAAGACGTGCGCATCGCAGTCCGCATCCGGTTGGGTTGTCCCACGCATGACCGGAGTGCCCAGCTACAACGCCGACCGGAGGATCTGCAGTGGCCATCCTGTGCCCGAAATGCGGCGCCGAGAATCGCGACGGAGCCAAGTTCTGCCGCGGCTGTGGAGCCGGACTGCAGATCGACTTCGCGGAGCCCAAGACCGTTATCGGCGGCATGTCGTGCCCCAGTTGCGGGCATCGCAATCGCATCGGCGTGCGTTTCTGTGCCCAATGCGGGACCTCGCTGGCAGGGGTCAAGCTGAGCGCCGATGCGGGTGCCGTTGCACCGCCACCGCCACCGCCACCGCCACCGCCACCGCCACCGCCACCGCCACC
>JAGWTJ010000221.1 GCA_028869005.1 Burkholderiales bacterium | reverse complement strand
GTATACAGTATGTGACATTCAATATCCGGTCTAACCCTGATCAGGCACACTGGCGCATTGCCATGGCCATCGAATCGCTCGAGCCCCAGAAGACGCTCGTCGAGCAGGTGTACGACCGCGTGCTCGATGCCATCTGCGACGGCGAACTCGCCCCGGGCGAGCGCCTCACGCAGGACGAGCTGGCAGCGCGGCTGAAGGTCTCGCGCCAGCCGGTCATGACGGCGCTGGGCCTGCTCAGGCAGCAGGGCTTCGTCGTCGAGCACGGGCGCCGCGGGTTGCAGGTGGCGCCGGTGGATCGCGCGCGCTTCGAGGCCATCTACGAGTTCCGCACCGCGCTCGAACCGCTGGCCGCCTCGCTGGCAGCGGGGCGCGCCACGTCCGAGCAGATTGCGCGCGGACGCGAGATCGTCGCCCGCGGTCGCAAGGTGGCTGCCGCAGGCGACGCCGCGGCAGCGCTGCAGGCCGACGTCGACTTCCATGCGTGGGTCTACGAAACGAGCGGCAACCCGCTGATCGTCGAGGCCATGCAGACGCACTGGCAGCACCTGCGCCGCGCCATGGGCGAAGTGCTGCGCCGGCCGCGGCTGGCGCGCGCGGTGTGGGGCGAGCACGCCGAGATCCTCGACGCCATCGCCGCCGGCGACCCCGCTCGCGCGGCCGGCGCCATCGGTTCGCACGTGCAGACGGCACGCGAGCGCGTCGGCGCCGAGCTCGCCCTGGACGCGCGCGACGCCGCCTGAGAACTCGTCCGCCAGCGCCGCCGCGCTGCGGCGACATCGCGCGTCAAGCGCGCGGGTGGTGCCTGGCGTGCAGTTGCGCGAGCCGCTCGCGCGCCACGTGCGTGTAGATCGTCGTCGTCGAGATGTCGGCGTGGCCGAGCAGCATCTGCACGGCGCGCAGGTCGGCGCCGTGGTTCAGCAGATGGGTGGCGAAGGCGTGGCGCAGCGTGTGCGGCGTGATCGGCACGCCGATGCCGGCGGCGAGCGCATGGCGCTTGACGATCTTCCAGAACATCTGGCGCGTCATGGCCGTGCCGCGCACGGTGACGAAGAGCGCGTCGCTGCTGCGTGCGCCGAGTAGCGCTCCACGACCCTCGCGCAGCCAGCGCACGAGCCAGGCATGCGCCTCCTCGCCGAACGGCACGAGGCGCTCGCGCGCGCCCTTGCCGAGCACGCGCAGCACGCCTTCGGCCAGGCCCAGGTGCACGCTCCTGGCCTGCACCAGCTCGCTCACGCGCAGGCCGCTGGCGTACATCAGCTCGAGCATCGCGCGGTCGCGCAGGCCGAGCGCGGTGCCGACGTCGGGCGCGGCCAGGAGCGCGTCCACCTGCACTTCGGTCAGCGTCTTGGGCACGCGCAGCGGTCGCCGCGCGGCCAGCAGCCTGAGCGTCGGGTCGGCAGCGACCAGCCCTTCGCGCAGCGCCCAGCGGTAGTAGCGGCGGAACACCGCGAGCCGGCGGTTGGCGGTGGTGGCGCGCGTCGCAGCATGGCGCGCGGCGATGTAGCCGAGCAGGTCGCTCTCGCGCGCCGCGTCGAGTGAACGGCCCGGGTCCGGCCCGGCGGCCAGCCATTCGGCAAACAGACTCAGGTCGCGCCGGTAGGCGGCCAGCGTCAGCGCCGCCAGTCCATCCTCGATCCACAGCGCGTCGGCGAAGCGATCGATGCGCGCCAGGCTGGCGGCCAACGGCGGCGGCGCGCCGCCCGGGTCGGGGTCACTCATGCGCGCCGGCGCGCCGGCCGCGTCAGGCTCGCGGGTGAGCGCCGGCGCGCTGCCCGGATCGGGCTTGCGCGCGTGCGCCGTTGCACCGCTCACCCGGTCAGCTTCCCGTGCCGAGCAGGCCGGCGCGCAGCCGCGTGTCGTAGGGCTTGTCGCCGACGAAGGCCAGCAGCAGCCCGCCGTAGAAGTCGGCGCCGGGGATCGCGGGTCCGCGCACAACGCCGTTGAAGCTGAGCGTCATGCCCTTTCCGGGCTCGTAGTCCATGTCGACGATGTCGTCGCGCTTGACCTGTGCGATGCGCTCGAGCATGGCGTCGAACTGCGCCATGCGCGTGCGCAGCGCGTCGGCCTCGGCGTCGCCGACGTTGCGCGTGACGCCCTTGTCGAAGGCCTTGATGAACTCAGCCGCCGGCGCACCCATGCGCATCACGAGGCGCAGCCGCTTGGGACCGGGCATCGCCACCACGGCGTCCGCCGTGTGTGCGCGGCCCTTCAGGTACAGCGCCGCCGCGTAACCGGTGATCCACAGCACGGCGCGCACGCCGACGCCGTTGAGCTGCAACTCGCTGCCGCCCAGTGGCAGCCGCGCATCGAAGCTCACGCCGTCGATCTCGACCGCATTGGCGCCGGCCGCCGCCGCCAGGCCCGGCGCAACGATGGCGGTGGACATCAGGGCGAGGCAGGTACGGCGGTGCATGGGGGCGATTCTCCAACGGCAGCACGCAGGCCGCGCGCTTTCCTCAACGCGCCTCGCAGGCCGCTCGCCGACCGGCGCCGGGGCCGACGGCCCAACGCTGGCAGACTCCGGCGCCATGCCAGACGCCCTGCTCCTGCTGCCCGACTTCGTGCTGATCGCGCTCGGCGCCCTGCTGTGCCGCCACACGCCGCTCGACCGCAAGCTGTGGGACGGTGTCGAACGGCTCGTCTACTACGTGCTGTTCCCGGCGCTGCTGTTCAACACCATCCTGCGCAGCGCGCTCACACCGGGCACGGCAGTGCCGCTGGTGGCCAGCGGCGCGGCCGTCGTCGCCTGCGGCATCGTGCTGGCCTACGCACTGCGACTCGTGCCGGGCGTCGACGCGCGGCTGCACGCCTCGGGCGCGCAGACGGCATTCCGCTTCAATACCTACGTCGCGCTGGCGGTATCGGAGCGACTGGCCGGCGCGCAGGGTCTGGCCTGGACGGCGCTGCTGCTCGCGGTGTGCGTGCCGATGGTCAACGTCGCCGCCGTCTGGCCGCTGGCGCGCCACGGCGGCCAGAGCACCCTGCGCGAGCTGGTGCGCAACCCGCTGATCCTGGCCACCGGCAGCGGCCTCGCGGCGCGGCTGCTCGGGCTGCAGTTGCCCGAACTGGCGACGATCACGCTGACACGCATCGGCGGTGCGGCGCTGCCGCTCGGCCTGATGGCGGTGGGCGCCGGGCTGCAGATGGGTGCATTGAAGGAAGGGCCGCGCCTGGCCGCGGCGCTGCTGGCGATCCGTCACCTGCTGCTGCCGGCGCTGGCCATCGCCATCGTGCGCGCCGCGCGGCTGCCCGCGGCCGAGCAGAGCGTGCTGGTGGCCTTCGCCGCCATGCCCACTGCCTCCAGCGCCTATGTGCTCGCCGTGCGCATGGGCGGGCACGGCGGCTACGTGGCGGGGCTGGTGACGCTGTCGACGCTGGTGGCGATGGTCGGCATGCCGCTGGCGCTGGCGGCGCTGCAGGCCCTCGGCTGAACGCGCCGTCGCAGCGGCAGGCGCGGCGCGTGCCGCGCACAGAGACCGCGCGACGGCACGGTCCACGGCCTGGCTCGGGGTGCACGCGCGAGACGGTTCATTCGGCACCGGCCTGCTCGAGCGCCCACGCGATGTGCTCGGCAACCATCGGTTCGGCCGACCGCAGGGCCTCGGTCAGCGCGCCAGCCAACCCGGCACGCGCCTCGGCATCGCCTTCGACGCGCAGCGCGTTGCCGAGCGCGACCGCCAGATTGCGCCTCCAGCGCGCATGGCCGATGCGTCGGATCGGACTGCCCTCGGTCCAGCGCAGGAACTCGGCCTCGTCCCAGCGCCACAGCGCGAGCAGCGACGCGCCGACGAAGGCCGGCCGCTCGTCGAAGTCGGGCAGCGTGGCGCGGGCCGCGTACTTGTTCCACGGGCACACGCGCTGGCAGTCGTCGCAGCCGTAGACATGGTTGCCGAGCAGCGGCCGCAACTCGGGTGGGATGGGCCCCGCGTGCTCGATCGTCAGATAGCTGATGCAGCGTCGGGCGTCGACGCGCCAGGGCGCGACGATGGCGCGCGTCGGGCAGATGTCGATGCAGGCGCTGCAGCTGCCGCAGTGCGCGGCGACGGGCACATCGGCCGGCAGTTCGATGTCGACGAAGATCTCGCCGAGGAAGAACATCGAGCCGGCGTCGCGCGTCAGTGCCAGCGTGTGCTTACCGCGCCAGCCGAGGCCGGCACGCGTGGCCAGCTCGACCTCGAGCACCGGCGCCGAGTCGCTGAACACGCGGTGGCCGAACGGGCCGATCGCCGCCGCCAGCCGATCGGCCAGCCGCTGCAGCCGCAGCCGCAGCACCTTGTGGTAGTCGCGGCCGCGCGCGTAGAGCGAGACCACGCCCTGCCGCGCATCGCCGAGGCGCGCCGCCTCGCGCTGCGCCCAGTCCGCCGGCGCGCCGCGCGGCAGGTAGTCCATGCGTGCGCAGATCACGCTTGCCGTGCCCGGCAGCAGTTCGGCCGGGCGCGCGCGCATCGCGCCGTGGCGCGCCATGTACTCCATGCCGCCGTGAAAGCCCGCGTCCAGCCACGCGCGCAGCCCGGGTTCGGCGCTGTGCAGATCGATGCCGGCGACACCGATCTGGGAGAATCCGAGCTCGGTGGCCCATTGCCGCACGTCGCGCACGAGTTGCCGACCGTCCACCCGATGTCGACCGTCGCCCATGCAACTATCCTAGCGTCACGCACCCTGCACTGGAGCGACGAGGCCGCGTGTGCCGCGGCCGCCGCGGCGCTCGCCGCGCACCCAGCGCTGCGTGACGCGTGCATCGAGCTCGAAGGCCCGCTCGGTGCCGGCAAGACGACGTTCGTGCGCCACCTGCTGCGCGCGCTCGGCGTCGACGGTCGCATCAAGAGTCCGAGCTACGCCATCGTCGAGTCCTATGTGCTGCCGCCGCGAGATGGCCTGCCAGCGGCCGCCGCCACGCACTTTGATTTCTATCGCTTCACCGATGCACGCGAATGGGTCGATGCCGGCCTGCGCGACCTGTACGCGGCGCCCGGTCTGAAGCTGGCCGAATGGGCGGATCGGGCGCGCGAGCTGCTGCCCGCGCCCGACCTGCGCCTCGTGCTCGAGCCGCTGGACGACGAGGCGCGGCGCGTCGAGGTGCAGGCCTGGACGCCGCGCGGTGTGGAGCTGTTGGCTTGAGAATGAAGCCGCGCGCGGCGTGGGGCGGCGCCATGACGCGAGCGGCCGATCACGCGCGCCGCCGCCTGCTCGGCGGCACCGGCGGCGCCCTGGTGCTGCTGCTGGCGCCGCCGCTGGTGCGCGGCGCCGGCATCGTCGCCGTGCGGCTGTGGCCGGCCAACGAGTACACGCGCGTCACGATCGAATCCGACCGGGCACTGAGCGCGCGCCATCTGCTGACCGAGGCGCCGTATCGCCTCGCCGTCGACATCGACGGCCTCGAGCTGGACGGCGAACTGCGCGAGCTGGTCGGCAAGGTGCGGCCCGACGATCCATTCATCGCCAGCGTGCGCGTCGGCCAGTATCAGCCGCACGTCGTGCGCCTGGCGTTCGACCTCAAGCAGCCGGTGCGGCCCGAGCAATTCGCGCTGCCGCCGGTGCCGCCCTACCAGTACCGACTGATCTTCGATCTCTACCCGTTGCAGGAGGCCGATCCGCTGCTCGCGCTGGTGCGCGAGAAGCAGGCCGCGAGCGAGCGCGCGGCGCAGGCGGTGCAGGACGCCCTCGGCGAGCTCATCGCGCGCATCGACAAGCCGGGCGTCGTGCCCTCGACGCCCGCGCCCGGCACGCCGCCGCTGCCGGTGCCGCCCG
>JAGWTJ010000220.1 GCA_028869005.1 Burkholderiales bacterium | reverse complement strand
GGGCGTCTCGCGGATGCCGTCGAAGTCGTCGCCCTCGGTGCCGTTGGCCCAGTCCTCGCGCTCCGCGACTCCGAAGTCCTCGGCTCTCATCTCGGGCAGTTCGTCGGCGCCGTCGGCGCTCTCGCCAGGGTCGCTCTCGCCGGGACGGTCGGCGGGCGCGCTCTCGAGCGGCGACTCGTAGTTGCCGGCCGGCTCTTCCTCGTTCTCGAGGAAGGGGTTCTGGTCGAGCATCTGCTCGACTTCCTGCTCGAGCTCGAGCGTCGACAGTTGCAGCAGGCGGATCGACTGCTGCAGTTGAGGCGTCAGCGCCAGGCGCTGCGACAGCCGGACCTGCAGGGTCGGTTTCACCTCGGCCTCACATCCGGAAGTGTTCGCCGAGGTAGACCTTGCGTACCTCGGGGTGGGCGATGATTTCGGCCGGCGTGCCTTCGGCCAGCACCGAGCCCTCGCTGATGATGTAGGCGCGGTCGCAGATGCCGAGCGTCTCGCGCACGTTGTGATCGGTGATCAGCACGCCGATGCCGCGCGCCCGCAGGAAACCGATGATGCGCTGGATCTCGATGACGGCGATCGGATCGATGCCCGCAAACGGCTCGTCGAGCAGGATGAAGCGCGGCTGCGTGGCGAGCGCGCGCGCGATCTCGACGCGCCGGCGCTCGCCGCCCGACAACGCGGGCGCCGGCGAGGCGCGCAGCTTGTCGATCGCCAGATCGGCGAGCAACTGATCGAGCAGCCGGTCGATGGTGGCGCGCGCCAGCGCCCGGCCGTCGGGGCCGCGCTGCAGTTCGAGCACGGCGCGGATGTTCTCCTCCACCGTCAGCTTGCGGAAGATCGACGCCTCCTGCGGCAGATAGGACAGCCCCAACCGCGAACGGCGGTGGATCGGCAGCCGCTCGATCGGGCGGCCGTCGATGCGGATCTCGCCGCCGTCGGCGCGGATCAGCCCGACCACCATGTAGAAGGTCGTCGTCTTGCCCGCGCCATTGGGGCCGAGCAGGCCGACCACCTCGCCGGCGCCGACCGCCAGGTGCACATCCTTGACCACGGTGCGCGGCCCATAGCGCTTCATCAGGTGGGCCGCTTCGAGGCCGCTTTGCGCAGCGTCGACGCGCTCGTGCGCGCCGGCCGCAGGGAGGGGCAGGTCACTCACCGGCGGCTCAACGCTTGGTGGCGCCGCCGCCGGGCGCGGGCGGTGCCGGGCCGGGCGCCGAGGCTGCGTCGGGAGGCGGACTCAGCACGACCCGCACGCGGCCGCTCGGGTTGGTGGCGGTTGGGCTGCCGCCCTCGACCTTGAAGACCTCGGTCGCGTTGTCCCAGGCGATCGTGCCGCCGGTGATCTCGTCGACGACGCTGCCGGCGCGCAGCCGCCGCACCACGCCGTGGCCGGTAAAGCGGACCGTGTCGGTGCGGCCGTCGAACTCGATGCGTTCGGCACTGCCCTCGACGGTCTCGTCGCCGCCGTCGCGCTTCTGACGCCAGGTGGCGGGGGCGGCGGCGCTGCCGACGGCGGTCGCGGTGCGATAGCCGTCGGGCAATTCGCGCATCTCGACGCGATCGGCACGCAGCGTCATCGTGCCCTGGGTGACGACGACGTTGCCGTTGAACACCACCACCTGCCGCTGCAGGTCCACCGTTCCAGGACGGTCGGCCTCGACCACCATCGGCTTGCTGCGGTCGGCGCGCTCGGCCAGCGCGGGGGCGCTCGCCGTCGCCGACGCGATGGCCAGGGCCAGCGTGGCAAGGGAGGCGGTGGCGGCGCGCATGTCGTCGGCATGAAACTTGCTAGGCATTCTAGTCAAGTCTTGTCGGCGCGCCACTGGCGACGCGGCGAACATCTGCGCCGTGCGTCACGGCCGGTGACGGAACCGGCCGGAGGCCGGCGACGAACTCGTCGGAATCGGGCCGGACCGGGCTAGCCCTTGCGCACGCGCTGGATCAGGAAGTCGGTGACCTCGAGCATGCGCTCGAGCGAACCGTTCAGGCTGCCCGAAGTGTAGTAGCGGCCCTGGATGCCCATCGCCGGGACGCCGTCGATCTTGTAGGCATCCGTCAACTGCTTGGCACGCGTGGCCTTGGTGTCGACGGCAAACGACTTGTAGGCGGCCATCACCTTGGCCGCGTCGACGCCGCTTTGCTCGAGGAAACGCCGGATCTCGGGCTCGGTGACGAGGCGCTGGCCCTGCTGGTGGATCGCCGCGAACACCTTGCGATGCATCTGCTCGACGAGTCCGGTCTCCTCGAGCGCGTAGTACAGCTTCTGGTGCACCTGATGCACCGGGCCGAAGCCGACATGCACGCGGCGGAACGACACGTCGGCGCTCAGCCGCCTGACCCAGGCTTCCAGCATCGGCTCGAAGGCATTGCAGTGCGGACAGCCGTACCAGAAGAACTCGACGACGTCGATCTTCTTGTCCGGCGAAGGCAGCCAGACCGGCGCCGGCGGCTGCAGCCGCACGTAGTTGCGGCCTTCGACCGGCGACGCGCCCTGCGCGCGCGCCTGCGCGGCGGCGAGCGCCAGTGCGCCGGCGGCGAAGCGGAGGTGGAAGCGGCGCCGATTCATCTCAGATCCTTTCATCGCCGGGCCGGCGATCCGTCGTCGGCCGGCCGTCACCTGGCCATCACCCGGTCGCAGCGCCCGTCACTGTTTCTCCACGCGCACGAGCTGAGACTCGACACCCGCGTCCTGCAGCCGGCCTTGCAGCGCATCGGCCTCGTCGCGCGTCGGAAACGGGCCGATGCGCACCCGGTACACCGTGCGCCCGGCCTGATCGCGCTCGCTGACCTTGGCGCTGTGGCCCAGCAGCGCGAGCCGGGCCTTTTGCTGCTCGGCATCCTCGTTGCGCGTGAAGGCGCCGGCCTGCACGAAATACACAAACGGATCGACCGCCTGCGCGGTGGACCGCGGCGGCGCCGGCGGCGGCGCGACCGATGCGGGTGCGGGCGCGCCGGACAGGATGGCGCCCGCGTCGCGTGACGATCCGGGCGCGGCTGGCACGGCGGGCACCGGCGGCAGCGCCGCGCCTGAGGCTGCTGATGCGCCTTCGGCCGGCTGCGAAGCCGCCGCTGGCGTCGGCAGCTTGGTGGCGAGCGGCGCGTTCGGATCCCAGTTCTTGTTGCGCTCGGTCTCGACATTGTCCTGCTGCGCGCTGCGTCCCGGCACCTTGTTGATGAAGGGCACCGGGGTCTTGGTGATGTAGAGCGCGACGCCGAGCGCGATCACCAGCCCGAGCAGCAATCCGATCACCAGACCGACGACGAAGGCGCCGCGCCGCGGCTTCGCCGGGCGGCCCTCGACGCCGCGGGCCGCCGGGCGCCGCGTCGGCGTGCGATCCGGCGCGTTCATGCCAGGGCCTCGGTAGGCGCCGCGCGGACCATCGATTCCGGCGCCGAGACGCCGAGCACGCCGAGCGCGTTCCTCAGCACCTGGGCGGTGGCGGCGAGCAGCGCCATGCGTGCGCGCGCCAGTTCGGCCTCGTCGACCAGGAAGCGCTCGCTCGCGTACCAGGCGTGGAAGGCGGCGGCCAGTTCGCGCAGGTAGAAGGCGACGTCGTGCGGCGCCAGGTCGGCGGCCGCGCGCGCCAGCGTCTCGGGGTACTTGGCAAGCTCGAGCATGAGGGCGGTCTCGGTGGGCGCGGTGAGAAGCGAAAGATCGGCACCGGCGAAGTCGCGCGCGCCGTCGTACTGCGCCAGCACCGAGGCGATGCGCGCGTGCGCGTACTGCACGTAGAACACCGGGTTCTCGTCGCCGGTGGCCAGCGCCAGGTCGATGTCGAACGTGAACTCGGTGTCGGCCTTGCGGCTGGCGAGGAAGAAGCGCACGGCGTCGCGGCTCGTCCACTCGACGAGGTCGCGCAGCGTCACGTAGCTGCCGGCGCGCTTGGAGATCTTGACCTCCTGGCCGCCCTTCATCACCGTGATCATCTTGTACAGGGCGTAGTCGGGGTAGCCGGCGGGAATGCCGAGGCCGAGCGCCTGCAGCCCGGCCCGCACGCGTGCCACCGTGCCGTGGTGATCGGTGCCCTGCACGTTGATGACCTTCGTGAAGCCGCGCTCGAACTTGGCGACGTGGTAGGCGACGTCCGGCACGAAGTAGGTGTAGCTGCCGTCGGACTTGCGCATCACGCGGTCCTTGTCGTCGCCGTACTCGGTGCTGCGCAGCCACAGCGCGCCGTCGTGCTCGTAGGTCTTGCCGGAGGCGACCAGTCGACGCACCGTGTCCTCGACGCGGCCGCTGGTGTACAGGCTGCTCTCGAGGTAGTAGCGGTCGAAGCGCACGCCGAAGGCGGCGAGGTCGAGGTCCTGCTCGTGGCGCAGGTAGGCGACGGCGAAGCGGCTGATGCCTTCGAGATCGTCGACGTGGCCGCTGGCGGTGAATTCGCGGTCGTCGGCGCGCACCGTCTTGCGGGCCGCGAAGTCGGCCGCGATGTCGGCGATGTACTCGCCGTTGTAGGCCTCCTCCGGCCAGCCGGCGTCTCCCGGAGCCAGGCCGCGCAGCCGTGCCTGCGTCGACAGCGCCAGGGTCTGGATCTGCACGCCGGCGTCGTTGTAATAGAACTCGCGGTGCACCCGGTCGCCCTGCGTCTCGAGCAGGTTGCAGATGCAGTCGCCGAGCGCCGCGTTGCGGCCGTGGCCGACGTGCAGCGGACCGGTGGGGTTGGCCGAGACGAACTCGACCATCACGCGCCGGCCGCTGGCTGCGGCGCGCCCATAACCCGCGCCCGCCTCGAGGACCTCGGCGACCACGGCCTGGCGCGCGGCGCTCGCCAGGCGCAGGTTGATGAAGCCGGGCCCCGCGACCCCGATCGCGTCCACCCAGCGCTCGAATGCCGCGCTGCCGCGCAGCTGCACGACGAGGCGATCGGCCAGCTCGCGCGGGTTGGCGCGCAACGCGCGTGCCATCGGCATCGCGACCGTGATGGCCAAGTCGCCGTGCGCGGCCTGGCGCGGCGACTCGAAGGCGGCAGCCGGCGGCGTCGTGCCCAGCTCCCGCGCCAGCTCGGCCAGCGCGTCGCGCAAGGCGTGCAGCAGCTCCTGCTTCGCTCGGATCATCGGCGGATTCTAAGAGGGGCCTCTGCAACGGTCAGCTGCTGCTGCCCACGCTCCTGGCCGCGGGAAAGCGTGCGCAAGGCCGCACTGTTCGGGCGTTCCCGGTGGCGCGCACGGTGCACCATCGATGCCCATGTCCGCCCGCGTCGTTTCGCTGCAACCCGCCCATGGCGCCGACCTGCCGCTGCCCGAGCGCATCGGCAAGTACCTCGTCAAGGCCAAGATCGGCGAGGGCGCCACCAGCGAGGTGTTCCTCGCCAGCGACCCGTTCCGCAACCAGGATGTGGCGATCAAGCGCGTGCGCACCGGGCTGCTGGCCGACTCGCGCGAGCTGCATTTCCAGCAGCGCTTCTTCGCTTCCGAGGCGGCGCTGGTCGGCCAGTTGCAGCATCCCAACGTCGTGCAGATCCTCGATGCGGTGGTCGACGATGTCGCGCCGTATCTGGTGATGGAGCATGTGCCGGGCGTGACGCTCAGGCGCTTTTGCCGCGCCGATGCGCTGCTGCCGATCGAGCAGATCGTCGAAATCGGCTTCAAGTGCGCGATGGCGCTCGGCTACTGCTTCCGCCAGGGGCTGATCCACCGCGACGTGAAGCCGGCCAATCTGCTGGCGATCGTCGACGGCGAGCGCATCGTCGATGTGAAGATCACCGATTTCGGCAGCGTCTTCAACCTGGGCGCCGACCACACGCAAGTGCACCGCGTGGGCTCGCTGGCCTACATGTCGCCCGAGCAGCTCGACGGC
>JAGWTJ010000219.1 GCA_028869005.1 Burkholderiales bacterium | reverse complement strand
TCGCTGCCGCTGACGCGGCCCGGGTACTCGCGCTCCTGGTGCATCCGTATCGTGCCGTAGCTGCCGTTGTCGACGACGATGCTGATCAGCCTGCCCGGCCCGCGCCCGGCGCCGTAGCCGGTGGCGGTGGCCAGTTCCTGGCCGGTCATCAGGAAGTCGCCGTCGCCGGCGATGTTGACCACCGTGCGTGACGGCTGCAGCAGCGCTGCGGCCACCGCCGCCGGCAGTCCGTAGCCCATCGCCCCCGAGGTCGGCGCGAGCTGCGTGCGGCCGTGCTGGTGCAGACCCGGATAACGCACGTAGCGGTGCAGCCAGCCGCTGAAGTTGCCGGCGCCGTTGGTCCACACCGTGTCGTCGGGCAGCCGGCGCTGCAGCGTCTTCATCACCGCCGCCATGTCCAGCGGCGAGGCGCTGGTCGCCTGCTGGTTGGCTTCGTAGTCGGCGCGCGCAGCCGCTGCGTGCGCGCGCCAGCGCGGCTCGCCCGGCGCGGCGAGCGTCGCCAGCGCCTGGGCCGCGCAGTCCATCGTCGAGTGGATCAGCAGATCGGCCGCATAGACGCGGCCGAGCTCCTCGGCGCCGGCGTGGACGTGCACGAGCTTGCAGCGCGGCCGCGGCGCCTCGGGCAGCGTGTAGCCGCCGGTGGTCATCTCGCCCAGGCGCACGCCGAGCGCGATCACGAGATCGGACTCCCGAATGCGCGCAGCGAGCTTCGGATTGATGCCGATGCCGACATCGCCCGCGTACAGCGGGTGGCGGTTGTCGAAGGTGTCCTGGAAGCGGAAGCCGCAGCCCACCGGCAGCGACCAGGCTTGCGCAAAGCGCTCGAGCGCGGCCGCCGACGCCATGTTCCAGCCACCGCCGCCGACGAGCAGGAAGGGACGTTCGGCCGCGAGCAGCATCGCGCGCAGGCGCTCGAGCGCGTCGGGCGCCGGCCACGCACTCGCCGGCTCCACGCGCGGCAGCACCGGCGCTCGGGTGGCCGTGGTGAGCATGTCCTCGGGCAAGGCCAGCACCACCGGGCCCGGGCGTCCCTGCAACGCGGTGTGAAAGGCACGCGCCACGTACTCGGGCAGGCGATCGGCGCTTTGCACCTCGGCCGCCCACTTGGCCAGGCCGAGCGTGCCGGGCGAGAACATCTGCCGGTAGTCGATCTCCTGGAAGGCCTCGCGGTCGCGCTGGTCGCTCGCCACCTGGCCGACGAACAGGATCATCGGCGTCGAGTCCTGGAACGCGGTGTGCACGCCGATCGCAGCGTTGGTCGCTCCCGGCCCGCGCGTGACGAAGCAGATGCCCGGCCGGCCCGTAAGCTTGCCCTGCGCCTCGGCCATGAAGGCCGCGCCTCCTTCCTGGCGGCAGGCGACGAAGCGGATGCGCTGGCGATGCTCGTGCAGTCCGTCGAGCACCGCCAGGTAGCTCTCGCCCGGCACGCCGAAGCAGGTGTCGACGCCCTGCGCCAGCAGCGCCTCGACCAGCAGGTGGCCGGCCGGGCGCGCCGGCAGCGGTGCGGTGGCCTCGGTGACGCTCATGCCCTCACTCTAACGGTCTCTAACGGTCCCGATGGCGAGCAGGGCCGACGCGACCACGTGTATCCTGACCGGCGTCCCTCACCGCACCCGTCGTTCCGCCGCGACGGGCCTTTCGCCATGAGCATCCGCACCCTCGGCATCGTGATGCACGGCGTCACCGGACGCATGGGCACCAACCAGCATCTGGTGCGCTCGATCCTGGCTATTCGCGACCAGGGCGGCGTGCGGCTTTCGAACGGCGACCGCGTGCTGCCCGATCCAGTGCTGGTCGGTCGCGACGGCGCCAAGCTCGAGGCGCTGGCGCGCGCGCATCACATCACGCGTTGGAGCACCAGCCTGGAGACGGCGCTGGCCGACGCGTCCGACACCGTGTTCTTCGACGCCGGCACGACGCAGATGCGGCCGGCGCTGCTGGCGCGTGCGCTGCAGGCGGGCAAGCACGTGTACTGCGAGAAGCCGATCGCCACCGATCTGGCGCAGGCGCTCGAGATCGCGCGCCTGGCCCAGGCCAGCGGCCTCAAGCACGGCGCGGTGCAGGACAAGCTGTTCCTGCCCGGCCTGCGCAAGCTCGATCTGCTGCGCCGCGCCGGCTTCTTCGGCCGCATGCTCTCGGTGCGCATCGAGTTCGGCTACTGGGTGTTCGAGGGCGACCTGCAGCCGATCCAGCGTCCGAGCTGGAACTACCGTGGCGAAGACGGCGGCGGCATCATCCTCGACATGATGTGCCACTGGCGCTACGTGCTCGACAACCTGTTCGGCGAGGTGCAGTCGGTGAGCTGCCTGGGCGCCACGCACGTGCCCGAGCGCTGGGACGAGCGTGGCCGCAAGTACGCCGCGACCGCCGACGACGCCGCCTACGCCACGCTGCAACTGCGCGGCCACGACGGCGAGCCGGTGGTGGCGCAGATCAACAGTTCCTGGTGCACGCGCGTGCGCCGCGACGACCTCGTCACCTTCCACGTCGACGGCACGCACGGCTCGGCGGTGGCCGGCCTGCAGCGCTGCCGCGCGCAAAGCCGCGTCGCCACGCCGCGCCCGGTGTGGAACCCGGACGTCGAGCAGACCATGAACTTCCTCGAGCAGTGGCAGGACGTGCCCGACACCGACAGCTACGACAACGGCTTCAAGCTGCAGTGGGAGGCCTTCATCCGCCATGTCTGCGAGGACGCGCCCTACAAGTGGACGCTCGCCGAAGGCGCCAAGGGCGTGCAACTGGTCGAGGCGGCGCTCGAGAGCTGGAAGCAGCGGCGCTGGGTCGACGTGCCGCCCCTGGCGATCTAGCCCCACGCTCCCTCCCGGTCGCTGCGCCCCGAGGGGGCTCATGCAGCGGCCCGGCAGAGCCGGATCCGCGCAAGGACCTTGATCGAATACAGACAATGCAACTCTCACTTCCGCAAGCCGACGGCACGCTCGCGCCCTACACGCTGCGCGGTCGGGGCCGCTTCACGCCGGCGGCGCCGGGCACGCCGCCGGCGCGCATCGCCTTCTCGGCGGCGCATGTGGTGGCCGATCCGCGTGCGGCGATAGCCCCCTGGCTCGACTGCGCGCTCGACTGGGACGCCACCATCGCCTATCGGCTGCGCCTGTGGCGCCTGGGGCTCGGCGTGGCCGAGGCGATGGACACCGCACAGCGCGGCATGGGGCTCGACTGGCCGACTTCGCTCGCGCTGATCGGCCGCTCGATAGCCGCCGCACGCGACGTGCCGGGCGCGCGGCTGGCCAGCGGCTGCGGCACCGACCACCTCGCACCCGAGGCTGCGCGCAGCGTCGACGACGTGATCCGGGCCTACGAGGAGCAGATGGCGGCGATCGAGAAGCTCGGCGGCCGCCTGATCGTGATGGCCAGCCGCGCGCTCGTGCGCGTGGCGCGCGGCGCGGCCGACTACGAGCGCGTCTACGACCGCCTGCTCGCGCAGGCGCGCGAGCCGGTCATCCTGCACTGGCTCGGCGACATGTTCGACCCGGCGCTCGCCGGCTACTGGGGCAGCGGCGACGCGATGCGCGCGATGGACACCGCGCTCGGCGTGATCGCCGCGCACGCGGCCAAGGTCGACGGCATCAAGATCTCGCTGCTCGACAAGGACAAGGAGATCGCGATGCGCCGCCGCCTGCCGCCGGGCGTGCGCATGTACTCGGGCGACGACTTCAACTACCCCGAGCTGATCGCCGGCGACGACGTCGGCACGCACGCCAACCAGCGCGCCAGCGACGCGCTGCTCGGCATCTTCGACGCCATCGCGCCGGCGGCCAGCGCGGCACTGGCGGCACTCGCTGC
Organism: Burkholderiales bacterium; assembly: GCA_028869005.1. GTDB lineage: Bacteria > Pseudomonadota > Gammaproteobacteria > Burkholderiales > Burkholderiaceae_C > Rubrivivax. The sequence continues at coordinate 1,998 of JAGWTJ010000219.1, read as the reverse complement.
CGGCGACCTGGCGCGCTATCACGCCATCCTCGCGCCGACGGTGCCGCTGTCGCGCCACATCTTCGGTGCGCCGACGCGCTTCTACAAGACCGGCGTCGTCTTCATGGCCTGGCTGAATGGCCACCAGAGCCACTTCACGATGGTGGGTGGCCAGCACAGCGCGCGCTCGCTCGTGCATCTGGCCGAACTGTTCCGGCTGGCCGATGCGGCCGGACTGGTCGAGCAGCCCGAACTCGCGACGCGGCGCATGAAGACGCTGCTGGCTCTGCATGGCGTCGAATGAAGTGCGCGACGGCGGCACAGCGCAGGCCCGCGCAGCGCGGCGCACTCACCGGATGAGCCTCGATGCGTGACTTCAGCAACGACCACCTCTGGCTGTCGATCAACACCGCCACCGTGCGCATGCAGCGCGGCCAGCCCTGGGGCCTGGCGCAGATCCTCGACGCCTGCGCGGCGCGCGGCATCCGCGCCGTCTCGCCCTGGCGCGACCAGGTGGCGGCCGCCGGCCTCGCGGCCACCGCACGCCAGTTGCGCGCGCTCGGGCTCGAGCTCTCGGGCTACTGCCGCGGCGGCATGTTCACCCATGCCGGCGGCACCGCCGGCGCCGCGATGCGCGACGACAACCGGCGCGCGCTCGACGAGGCCTGCGAACTCGGTGCGCCCTGTCTCGTGCTGGTGGTCGGCGGCCTGCCCGGCGCGCTGGCGGGCAAGCCCGTGCACAAGAATCTCGCAGGCGCGCGCGCGCAGGTCGCCGAAGGCATCGCCTGGCTGCTCGACGAGGCACGCGCGCGGCGCATGCCGCTCGCCATCGAGCCGCTGCATCCGATGTACGCCGCCGACCGCGCCTGCATCAACTCGCTCGAGCAGGCGCTCGACCTGTGCGATGCGCTCGATCCCGCTGGCGGCGGCGCACTCGGCGTCGCGGTCGACCTCTATCACGTCTGGTGGGACCCGAAGCTCGCCGCGCAGATCGCGCGTGCCGGCCGCGAACGCCTGCTCGCCTTCCATGTCTGCGACTGGCTGGTGCCGACGCGCGACCTGCTGAACGACCGCGGCATGATGGGCGACGGCGTGATCGACATCCGCGCCGCACGCGCGCTGGTCGAGGCCGCGGGCTACGGCGGCTACAGCGAGGCCGAGATCTTCTCGGCGCTCGACTGGTGGCAGCGCGACGGCGGCGAGGTGCTCGACACCTGCATCGAGCGGCATCGGCGCTGCGTGTAGCGGCACGGCGCGCTGCGCGCCGGCGTCTGGCCTTAGGCGGCCACCAGCGCCGTGCGCCGCACGCGCCGCACGTTGAGCGCACTGGCGATCAGCACGCCCTGGAGACCGGCCAGCGCCAGCCAGACACCGGCGAACTGCCGATGGTCCATCAGCAGGCCGACCGCCACCGGCACCACCGCCTGGCCGATGTCGAGACCGGCGTAGACGACGCCGTACACGCGCCCGGTCGCGTTGTCCGGGCTCGAGCGCTTGACGAGCAGGTCACGCGAAGGACCGGCGATGCCGGCGCCGAAGCCCATCGCGCCGAAGATCAGCGGCACCGCGCCGGCCGGCACCGCCAGCAGCGCGACCCCCAGCGCGAGCAGCGCCGCGAAGCCGAAGCCGAGTCCGACGATGCGCTCGGCGCGCGCCGGATCGACTGCGAGAAAACCGCCCGCGACCATGCCGGCGGCGGCGCAGACCATGTAGATCGTCAGGCACATCGCCGCCAGCGACGCCGGCACTCCGTGCAGTTCGCGCGCCGCCGTCGCGCCGAAGGTCTGCACGATCGACAGCGCGCCGGCGTAGAAGAAGAAGAACGCAAAGCACATCCACACCGCCGGGATGCGAAGGAAGTCGAAGGTGCCCTCGCCGGCCGCCGCCGCTTTCGGCGCACCCGCTTGCGGCGCACCCGCATGCGGCGCCGGCGCGGCCAGTTCGAGCGTCAGCCGCTCGCGCTGCCACAGCAGCAGCAGCAGCACCGCCAGCGCCACGCCCGCGGCCACCAGCAGCGCC
>JAGWTJ010000218.1 GCA_028869005.1 Burkholderiales bacterium | reverse complement strand
GTCTTGGCAACGAAGTGGATGATCGCCCCGCCGCCCGGCGAGCCGAGCGTCATCGCCAGGCGGCCGTCGCGGCGGTCGAACACCAGCGTCGGGCTCATGCTCGAGCGCGGGCGCTTGCCCGGCTGCACGCGGTTGGCCACCGGTCGGCCGGCCGCGTCGGCGGGCACGAACGAGAAGTCGGTGAGTTCGCTGTTGAGCAGGAAGCCGCCCGTCAGGCCGCTGCCTCCGTCGCTCATCAGGTGCGCGCCGAACGCCGCTTCGATGGTCGTCGTCAGCGCCACCGCGCCGCCTTCGGCGTCGACGACGCTGACGTGGCTGGTGCCGGCCTCGGGCTGTTCGGGCATCGGTGCGTAGGCGAGCGGCGCGCCGCCCGGCCGTCCCGCCGGCGCGCTCTTCATGCTCGTCGCGCCGATCAGCGCCGCGCGTTGCGCGAGGTACGCGCCGGCTAGCAGCGAGCGCCAGCGGCCAAGCGGGGGCGCGACGAAGTCGGGGTCGGCGACGTACTGGTCGCGATCGGCGAACGCCAGGCGCGACGCCTCGGTGTAGACATGCAGCCACTGCGCCGAAGGCACGCCGGCGACCAGCGCGGGCACGACCGGCGCGCGGCGCTCCATCATGCCGAGGATCTGCATGATCGCCAGGTGGCCCGACGACGGCGCAGGGAAGCCGCACACGCGCCAGCGCGTCAGCCAGTCGGTGCAGATCGGCTCGCGGCGCAGCGCCCGATAGGCGGCCAGGTCGGCCGCTGCGAGGCGCCCCGGGTTGCCGGCGTGCCCGCGCACTCGCGTCACGATGTCGGCCGCCACCGGGCCACCGAGCAGCGCGTCGCTGCCGCGCGCCGCGATGGCGCGCAGGATCGCGGCGAGCGCCGGGTTCTTCAGCAGATGGCCGGCCGGCCATGGGCTGCCGTCGCCGGCGTAGAAGTAGCGCCGCGCAACGGGGTCCTGCGGCAGGCGAGTGTCGGCCGCTAGCTGCGCGTGCAGCCGTGGACTGACGCGAAAGCCGTGCTCGGCGAGCGCTATCGCCGGCTCGAAGAGCCGCGCCCACGGCAGCCGACCGCCGGCGCGATGCGCGGCCTCGAGCATGCGCACCGCGCCCGGCACGCCGACGGCGCGGCCGCCGACCATGGCGTCATGCATCGGCATCGGATGGCCGTCGGCCGCGAGGAAGAGCCTCGCGTCGGCCGCGGCCGGCGCCGTCTCGCGCCCGTCCCACGCCGTGAGTTCGCGGCCGTCCCATTGCAGCAGCAGCGCGCCGCCGCCGATGCCGCTGCTCTGCGGCTCGACCAGCGCGAGCATCATCTGCACCGCGATCGCTGCGTCGAGCGCGTTGCCGCCGGCCTCGAGCATGCGATAGCCGGCCTCGGCGGCCAGCGGGTTGGCCGCGGCGACGGCCATCGTGCGCGCTTTCCATCCGTGCTTGGCCGCGTAGCCCGTGGCGATCTCGGGCATCTCGGCGTCGGTCGTCGGCGCCATGAGCGGCGCAGCGCCGCAGCCGGCGAGCAGCCAGCCCACGGCCGCGCAGGCGGCGACGGACGCGACGGCGCGCGCAGCGGCGCCCGGATCGAACCATCGGCGCAATCGCATGATCGAAGATCGGCTCGAGTAACGCGTCGGATCGTCAACCGGAGATCGTCGTGAACGCCGATTCGCTGTCTGAATGGGTCTTCAGCGCCATCGAGTTGATCATCGTCGTGCTCAGCCTGCTCCTGATCTTCATGCCAGCGACGCGTACTGCGGCGACGCGCGTTGGGTTGCTGGTTCTGTACAACGTCAACTTCACTAGATGGATAGCGGATATGCGTCGGGCGGGTTTCCTCACATCCACTCCTGCCCGGATCGCGCGCTCGATCCGGGCCGCTGGATATCGAAGCGGACCACTCGATCTGCTGGCCGCGATCCTTGGAGCGATTGCCATCGTGATGGTGCTGGCCCCCTGACGCTCGCGATTCGCGAATTGCGCGTCGACGCACAAAGGACGTCCGTAGCATCCGGGCGCCAGGGGTCGCGAGGGCTGCTGTTGTTCGCTCCAGGGCCGCATGGCCGGCCGGCATATTGGCCAGCCGCGCGCCGCTACCGCAGCGTCACGCCCGTCTTGGCCTGTACCTCTTCGCGCGTGATGCCGGGCGCCAGCTCCACCACCTTCAGGCCGTGCGGCGTGACGTCGAGCACGCACAGGTCGGTGATGATGCGGTCGACCACCGCCACGCCGGTGAGCGGCAGCGTGCACTGCTTGAGGATCTTGAGGTCGTGGCCGCCGTCCTTCTTGCGCGCCACGTGCTCCATCAGCACGACCACGCTCTTGACGCCGCCCACCAGGTCCATGGCGCCGCCCATGCCCTTGACCATCTTGCCGGGGATCATCCAGTTGGCCAGGTCGCCCTTCTCGCTGACCTGCATGGCGCCGAGGATCGACAGGTTGACCTTGCCGCCGCGGATCATCGCGAAGCTGTCGTGGCTGCCGAAGATGCTGGAGCCCGGGATCGTGGTCACCGTCTGCTTGCCGGCGTTGATGAGGTCGGCATCGATCTCGTCCTCGGTGGGAAAGGGCCCGATGCCGAGCATGCCGTTCTCGCTCTGCAGCCAGACGGTGATGTCCTTGGGCACGTAGTTGGCCACCAGCGTGGGGATGCCGATGCCGAGGTTGACGTAGAAGCCGTCCTGCAGCTCCTTGGCGGCACGCTCGGCCATCTGGTCTTGGGTCCAGGCCATGACTTGTTCCTTGCTCTGCGTTCGAGCGGCGCTCAGGCGACCGGCTGGCCGCCGGCCTTCTCGCGCACGGTGCGCTTCTCGATACGCTTCTCGGGCCTGGCGTTGATCACCAGCCGATGGACGTAGATACCGGGCAGGTGCACGGCGTCGGGGTCGAAGGTGCCGGTGGCCACGATCTCCTCGACCTCGACGACGGCGATGCGGCCAGCCATGATCACCGCCGGGTTGAAGTTGCGCGCGGTGCGGCGGAACACGAGGTTGCCGCTCTCGTCGGCCTTCCAGGCCTTGGCTAGGGCGACATCGGGCACGAGGCTGCGCTCCATGACGTAGGTCCGGCCGTCGAACGCGCGCGTCTCCTTGCCTTCGGCGACGATCGTGCCGACGCCGGTCCGCGTGAAGAAGGCCGGGATGCCGGCGCCGCCGGCACGCAGCTTCTCGGCCAGCGTGCCCTGCGGCGTAAATTCGAGCTCGAGTTCGCCGGCCAGGAACTGGCGCTCGAACTCCTTGTTCTCGCCGACGTAGCTCGAGATCATCTTCTTGATCTGCCGCGTCTCGAGCAGCTTGCCCAGGCCGAAGCCGTCGACGCCCGCGTTGTTGCTGACGACGGTGAGGTTCTTGGCGCCGCTCGCGCGCAGTGCGTCGATCAGCGCTTCGGGAATGCCGCACAGGCCGAAGCCGCCGACGGCGAGCAACTGGCCGTCGCGCACGATGCCTTCAAGGGCGGCGGCGGCACTGGGATAGATCTTGCGCATCGGTGGGTCTCTGCTGGTCGCGCGCGCCGGTCCGGCGCCGGGCTCGCCGAGCACGAGCGTACTACGAATGCGAACCCATCCCGGATCGACAGCCGCATCACCCTCATCGTGGCGCGCAACACGCCCAGGTGCCGGAAGCCGCGCAGGCGCAACGCCGCACGGCGGGCGGCCAGCGACGGATCAGCTGTCGATCAGTGGCCGATCTGCTCGCGCAGCCACTCGGGCAGCGCAATCGACTTGCGTGTTGTGTAATCGGTCCACACCATCTTGGCGCCCCCTTCGGCCCAGATCACGCCGGGCTGATCGGTGCGCTCGATCGTGACGAAGGTGTCGAAGCTGCTGCGGCCCGGCTTGGCGACGTAGAACTTCACCAGGATGTCGCCCGGGAACTCGAGCTGCCCGAGGAAGTTGCAGAAGGCGTTGACGATGACCGGGCCCTGAGTCGCGCCGCCCGAATAACCGCCGAGCTTGAAGACCCAGTCCAGCCGCACGATCTCGAAGTAGCGGAAGTACACGGTGTTGTTGACGTGGCCCATCACGTCCATGTCGCCCCAGCGGATGGGGATGACCATCTCGTGCGCGAGCTTCTTGTCGTCGGGCAAATGGAAACGCACGTCGTCCGGTCCTCGTTCGGGGCGGCGATGCCGCGTTAGCAGGCCGTTTCAACAGCCTGTCAGGTGACGCCCAGTTCTCGCGCCAGGCGCTGCACGAGCGACTTGAGCTCGTCCAGTTCGGCCGCCAGCCGCGTCTGCTCGTTCTTGAGTGCGGCGAGCTCGCCGGCACTCACGTCGGCCGTCGTCGATGCGCCGCCCGCGCTGCCCGCATGGGCCGTGCGCGACGCGGGCGCCGCCGGCTCGCCGCACAGCAGGTGGGCCCAGCGCGCCTCGCGCTCGCCGGCAGCGCGCGCCAGGCGCAGCGCGTAGGGCGGCGTGCGCGCGGCCAGCTCGTCGAGAAAGCCTTCGACCGACGAGATGTCGGCAAAGCGGTGCAGCCGCTCGCAGTTCAGGCGCAACTCGGCCGCCGTCTGCGGCCCGCGCAGCATCAGCGCGGCGAGCAGCGCCACCGCCGCACCCGGCACCTGCAGTGCGCGCGCCATGTTGTGCTCGTAGCGGACGACGCGCCCGCCGCTCGACTCGAACACGAGCGCGAGCGCCTTCAGGCCGTCGAGCGCCGTCGCCGCGTCGGCGTCGCTGGCCTCGATGACCGGATCGCGCGCCGTCTTCTGGTTGCAGCCGACGACCAGCGCGTTGAGGCTCAGCGGATAGGTGTCGGGCACGGTGGCTTGCTTTTCCACCAGCACGCCGAGCACGCGCGCCTCGAGCGGGGTCAGCAGCCGCATCGCCGTCGCGCCCGCGCTGGCTCAGATCTGCTGACCGTCGTTGGCCGAGATCACCGCGCCGTTGACGAAGCGGCTTTCGTTGGCGCACAGCATCATCAGCACGACGTCGAGGTCGGCCGGCGTGCCCACGCGCTTGCGCGGGAAACCCTGCACCATGCGTTGGCCGGCCTCGGTCTGCCAGACTTGGTGGTTGAGCTCGGTGTCGATGTAGCCCGGGCACAGCGCGTTGACGTTGATGCCGTAGCGCCCCCACTCGAGCGCCATGGCGCGCGTCATGTGCACCACGGCGGCCTTGCTCATCGCGTACACGCCGATGCCGGGCGCGACGCCGAGCCCCGCCATCGACGCGACGTTGACAATGCGCCCGCCGGTGAAGGTGCCCGGCGCTTCGCCCTTGCTGCGCGCGATCATGCGCTTGGCCACCTCCTGCGCGACGAAGAAGGCGCCGCGCGTGTTGGTGTCCATCACGTGGTCGTAGACGTCGGGCGTGACGTCGACCAGCCTCTGCGTCGAGGCCACACCGGAGTTGTTGACCAGGATGTCGATGGCGCCCATCTCGGTCTCGGCGTGCGCCACCGCGGCACGCACGCTCGCCGGATCGGTGACGTCGAGCGTCACGAAGTGCGCGTCACCGCCTTCGGCCTCGATCTCGGCGCGCAGCGACTTGAGCCGCTCGACGCGGCGCGCGGCGAGCACGACACCGGCGCCGGCCCGGGCCAGCACATGGGCGAACTGCGTGCCCAGCCCGCTCGAGGCGCCGGTGACGAAGGCCACGCGGCCCGACAGATCGATTTCGTACGCCATGCTTCGAATCCTCCTCGCACGCCACGCGCGTGCGACCTGCGCGGGGAACGATAGCACGCACCCTCGGGCGCGCCCGTGCAGCGCCGGCGTGCAATCGGTGCGCGCAACGAGGGCGAACGGGCCCTCGAGATGACGCGCTGGGTGACGCGGCTCAGACGGTGGGTGCCCCGCCGCACTCGCTGCACTCGCCGCAGCACGGCCCGCGC
>JAGWTJ010000217.1 GCA_028869005.1 Burkholderiales bacterium | reverse complement strand
CGGCACGGCTGACGGCGCGGCTGGCGGCCGCGCACGCCGGCGTTCGGCGTCGCGCGCTCAGGTGTCGGGCCTGGCAGCCAGCACCATCTGCGTGCACCTGAACAACGCCAGCGTCCGGCCCGACTCCCGGTGCCTGACGACGGCATCCCAGACCTGCGTCGTGCGGCCCAGGTGCGCCGCGCTCGCCACGCACTCGAGGGTGCCTTCGAGCGCCGTGCCGAGATGGTTGGATTTCAGCTCGATGGTGGTGAACCCGCCGGCGCCTTCGGGCAGGTGCGCGACGCAGCCGTAGCCTGCTGCCGTGTCGGCCAGCGTGACGATGGTTCCGGCGTGCAGGTAGCCGTTGGGCGCCAGGTGATGCGGCTCGATGCGGATCTCGCAGCGCAACTCCTTGTCGCCGACGTGGGTGACGCGCAGGCCGAGATGTCCCGGCAGGCGGCCGACGCCGCGCACGTTGAAGTCTTCGGGCGTCAACATGGCGCCGAGTCTACGCGCGCGATCGCGAACCGCCGTCGCGCAGGCTCAGAACCAGCGCCTGCGCCGGAAGTACACGGTCATGCCGACGGCGATCGCCAGCATCACGCCGAGCGCGTAGAGGTAGCCGAAGCGCCAATGCAGCTCCGGCAGGTTCCACGGACTCGAGGTGTCGAAGTTCATGCCGTACAGGCTGGTGATGAAGGTCAGCGGCAGGAAGATGGTGGCGACGATGGTCAGCGCCTTCATGATGTCGTTCATGCGCTGGCTCACTGCCGACAGATAGGTGTCGAGCAGGCCGGACGCCATCTCGCGGTAGGTCTCGACGAAGTCGATGACGATCACGCAGTGGTCGTAGCAGTCGCGCAGGTACAGATGGGTGTGGTCGGCGAGCAGCTTCCCCTCGTCACGCATCAGCGTCGCGATGACCTCGCGCTGCGGCCACCAGGCGCGGCGCATGACGACCAGTTCGCGCTTGATGTAGTGGATGCGGTTGCGCGCCGCGCGGCTCGGATCGTCGAGGATCTCGTCTTCCAGCCCTTCGAGCCGATCGCCCAGATCCTCGAGCAGCGCGAACGCGCTGTCGACGACCGCGTCGAGCAGCGTGTACAGCAGGAAGTCGGCGTCGTACTTGCACAGCTTGCCCTCGCCGCGGATGCGCTCGCGCACCGGCTCGAAAAGATCGCTGGCTCCCTGGTCGATGCTGACGACGTAGTGGCGGCCGAGGAAGAAGCTCACCGGGTCGGTGCGGAAGTCGCCCGCCGCATCGCGATGGATGCGGTTGAGCACGACGAACTGCTGCGCATCGAAGGCCTCGACCTTGGCGCGCGCTTCGCGATGGAACACGTCCTCGAGCGCCAGCGGGTGCAGACCGAAGGCGCGGCCGAGCGCCTGCAGCTGCTCGGCCGTCGGCCGGCCTTGCAGATGCAGCCAGGTCACGCCGACGGCATCGGCTGCCGGCGCCTTGCAATCGGCCAGCGCAGCGTCGCGCAGCTCCTCGACGGCGCCTTGCTCCCGGTAGGACATGAACGAGACGCGCGCCGGCGGCGCCGCGGCCGCGCCGTCGCTCGTTGCGGCCTGCAGCGACCCCGGCGCCGAGCCCGGGCGATAGTGGCGCGAACGGACGCCGTTGCGGCGTCGCCTGGCGGGCGCGGCTGCGGTGGGGTGCTTCATGGCGCCAGATGTTCGCACCGAAGGCGCACCGAGCGGCTAGCCCCCACGCGCCAGGCCTCGGGCGCCGCGCTCGTCACGCCTCGCCGCCGAATTTCCCGATCAGGTTGTCGATGTACTTCTCGACCAGCTTCTCGAACTCGCCGTTGACCACCGGCACGACGATCACCTTCATCAGCGCGGGCATCGGCACGTCGACCTTGCCGGAGGTCTTGAAGACTATGTTCGTCGCGCCCTTCTTGTCGGTGAGCTTCCAGCTGCCCTGGATCTGCGCGTTGCCCACACCCTTGACCGGCGTCCAGACCACGCTGCCCTTCTTGCGGTCGCTCGCGTACTTGCAAGCGTAGACGGTCTGAATGCCGACCTGCGCCGTGCCCACCTTCTGCATCTCCCAGCGGTAGGCGCCGTCGCCGAGGTCGACGAGCTTGTCGACCTTCGGGAAGTGGCTGACCGAGAGCGGCACGTCGGCCAGCACGTCGAACACCTTGTCGATGGGCGCCTTGACGGCGAATTCGTAGCCGAGGTCGATGTCGACGGTCACGGTCATGGGGCGGTCCCTCCTGGCTTCGGTTCGGTGGCGGTCGGGTCGGGTCGGCTCGTTCGGTGTCGTCAAGCGTCCTGGCCCGGCCACGGCAGCATCATCGCCACCAGCAGCAGCTTCTCGAACTCGGGCTGGAAGCGTTCGATGATGTGCTCGGGCTCGGCGCACAGCTCCTCGTCGGTCATGAGCGCGAACTGCACGCCGCCGGCGTAGCTGAGGATGCTCACGTGCACGCCGATGTCGCCCGACGCCGGCACCCAGAACACGGTCTGGCGCAGCGTGCTGCCGCAGAGCTCGAGCGCTTCCCTGGGTCCGGGCACGTTGGTCATCACCGCCGTCGTCTTGTGCGAGAACATGCCGAGCACGGCGTCCTGCACCGGCTTGATGAACAGGCCCGTCATCGCCAGCACCGCGAAGGCGAGCAGCGGCTGGTAGCTGCCCTTCAACTCGCCCATGCGCCGGCGCACCGCATACAAGCGCTCGACCGGGTTGGCGATGCCGATCGGCAGCACCAGCGGCGCCAGGCCGAAGCGGTTGCCCAGCTTCCACGCCTCGTCGAGCGGGCGCAGGTTCACCGGCACCATGGCGCGGATCTCCTTGCCCGCCGGGTCGTCGCCCTGCGCGCCCAGCCAGCCGCCGATGGCGCCGGCCACGCACGACAGCAGCACATCGTTGATGGTGCAGCCGAGCGCCTTGCCGACGATCTTGATCGCGTCCAGCGGCAGCGGATCGGTCCAGGCGACGACCTTCTTGCCGCTGCCCTTGCGCTTGAGCAGGGTGCGCGAGTCGTCGGGCAGCAGCGCCAGCGCGGCCACGTCCTGCAGGATCTGCACGCCCGAGCGCAGCAGGTCGAGCGAGCCGAGCAGCGGTTGCCCGGGATGCGCGAGCGCGTCGAGCGAGCGGACGACACCGCTGCCGGTCATACCGATCGCCTTGACGGTGACGTCGGTGAGCGGCTTGAGCACGGCGTCGGCCAGCCAGTCCTCGTGGTGTTCGCCGTCAGCCACGCGCTTGCGCCGCCGCGGCGGGTCGCGGCCGCCGTCGGTGAGGCTGAGCATCACCGAGATCAGCGCGATGCCGTCGCCGATGCAGTGGTGGATGCGCGCCAGCAGCGCGCTGCCGCCCTCGTAGTCCTCGATCAGGACGAACTGCCACAACGGCCGGTTCGCATCGAGCGGCGTGGCGGCGAGCTTGCCGCACAGCTCCTGCAGCGCGGCGCGCTCGCTTTGCCCGCGACGGCGTTCGAGCCGCGCCGACTTGACGTGGCGCGTGATGTCGAAGTCGTCGTCGTCGACCCAGCTCGCGCCGAGCGCGTCGACCACCACCTTCTGCCGAAAGCGATCGTATTTCAGCAGCCGCTCGGCAAGACGCTTGCGCACGGCGGCCAGCGGCACCTTGCGCGCCAGCATCCAGACGCCGACGATGACCATCAGGTTGACGTCGTTGTCCATGCGCAGCCACGACGTGTCGACGCGGGACATGCGCTCGGTGGTCATCGCTTTCCTCCTCGGGCGGGCTCGTGCTTCGGGGTCTTCGGGGCTGGCGCCGCGATGCTGGGTAACATGGGCGCTGCCGTCAAGATCCGATTCTCACCCAAGCCCACCCGCGCCCGAGGAGCACGCCCATGGCCAAGCTGAAAGCCGCCTTCGACAAGGCCGTCACCGAGAGCAAGCAATTGCCCGAGAAGCCCGACAACATGACGCTGCTCAAGATCTATTCGCTGTACAAGCAGGCCACCGAGGGCGACGTCGAGGGCAAGCGCCCCGGCTTCACCGACCTGGTCGGCCGCGCCAAGTACGACGCCTGGGCGGCCGTCAAGGGCAAGGGCAAGGACGAGGCGATGCAGGAGTATGTCGACCTCATCGAGAGCCTGAAGTAGGCGCACGCGCCGATAGCGGCGCCGGCCAGCCCTCGGCGCGCACCTCACACCGGGGCGTGCAGCCTCTCGTGGATGCGGCGCACCAGACGCCACACGCCCCACAGCACGAGCGGGATAGCCGCGCCCGCCACCAGCTCGGGCTCGAGCGGCAGCCCGGCTGCCTTGGCCGCCTTGGCGCCGTACAGCACGAGACTCACGACGTAGTACGAGATGGCCGCGATCGACAGGCCCTCGACGGTGCTCTGCAGCCGCAGCTGCAACTCCTGGCCCCGCGTGAGCCGGGCCAGCAGCTGCTGGTTCTGTACCTCGGTGGCGATGTCCACGCGCGTGCGCAGCAGCGCGCCGGCGCGCTCGATGCGCAGCGACAACGCTGCCAGCCGCTCGGCGGTCGAGGCCACGGTGGCCATCGCCGGCGTCAGCCGCCGCTGCATGAACACGCCCAGCGCCTGCGTGCCGGGCACGGCGCGTTCGCGCAACTCCGCGCTGCGCTGCTGCACGATGGCGTGATAGGCCGCGGTGGCCGAGAAGCGATAGCCGTTGGCCGCCGTTGCCTGTTCGATGCGCGCGGCCAGTGCCGTCAGGCGTCGCAGCAGATCGGCGTCGGCGCTGTCGCGGTCGACGGTGCGCGCGGTGATGTCGACCAGCTCGGCCTCGGCCTCGCGCAGCGTGCCGGCCAGCGCCTTGGCGGCCGGCAGCCCGCGCAGCGCCATCAGGCGGTAGCTCTCGAGTTCGAGCAGCCGCTGCACGATGCGCCCGGCACGCGTCGCGGTGGTGCCGCCGGCGCAACGCACCGCGATGCGCTCGAAGCCGTCGGCCTGCACGCGAAAGTCCGTCACCGCCAGCGCGTAGCCGTCACCCAGCAGCGAGGCCACGACCTCCTCGGCGCCGAAGCCCCGGCGCAGCTCGGCGAGCGCCGCCTGCGCATCGGCGAGCTCGCCCTGCGCTAGATCGAGTTCGATGGCGGCGACGAGGCGGCCCGGAATGGCGCGCCACCAGGCCGGCGGCACATCGACGGCATCGGTGCCGGGCCCGGCACCGGGCGGCGCCGCGATCAGCGTGTAACGCGTGAATTCGCTGTGCCGCTCGCGCCGCAGCAGCGCGCCGTGCAGTCGCAGCTGCAGGTAGGCGCCGTGCTGCGCCGCCGCGTCGACAGCCGGCGCGTGCGGCAGCGCGGCGATGTGGCGCGCCTCGTCTTCGGGTGACACGCCCTCGTTGAGCACGGCCACGTGCAGCACCCGCGCCGGCAGCCGGATGCGCGCGGCGGGCCGCGCGTGCACCTCGTCGTGCAGTTCGCGGCGCAACGCGTCCTCTGCGGGCAGCGCCGGCGCGCCGCCCGCGGCCTGGCCGACCGCGTCAGCGCTTGCCACCACTCTTGGCCGCGGATTTCGCCGCGCCGGCGCCTGCGGGCTGAGCCGCAGTGCGACCGCCGCCGGCCACGCTGCCGGTAGCCGCGGCGGCGGCCCGGGTCGCCGCCTTTGTCGCGCCTGGCCCGGCCTCGCCGCATTCGGCGAGCAGGCGGTCGAGCTCCTTTTCGATCTCGGACTCGATGGTGCCGGCAAAGATGCCGAGCAGCACGCCGAGCCGGGCCTCGAGGTCGAAGTGATCGGCCGCGACGATCAGGCGGCCCTCGACGCCGCTGCACGTGAACTCGACGGTGTCGCTCGTGCGGCCCTGGGCCACCGTGTACTCCATGTCGAACTTGCGCTCGACATGCTCGGACCAGTCCCGGGCCACCCTGCGCGCGCGCGCCAGGCCCAGCTTGTGTTCACGGTG
>JAGWTJ010000216.1 GCA_028869005.1 Burkholderiales bacterium | reverse complement strand
CCGATCGTCGGGCAAGACGACGGTCGCGCTCGGTCTGGTTGCAGCGCTCGCGGCCGAAGGCAGCGTGGTGCAGCCGTTCAAGAAGGGCCCCGACTACATCGATCCGATGTGGCTCGCGCTGGCCGCGCGCCGGCCCTGTCGCAATCTCGACCCGCATCTCGAGCGTCCCGAAGCGCTGCGGTCGGCCTTCGCGCGCCTGGCCGCAGACGCCGACCTCGCGCTCGTCGAAGGCAACATGGGCCTGCACGACGGGCTGGCGCTGGACGGTAGCGACAGCAACGCGGCGCTCGCCCGTCTGCTCGGCGCGCCGGTGCTGTTGGTGCTCGATGCGCGCGGCATGACGCGCGGCGTCGCGGCGCTCGTGCTCGGCCTGCAGGCCTTCGACCGCGCCGTGTGCATCGGTGGCGTGGTGCTCAACCGCGTCGGCGGCGCACGCCACGAGGCCAAGCTGCGCGCCGCGATCGAGCGCTACACCGAGCTGCCGGTGCTCGGCGCCATCGCCGACGACGAGCGGCTGGCACTGGGCGAGCGCCACCTCGGCCTGGTGCCCTGCGCCGAGGTCGATGCGGCGCAGGCGCAAGTGCACGCGATCGGTCGCATCGTCGCGGCGCAGGTCGATCTGGCCCGCGTGCGCGAGGTCGCTGCCGATGCCGCGCCGCTCGCCGTCCCCGCGACGGCGCCGTCGCGTGCGTGCGCCGGCCGTGCCGAGCTGCGCATCGGCGTCGCACGCGACCGTGCGTTCGGCTTCTATTACGCCGACGACCTCGCGGCGCTCGAACGCGCGGGCGCCGAACTGGTGTTCATCGACACGCTGCACGACACGCGGCTGCCGGCGCTCGACGGTCTCGTCATCGGCGGCGGCTTCCCCGAGACCAGCCTCGACGCGCTGGCGGCCAATGCGCCGCTGCGCGCCGCGCTGCGCCAGGCCATCGAAGGCGGGCTGCCGACCTACGCCGAGTGCGGCGGCCTGATGTACCTTGCGCGCAGCATCACCTGGCAGGGCCGCACGGCGCCGATGGTCGGCGTGATCCCGGGCGACGCGGTGCTGCACGCGCGCGCCGTCGGCCGCGGCTACGTCGAGCTGCGCGAGACCGACGCGATGCCCTGGACGCGCGGCGAAGGCGGCGTCGTGCAGGGCCACGAGTTCCACCATTCGAGCCTGGAGAACCTCGACGCCGGCGTGCGCTTTGCCTATCGCGTGCGGCGCGGCCACGGCGTCGACGGCCGCCACGACGGCGTCGTGCTGCACCGCCTGCTGGCCTCCTACGTCCACCTGCGCCACGGCGCCGGTGCGGCGTGGGTGCCGCGCTTCGTCGATTACGTCCGCGGCGCACGCGTCGAGCGCGCGCGGCCCGCCACCCTTGCCGCCTGAGGAGCCCTGCCGTATGTCGCCGCCCAAGCCCGTGCGCACCGTGATGGTCGAAGGTCGACCCGTGCCCACCGACAAGGAAGGCTATCTGCTCGACCTGCACGACTGGTCGGAAGCCTTCGCCACGGCGCTGGCACGCGAGGAGAAGCTCGAACTCACGCCGGTGCACTGGGAAGTGCTGCGCTTCCTGCGCCACTACTGGCAGGAGCACGGCGTGCAGCCGCAGGTGCGCGTGATGATCCGCCACTTCAGCAAGGTCTGGGACGCCGAGCGCGGCAGCAACCACGCGCTGCACGAACTGTTCCCGATCGGCGGGCCGCAAAAGCAGGGCAACCGCCTCGCCGGACTGCTTCGCACCAAGGGCGAGCACTGACGGGCTGCAGAGGACCCCACGATGTTCAGCATCACCCCCGCCGCGCTGGCCGAACTGCAGGCCGCCGCCGCGCGCAGCGACGCCGACGGCATGGCGCTGCGCATCGCCGCACGCGAACGCTCCGACGGCGGCGTCGAGTACGGCATGGGCTTCGACGACGAACGCGAGAACGACGAGACGCTGCGCTGCGAGGGGCTGACCGTGCTGCTGGGCGCACGCAGCCGGCCGCATCTGGCCGCCACCGTGCTCGATTTCGTCGAACTGGAGGTCGGCCGCTTCGACTTCGTCTTCATGCCGCAGGGCGGCGGCGAGGCTGCGCATGAGGGGACCGGCGCCGAGCGTGCCGAGCGTGCCGACCCTGCCGGCGGTACCGGGCGCGGCGCCTGAGCGGAGGAACCGGCGATGAATTCCTTCGTCGATCTGGCCGCCATGATGCGGGCCATTCGCGTCGATCCCGCCGGCAGCAGCGGCCCCGGCGGCACGGTGCACCTGGTCGGCGCCGGGCCCGGCGACCCCGAACTGCTGACGCTGCGTGCGGCGCGCCTGCTCGAGCGCGCCGATGTCGTCGTCTACGACCATCTGGTCAGTGACGGCGTGCTGGCGCTGATCGGCGCGCAGGCCGAGCGCATCTACGTCGGCAAGGAGCGCGCGCACCACAGCGTGCCGCAGCCGCGCATCAACACGCTGCTGGTCGAACTGGCGCGCGAAGGCCGCACGGTGGTGCGCCTGAAGGGCGGCGACCCGTTCGTGTTCGGGCGCGGCGGCGAGGAGCTGCAGGTGCTGGCCGCCGCCGGCGTGCGCTTCGAAGTGGTGCCCGGCATCACCGCCGCCTGCGGCGTCACCGCCTACGCCGGCATCCCGCTCACGCACCGCGACTACGCGCAAAGCTGCACCTTCGTCACCGGGCACCTGAAGGACGGCAGCTGCGATCTGGACTGGCCGGCGCTGGCGCGGCCGCGCCAGACGGTGGTGATCTACATGGGCCTGGCGGGCCTGCCGACGATCTGCACGCAGCTCGCCGCGCACGGCCTGGGCGACGACTGGCCGGCCGCGGTGATCGGCAGCGGCACGCTGGCCGCCCAGCGCGTGGTGGTCGGCACGCTTTCCACGCTGCCGGCGCGCGTGGCCGAGGCCGGACTCGGCGCGCCGTGCCTGACCATCGTCGGCGAGGTCGTGCGCCTGCGCGACGAACTGGCGTGGTCCGGCAGCGCCGAGAGCGTGCGCGCGGACGTCGCGCCGAGCTGATGCGTGGCGGGCGCGAGTTCCGCTTCTAGCGTGCGCCCGTGACGCGCGCCTCGACCGCGAAGACCGCGGCCTCGACGCGCGAGCTCAGGTTGAGCTTGGCCAGGATGTGGCGCACGTGCAGCTTGACCGTGTCGTGGCTGATGTCGAGTGCGCGCGCGATGGTCTTGTTGCTCTCGCCGCGCGCGAGGTGGTCGAGGATCTGGCGCTCGCGCTCGGTGAGCGACGCCATCAGGTCGTTGCGGTTGCGTCCGCCCGGGCCGGACTGCAGCAGTTGCGCGAGCTTGAGCGTCATCGCCGGCGCCACCACGAGCTCGCCGCGCGCGGCGTTGCCGATGGCGGCGATCACGTCCTCGGGCTCCATGTCCTTGAGCAGGTAGCCGCGCACGCCGGCGCGCAGCGCGGCGGCGAGGTCGGCCTCGGAGTCGCTCATCGTCAGGATCACGGTCGGCGTATCGAGGCCCTCGGCGCGGATGCGTTGCAGCAGCGTCAGGCCGTCCATCGCCGGCATGCGCAGATCGAGCACCAGCAGGTCGGGGCGCTTGTCGCGCAGCGCGGCGATCACCTGCTCGGGCTCCGACAGCGCCGCCACCACGTCCATGCCGGCGCGCTGGCGCAGCAGGTCGGTCAGGCCGGTGCGGCACAGCGAGTGGTCGTCGACCAGCACGAGGCGCGGCGCCGGGGTCGGGGCCGCAGCACCTGCGACGAGGCCGGCCGGGGCGCCCGGCAGCGAGGCGGCGGGATTCATGCGGCGGCTCCGGCTTGCACTGGGACCGCAGCGCTGTGTTCGGCCTGTGCCGCGTACCCGGAGTGCTCGCCGGGCGCCAGCGGAAAGCGCAGCCGCACGCGCGTGCCGCTGCCGGAGCGCGGCCCCAGCTCGAGCGTGCCGCCGAGCCGGCGGGCGCGCTCGTGCATGATCGACAAGCCGTAGTGCGAGCCCTCGTCGTCGGCGCGCGCGGGCAGGCCGCTGCCGTCGTCCTCGACGCGCACTTCGAGCGTGTCGCCGTCGCGCTCGACGTGCACCCAGGCGTGGCGCGCGCGCGCGTGGCGCGCGATGTTGCCCAGCGCCTCCTGCACGATGCGGTACACCTGCTCCTCCTGCGTCGGGGTGAGCTCGAGCTCGGCCAGCATGTGCACCATCTCGAGCGTGGCGCCGCCGCGCGCACGGAAGGCCTCGGCGCTGGCGGCCAGCGCGCGCGCGAGCCCGAGCGGCGGCATCGGCGCGCGCATGTGCGTGAGCAGCGAGCGCAGGCTGGCATGCGCCTCGCGCACCGCGCCGCGCACGTCGTCGAAGTAGCCCTCGGCGCCGGCCTGGTCGCAGCCGCGGATGGCGTCCTGCAGCAGCGGCAGCCGCATCTTGACGTAGGCCAGCGACTGGCCGATCGAGTCGTGCACGTCGGCGGCGATGGCCTGTCGCTCGTCGGCCAGCGCGGCGCGCAGGTTGGCGCGCTCGAGGCGCGCGTTCTCGAGCGCGAGGCCGAGCAGTGCGCCCACCGATTCGAGCAGCGCCAGCACCTGTGGCGGCGGCTCGGAGGTGTCGCCGTAGAAGAGGTTGTAGATGCCGAGCAGGCGCCCGCGATGCGACAGCGGCACGGCCAGGATGCGCCGGCAGCCGCTGCCGAAGTAGGCGCCGGCGCTGCGCCGCGCGCAGGCGCTCAGGTCGTGGCCCCAGGCCGGCCGGCGTGCCTGCAGCGCCGAGCCGCAGGCGCCGCAATCGCCCTCCACGGCGCGCTCGGCTTCGAGCACCGGCGCCGGCAGGCCCTGGCTGGCCACCAGATGCATGCGCTGGCCGGCGTCGTCGAGCACGCGCACCGCGCCGGCGACGGCGCCCGCGAGCTGGACCACCGGCGGCAGAAAGCGCACCAGCACCTCGTGCAGGTCGTTGCCCGAAGCGAGGCCGGCCGTGATCTGCGCCAACAGGCCGGACGGCATCACCGCGGCCGGCTTGCCGAGGTCGATTTCGCTTGGTCTGGGCGGGGAGAACTCGGTCACGGGCCTCTCGATCGGGGTGCACTCGCGTGCGCAGCCGGCTGCGCGAGCGACGCGGAGTTGGCGGCCTGACGCACAGCGGCACGCGGGTCCGGCCGTCCGCAATTCTGCACCGCAGGCGCCGCTCGCGCAGCGATCGCCGCAGAGGTCGTGGGGGCGGGCGGCGAAAGCGTGCTTCGCACGCTCAGCGCCGCGCGCGCGACGGCCGCGCCGGCAGCATGGCCTGGCCTCGGCTCGCCGTGCGCAACTGGCTGCAGTGGCGGATGAACTCGGCCGTGTCGCGGCCGATGTGCTTGTCGCGGTGCAGCACCATCGACAGGCGCCGCACGGCGCGCGGCAGGGTCGTGCGCAACTCGACCAGCGTGCCTCGCGCGAGCTCCTGCGCGACGACTTCGCGCGCCAGGCAGCCGAGCGCCGCGCCGGCGGCGACCAGACGCTTGATCGCCTCCGGGCTGCTGAGCTCGAACTCGACCTCGAGCGAGCCGACGCGCTCGAGCAGCCAGGCCTCGGCCGCTTCGCGCGTGCCCGATCCCGGCTCGCGCAGCGCCCAGCCGGCGGCGCGCAACTCGCGCAGCGCGACCGGCCGGCCGGCGAGCGGGTGGTCGGCGGCGGCGAAGACCACCAGCTCGTCGCTCAGCCACGGCCGCACGACGAGCCGCGGGTGCGTCTGCGTGCCCTCGATGAAGCCGACGTCGGCGTCGAGCGCGGCCACGGCCTCGATCACCTCGCGCGTGTTGCCGATCATCAGCTGCACCGGCTGTGCCGGGTGCGCCAGCTTCCAGCGCGCCAGCAGCGCCGGCAGCAGGTACTCGCCGATCGTCAGGCTGGCCGCCAGATGCAGCGGCGCCGAGCCGCCGCGGCTGAACAGGTGCTCGAGCTCGAGCGCGCGATCGAGCAGCGCCGCCGCCTTGGGCAGCAGCGCGCGGCCGT
>JAGWTJ010000215.1 GCA_028869005.1 Burkholderiales bacterium | reverse complement strand
TTCCCGATCCCGACCTACAACATGACCACCGACTTCGACTGGGACAGCCCCAACGCCGAGTTGTTGTTCACCATGACGGCCAAGTACGGGCTGCCGTACTTCCAGAACTTCCTCAATTCCGAGCTCAAGCCCAACATGATCCGCTCCATGTGCTGCCGCCTGCAGCTGGATCTGCGCGAGCTGCTCAAGCGCGGCAACGGCCTGTTCGGCTCGGCCGAGCAGACCGGCTCGCTGGGCGTGGTGACGGTCAACTGCGCGCGCCTGGGCCACCTGCACCGTGGCGATGAGGCGGGCCTGCTGGCCGCGCTGGACCGATTGCTCCAGCTGGGCAAGCAAAGCCTGGAGATCAAGCGCAAAGTGATCCAGCGCCACATGGACAACGGCCTGTTCCCGTACACCAAGCGCTATCTGGGCACGCTGCGCAACCACTTCTCCACGCTGGGCGTGAACGGCATCAACGAGATGATCCGCAACTTCACGCAGGACCGCGAGGACATCAGCACCGAGTGGGGCCATGCCTTTGCCATCCGCCTGCTCGACCACGTGCGCGCCCGCATGCTCGAATTCCAGGACCAGACCGGCCACATGTACAACCTGGAAGCCACGCCCGCCGAGGGCACGACCTACCGTTTTGCCAAGGAAGACGCCAAGCGCTACCCCGGCATCCTGCAGGCGGGCACGCCTGAGCAGCCCTACTACACCAACTCCAGCCAGTTGCCGGTGGGTTACACCGACGACCCGTTCGAGGCGCTGGAGATGCAAGACGAGCTGCAGCGCAAGTACACCGGCGGCACCGTGCTGCACCTGTACATGAGCGAGCCGCTGTCCAGCGCCGAGGCCTGTCGCGAGCTGGTGCGGCGCGCGCTCACGAACTACCGGCTGCCGTACGTGACGGTGACGCCGACCTTCTCGATCTGTCCGACGCACGGCTACCTGGCCGGACGCCACGATTTCTGCCCGAAGTGCGACGAGGAACGGCTGGCCGAGAAGCGTCGGCGCCTGGCCGTTGCCTGACGCCGGCCCGATCGTTCCGATCCGATCCGCGAACCCCGAACCGACCCCACGAGGAGCACCGAACATGAGTACCGTCACGACCCGGTCCGCATCCACCCTCTCGCGCGCCGAGGTGCGGCTGACCGACGACGAGCGCCAGCGCTGCGAGGTCTGGACGCGCGTCATGGGCTACCACCGCCCGGTGGCCTCGTTCAACACCGGCAAGAAGGGCGAGTTTGCCGAGCGGCGTCACTTCGAGGAACGCAGCGCCGGCCTGGCACGCGCAACGGCTTGAGCGTGCGCGCGGCGGTTGTCGGCGCTGACGCCGCCGACGCTCTCGCCGTCGGCGGCCTGCAGCCGTTCACGACCATCGACTATCCCGGCGCCCTGGCGGCGGTCGTGTTCGTGCAGGGCTGCGCCTGGCGCTGCCCGTACTGCCACAACCCGCACCTGCAGGCGGCGGCCGGTGATGGCGTCGATGCACCGATGCCGTGGGCTGCACTGCGGCCGTGGCTGGAGCGCCGTGCGCGCGTGCTCGACGCGCTCGTCTTCAGCGGCGGCGAGCCGACGCTCGACCCGGCCTTGCCGGCGGCGATGCGCGAGGCGCGCGCGCTCGGCTATCGCATCGGGCTGCACACCGCGGGCATGTCGCCGCGCCGGCTGCAGGCGGTGCTGCCGCTGGTCGACTGGGTCGGTCTCGACGTCAAGGCACCGCTGGACGACGCGGCGCTGCACGACCGCCTGAGCGGCGTGCGCGGCGCGGCCGCTGCGGTGAGCGCGAGCCTCGATGCGCTGCTGGCGTGCGGCGTGGATCACGAGTGCCGCACGACGGTGCACGCGAGCCTGCTCTCCGACGCTGCGCTCGAGCGCACCGTCGCGTTGCTCGCGTCGCGCGGCGTCGCGCGCCATGCGCTGCAGGCCTGCCGGGCGAGCGGCGACGACCGACGGCCTAGCGTCACCTGGCCCGACGCGGCCAGGCTGGCCGTACTCACTGCGCGCCACCCCGCGCTCGTGCTGCGCAGCGCCGCTTGAGTCGGGGCCGTACGGGCCGTACGGTCCCTACGGGCGCGCCGCCACCGGCTGCGCCGGCGCGTGCGGGTAAGATGCCTCGCGTATATGCTTTTTGACGCTGCCGATGCGCACGATGCCGTTCGCGGGCCCCGCACGGCGCCGGCTGGCGCATCCGGTGCGGCGCCCGTGACCTCGATGAAGGCGCGTGCGACGACGGCCCGGTCCGCCGGCGACGAGGCGCGCACCGTCTCGATGTACGAGAAGCGCGAGAAGATCTATCCGCGTTCGGTGCACGGCCGCTTCACCCGGCTGCGCTGGGCGACGGTGTGGCTGACGCAACTCGTCTTCTATGGCGTGCCCTGGCTCGGCTGGAACGGTCGACAGGCCGTCCTGTTCGACCTCGACGTGCCGCGCTTCTATGTCTTCGGCCTCGTGCTGCAGCCGCAGGATCTGGTGTTCCTGGCGGCCTTGCTGGTGATCGCGGCCATGACGCTGTTCTTCTTCACCGCGGTGGCCGGCCGGCTGTGGTGCGGCTACTCGTGCCCGCAGACCGTCTACACCGAGCTGTTCCTGTGGATCGAACGCCACACCGAGGGGGACCGCAACGCGCGCATCCGTCTCGACGCGGCGCCCGTTGGCGCGCGCAAGCTGGCGCGCAAGGGTAGCAAGCACCTGCTGTGGGCCGCGGTGGCCCTCTACACCGGCTTCACCTTCGTCGGCTACTTCGTCCCGATCCGCGAGCTCGCGGCGCAGACGCTGGCGCTGGCGCTCACGCCCTGGCCCACGTTCTGGGTGCTGTTCTACGGCGCCGCCACGTATGGCAACGCCGGCTGGATGCGTGAGCAGGTGTGCAAGTACATGTGCCCCTACGCGCGGCTGCAGAGCACGATGATCGACGCCGACTCGCTCGTCATTGCCTACGACAACGTGCGCGGCGAGCCGCGCGGCGCGCGCGCGCGCAACGTCGATCCGGCGGCGCTCGGCCTGGGTTCGTGCGTCGACTGCAGGTTGTGCGTGCAGGTCTGTCCGACCGGCATCGACATCCGCCAGGGCCTGCAGAACGAGTGCATCGGCTGCGCCGCCTGCATCGACGTGTGCGACCAGGTGATGGACCGCGTGGGCTACGCGCGCGGCTTGATCCGCTACGCCACCGCCAACGCCGTGGCCAGGGGCTGGAGCCGCGCGCAGACGCTGCGCCGGCTGCTGCGTCCGCGCGTGCTCGCCTACGGCAGCTTGCTGGTGGCCGCGACAGGCGCCTTCGTCGTCACGCTCGCGCTGCGCGCGCCGGTGGCGATGGACGTGGTGCGCGATCGCGGCGTGCTGGCGCGCGTCGCCGACGACGGCCGCGTCGAGAACGTGTACCGGTTACAGTTGCGCAGCCGTGCCGAACAGTCGGCCCGCTATGCGCTGCGGGCGGGCGGCCTGCCGGCGCTCGAGATCGACGCCGGCGCGAGCCTCGATCTTGGCCCCGGCGAGGTGCGCCCGTTCACGGTGCGGCTGGCCCTGCCGGCAGCACAGGCGATCGCGCTCGGCAGCGGCGCCCATCCGGTCACGCTCGAACTCTCGGTGCCGGGCCAGCCGAAAATCCTGGCACAGGAACGCTCCACCTTCGTGGTCCCTCGCTGACGCGCCCACAGGAGACCCGACATGCTCGACACCCGCCATTTCGACGTTCCGCGCTTCCTCGCCGTGCTGCCGCTGTTCAGCGATCTGGCGCCGGCCGAACTCGCGCGCCTGGCCGAGGGCTGCCACCTGCGGCGCGCCGAGCGCGGCGACATGGTGTGTCGCATGGGCGAGCCCTGCGACTCGTTCCACGTCGTCGTCACCGGACAGATCAAGCTGTTCGTGCTGTCGCCCAGCGGCCAGGAAAAGGTGATCGAGCTGATCGCGCCCGGACACAGCTTCGCCGAGGCCCTGATGTTCCTCGGCAAACCCTATGTCGTGAACGCGCAGGCGCTGGCCGATTCGCTGCTGCTCACGGTGCACCGGCATATCGTGACCGAGGAACTGCAGCGTGATCCGCGCTTTGCCCTGCGCATGCTGGCCGGCCTGTCGCGCCGGCTGCACGGACTGGTGCACGACGTGCAGGCCTACGCGCTGCAAAACGGCGTGCAACGCGTCATCGGCTACCTGCTGCGCGACCAGGGGCCGGCCGACGCTGCGCAGAGCGAGGCGTTCACCGTCTCGCTGCCGGTGAGCAAGGCCACCGTCGCCTCGCGGCTGTCGCTGACGCCGGAGTACTTCTCGCGCGTGCTGCGCGAGCTCGAGGAGGCGCGGCTGATCGAGGTCGACAAGCGCGACATCCGCATCCTCGACGTGCAGCGGCTCGCGGCCTATCAGACCTGAGCGCGCGCTCAGCCGCAACCGATGAGCCAGCGCGCATCGAGCGGCGCGCCGACGTTCGGCAGTTCCCACTTCTCACGCAGCGCGCCGTCCTCGTCCAGCACGACGAGCCGGGTCGGCTCGGCCAGCGCCACGAGCAGCTGCTGCCGCGCCGCGTCGGCGCGCATCGCGACCGGTCTTCCGGCAGGCGTGGCCACGTGCTGCCAGCTCGCGTCGCGCTGCCGCCACAGGCCAGCGCCCGACGCCGATGCGGCCAGCATCCACAGCGTGCCGCCCAGTTCCTGCAGGCTGCGCACCTGCAGCGTGCCGTCGGCGTCGGCCGGCAGCGCGTGGCGCGCGACGGTCTGCCAACGCGTGGTGTCGAGCACGTGCAGTGCGTCCTCCGCCGGCAGCCACCAGGTCCAACCGGTGGGCGCGCGGCGCAGCAGCGATGCGCCGGGCTTTGCGCCGGGCAATGTCCGCTCGCCGATGCGGCGTCGAATGTCCAGGTTCACCGCCTCGATCCGATCGCCGACGCACCCCGCAAGCCACGGGACCCGGGCGTCGACGAACTCCGGCTCGGGCATCGGCGTGCCGAGCGGAGCGCGGCGTACACCGAGGTAGCCGGGCGCGGCGATGGCCTCGGCCATGCGGTAGTCGTGCACCAGCCCGTCGAAGATCGGTGGCGCTGCCGGATCGAGCGAGATTTCCCACCACTCGCCGAGCGTCGGCCAGGACACGACGACGCTGCGCCGGCCGGCGTGCGCGACGATCGTGCCGGCGCGGCCGCGGTGTCGGCCTGTGAGGTCGCTGCCGACGTAGCGGCGCAGCAGCGTGGCCGCGTCGTCGAGCAGGCTCAGCGTGTCGCCATGGGCGGCGAACACGAAGCCGCCGTCGGCGCTCGAGGCCAGCGCGTGCACCGGCGTGTCGAAGCTCCGGCTGGCAGCGACGGCCCAGTGACCGTTGGCTTCGCAGCGCCACCGCTCCAGCCGGCGCCCGTCGACCCATGTCCACAGACCGCCCGGCACCGGCAGCACGAGCGCGCCGGCGGCACGGTCGATCGGCAATGTCAACGCTGCGCTGGCGGCGCGCACGATCGCGATGCCGGCGCCGCCATGCAGCAGCGCCGACACGCGCGGCTCTTTGGCAGGGCCAGAAAGAAAATCGCGCACCGGCTGTTGCGCCGGTGCGCGAGGGCTTGCGCTGCCGGCCAGGGCCAGCAACGCGGTGCGGCGTTTCACTGCCGCACCGGATCGGACTCGAGCCTTACTGCTTGAGGACCCACTCGACCACCGTCTTGAGGTCGGCGTCGGAAATCGTGCCGGGCGGGTTCGGCGGCATCGGCACCGGGCCGAAGACGCCCGAGCCGCCCTTGCGCACCTTCTCCATCAGCTTGGCGACGGCGTCGGCCTGCCCCTTGTGCTTGGCCGCGACGTCCTTGTACGACGGGCCAACGATCTTCTTGTCGACGGAATGGCAGGCCAGGCAGCCATCCTTCTTCAGGATGTCTTCGACCTTGCCTTGGGCGAAGGCCGGGGCAGCCGTCGACAGGGCCAGGGCGGCGCCGGTGCCGAGCAGGAGCGGAG
>JAGWTJ010000214.1 GCA_028869005.1 Burkholderiales bacterium | reverse complement strand
CCGTCGCACTCGTAGGGCGTCGTGTCCTCCGGCTGCCAGAGCAGCGCGTGCGTCGGCAGCAAGGCGGCCAGCGCGTCGACCACGCGGCGCTGAAGCGCGGCGCGCTGCACGCGTCTACGCCTGCGCGCGGGGCTTGGCGCCGTGCCCCCGCCGCATCCCTGGCCGCATCCCTGATCGCATGGCTAGCCGCGACGCCTGCGCGCCGACTTGACCGCTGCGTCCGCGGCGCCGACGACCACACCGGCGGTGGCGGCGGCAGCCTTCACCGGCATCGCGGCCGCCCGCGCGAGCACGTGCCCGGCACCGTCGACCGATTGCTTGACGACGCTGCTGGCCACGTTGCGCGCGGCATCGGCGGCGGTTTCGCGCAGCGCCTTGGCGGCGAGGTCGGTGAACTGCTGCGTGAGCGCGCCCCACCACTGCATCGGGTCCACGGCCGGCGGTGCGCCTGCCTTGCCCTCGTTCTTGCTCTCGTTCTTGCTCTCGCCTTTGGCCTCGCCCTTGGCCTCGCCCCTGGCGGCCGCCCGCGCGCCCGACTTCGCGCCGGCCTTGGCCGCCGGCTCGCGCGCCGGTTCGAGTTTGGCGCCGCTCTTGCCGCCCCCTCCCGGCAGCGTGATCTCGAGCGCCTTGCGCAACTCGGCCAGCGGCATGTTCATGGTCTGCAGCGTCGACAGCGTCATGCGCTGCACTTCGAGCGCCTGGATCGTGGTGCCGAGCAGCTTGGCGTTCTGCTCGAGCCAGAACTGCACCGTACGCAGCTCCTCGATGCGCTTGTCGATCTCCTCCGGGCTGAGCGTGGGGGCGATCCACTGGCTCATGTTGGGCAGCCCGGCGCTGGCGCCCTTCATCAGGCCTTGCAGGAAGTCGAACCCGGGAACCATCTTCGCGAAATCGGTGCCGCTGGGCATCATGGCCATCTCCTCGCCGGACTGCGTCGTGTCGGGCGCGGCGATTGTGCGCCGATCAGCGCGCGAGCTTCACGCGCTCGACGCGAAAGCCGCGTGCGGCCAGCAGCGCCGGCAGCGCCTGAGGCCCCGTCATGTGCAGCACGCCGACGGCGGCGAAGACGCGCCGGCCGCTGCGCGCGAGCGCGTCGATGCGATCGGCAAGCTGCGGGTTGCGCTCGTCGTTGAGCCGATGCAAGAAGGCGCGATCGTCGTCGCTGGCCGCGCACTCGCACCACTCCTCGTAGTGCTCGAGCGTGGCCAGGTCGCCGCGCTCCCAGGCGGCGACCAGACGCACCAGCACGCGGCGGCCGGTGTGATCCTCGAGCTGGGTCAGCGCCTGGTCGACGAGCGCGAGCGCGTCGTGCGCGTCGGCGGGCACGATGACGGCCATCTGCAGCTCGGCCGATTCGAGCGAGACGATGCGGCGGTGCGCGCGCTGCGCGTGCTCGGCGAGCAGCGCCTCCATCGAGTACGACGGATCGAGCCCGAGCCAGCGTGCGTCGAGCACCGTGAGCGTCGTCGCCTGCAGCACCGGATGCAGTGCCGACAGCGCCGCGGCGCTCAGGCAGGCGCGACGCACCGCGCGCGCCAGCCTTGCGCGCAGCACGTCGGGCAGCGGCGGCGCGGGCGGGCTCAGGTTCAGGGCGGCCAGCACCGCCGGATCGGTCGGATCGAGCTCGAGGGCCAGCACATCGGTGTCGCGCCAGGCGGCAGCGATGCGCGGCCCGAACCGGCGCCAGGCCGGCTTGCCGACGTGCAGCGTTCCGTACAGGTAGGAGCGGCGTCCGTCGCGCGTGAGGCGCCAGAGCAGGCCACGATCGGCGGGCGGCGCGAGCGGCGCGGACGCTTCGATGGTCGGCGGGCAGACCACGGGCACTTCGGCCGGCGCGACGGCGGCCGGCACCGCAGCTGCCGGCTCGGATGCGGCCGGTGTCACTGCCGGCGCCGCGCCGACGGTCGCGAGCCAGAGCGCAAGAGCAAGCGCGGGCGCGGCGGCCAGGTGCACGCCAACCGCCGCGCTCAGGCGCGCGCCGCAGGCAGCGCCACCACCTGCTGATCGATGGCGCCGAACAGGCTCGCGCCGTCTGTCCCGAGCATCTCGATGCGGACGCGGTCGCCGAACTGCATGAACGGCGTCTCGGGCGCCCCGCGCTCGATGGTCTCGATGCAGCGCTTCTCGGCGATGCACGAGTAGCCGCGCGACCAGTCCTTGTTGCTCACCGTACCGCTGCCGACGATGCTGCCGGCGCGCACGTTGCGCGTCCTGGCGATGTGCGCGATCAGGCGGCCGAAGTCGAAGGTCATCTCCTGCCCGGCGTCGCAGTGGCCGACGCGCACGCCATTCCAGGTGCTCGTGAGCGGCAAGTGCACTCGCCCGCCGCGCCACGCCGCGCCCAGTTCGTCGACGGTGACGGCCACCGGCGCGAACGCCGTGGCGGGCTTGCTCTGAAAGAAGCCGAAGCCCTTGGCGAGCTCGCCCGGCACCAGGTTGCGCAGCGTCCAGTCGTTGGCCAGCGTCACTAGACGAACGCCCTCGAGCGCCGCCTCGGGCGTGGTGCCGATCGGCACGTCGCCGGTGAGCACCGCCACCTCGGCCTCGAAGTCGATGCCCCAGTCGGCGCTGGCGAAGGGCGCGTCGTCGCAGGGACCGAGGAAATCGTCGCTGCCGCCCTGGTACATCAGCGGATCTTCGTAGAAGCTGGCCGGCACCTCGGCGCCGCGCGCCTTGCGCACCAGCTCGACGTGGTTGAGGAAGGCCGAGCCGTCGGCCCACTGATAGGCGCGCGGCAGCGGCGCCATGCACTCGCGCGGCTCGAAGGCGAAGGCGTGGCGCGCCTTGCCGTCGTTGAGAGCGGCGTACAGCTCCTCGAGCTGGGGGGCGAGGAAGTTCCAGTCGTCGAGCACCCGCTGCAAAGTGCCGGCGACACCGGCGGCGTGCTGCGCCTGGGAGAGATCGCGCGACACGACGACGAGCTGGCCGTCGCGCGAGCCGTCCTTCAGGGTGGCGAGTTTCATCGTGCGTGCATCGGCAAGTCGGTGGCAATATTGTGGGGTGAGTGCCATCGTGCCGGTTCCCGTCGGGGGCATGAGCTTGTCGGCCCCGTCGGGCGCGCGCGCGCGCCGCCGGCGCCGGCGCGGCGCACTGGCGGCGATGGTGCTGGGCGTGGTCGCGCTGCATTGGTGGGCGCTCGCGGGCCGGTCGATCGGAGCAGGCGACGCCGCACCGCGCGGCGCCGTGCAGGCGATGCAGGTGCGGCAGATCGTGCGGCAGATCGCGCAGCCGATCGCTGTGGCAACCACGCCCGGCCCGCAGGCGGCGGGCGATGCCAGGACGGCGCGCGCGGCCATGGTCGCGTCCAAAGCCGCGCCGGCCGGTCCAACCGTCGTGGCGCCACCAGCCGCGCCGGCCCATGCAACCGTGGTGGCGCCAGAGGTTACCGATGTCGCGGAGCGCGCGGCCGCAGGCTTCGACGCGGCGCACGCGGCCGCATCGCCGGCGACGTTGACGACGCCGCCCGTCGTCGCCGCTCGGGGGTCACCGGCTGGCGCCAACGGCGGTGTCGACGGCGGCGTCGAGCCGCCGCGTTATGCGACGCGGTTGCCGCCAGCGGTCACGTTGCACTACGACTTCGAGCGTCGCGCCGGTCGAGGTGACGGCGCGCTCGTCTGGCGCCTCGATGGCAGCCGCTACGAGTTGAGCTTGCGCGGCGGCAGCGCAGGCGCCGAGGCCATCGGCTGGACCAGCCGCGGCCGCATCGACGGCAACGGCACTGCACCCGAGCGTTTCGTCGCGCGGCGGCGTGGGCGCGACCTGCTGGCGGTGAATTTCCTGCGCGACGGCGCCGATGGCGGCCGCATCACGTTCTCCGGGCCGTCACTGCAACTGCCGCTGTGGCGCGGCGTGCAGGACCGCGTGAGCTGGATGCTGCAACTGGCCGGCGTGCTCGACGCCGAGCCCGCGCTCGGCGCCGTGGGCGCCAGCGTGTCGATGTGGGTGGTGGGACCGCGCGGCGACGCCGAGGTCTGGACGTTCGTGGTGCAGCCGCGTGACGCCGTCGATCTGCCCGCCGGCGGCGTCGAGGGCGCCGTGCACCTGGTGCGCGAGGCGACGCGCCCCTACGACACGCGCATTTCGGTCTGGCTGGACCCGGCGCGCCACCATCTGCCGGTGCGCACGCTCCTCGAGACGCGCCCGGGCGGCGAGTCGACCGAATTCCGGCTGCGCGCCTTGAATTACGACTGACACGCAGGGCCGACGGCGGCAGGCTTGAAAGCCGCCGCCGGGCACCCATGTTCGATGCGTTAGGAATCGTTTGCCATGCAACTCCTCTACAACTCCGACAGCTTCGCCGTAGTGCGTTTCGATGTGGCGCCGTCGATGGATGGCGGCGACCACGGCAGCAACGTAGGCGACACCCGTAGCGACTCGGCCACCGGCACGAGCGGCCACACCAGTGCTGCCGCGGCCGCGCCGCGGCAGGGCGGCTACGAAATCGTCGACAAGTTCGCGCGCAAGGAGATCTTTCTGCAAGGCGCGCTGGCCGATCGCTTTGCCGCCGGCGTGAACGAACTGGTGGCGGGGGCATCGGACGAGGCGGCCGGCGTCGAGGCGCTGGACGAGTTCATCTCGGGCTTCACCGGGCTCGCACCGCAGCCGCTGGTCGTGCACTGACGCGCGGCCCGTCGGCACGTCTGGACGCCGTCCGCGGCGGACGGCGTTCCGGGCGGCCCCTTGTGTCGCCCGCGTCGCTGGGTCAAGATGACTGCAGCGCGCCGCGGCATTTTTGCGGTGCGTGATATGCATGTCACGAACGCAGCACCCGGACACACGAGCGATACCGAGCCCCGGCCTGGACGAGGCGCCGGTGATGGAGTTGCTCGCCTCGCACTTCGTGCTCACGCTCACGCTGCGGCAGGCGGCGCGCTTCAACTTGCGCCGCGACTGGGGCAGCCTGCTGGCCATCGTCGGTCGCCACCTGGTGTGGCCGGCGCCGGTGCTGGCACGGCTGCGCGCCTATCTGGCACAGCGTTGCAAGGGCAATGCGCAATGGCGCGGCCACGAGGCGCTGGCCGACGCTGCGTTCGTCGACCGCCACGGCCAGTGGCGCGGGCCCTACGAAGAGGGCACGCTCTTCTTCTACCTCGACGAATACGTCAAGGACGCACCCAAGGACCTGCCGGCCATGCTCGGCGCCACTTGCGAGTGGCTGGCGCGGCGTTTGAAGACGCAGTCCACGCTCGTGCAGAAGAACATCGACGCGCTGGCCGGGCTGCTGCAACTCAACCCGGCCGAGCGCGCGCTGCTGCTGTACGGCACGCTCGCACGCTGGCAGCGCGAGCTACGCGGCGTGCTCGTCGAGTTCAAGGTCGGCAGCGCGCACGAGGCCTATGCGGCGCTGGCGGCGGTGGCCGGTGTCGAGGCCGGCGAGGTGGCCGAGGCGCTGCGCGCCGGTTCGCGCCTCGAGCGCATCGGCATGGTCGAGAACCTCATCAGCGAGCACAACATCACCGACCTGGCCGACCTGATGAAGGTCAGCGAGCAGCTGCCGCAGGTGTTGATGCGCGAGTACCGCGCGCCCGCCGAGCTGATGGCGGTGTTCACGCGTCCGGCGGCCAAGAGTGATCTGGTGTCGGCCGACTTCGCCTTCGTCGCCGACGACGCCGCGGTGCTGACGGCGCTGCTGGCCAACGCCACCGCACGCAAGGCGGCGGGCGTGAACGTGCTGCTGTACGGCCCGCCGGGCACGGGCAAGACCGAACTGGCCAAGGTCTGCGCCGCCGCGGCCGGGCTCGAGCTGTACGAAGTCGAGTACGCCGACCGCGACGGCAACAGCCTGAGCGGACGCGACCGCTATCGCAGCCTGCAGATCAGCCAGGTCTTCCTCAAAGGCAGCGAGAGCGTGGCGCTGCTGTTCGACGAGGTCGAGGACGTGTTCCCGCCGATCTCGAGCGAGGCGGCGCAGATCATGGCGCGGCTGGACAGCGGCGATGCCGCGCCCGGCAGC
>JAGWTJ010000213.1 GCA_028869005.1 Burkholderiales bacterium | reverse complement strand
GCGCCTGGCACAACTGGCGCGCGACGTCGGCCTGGAGGGCGACGACGACGCGGCGCTGGCCGAGCGTTTCGTCGCCGCGCTGCTCGAACTGGCCGACGGCGTCGGCATTCCGCGCACCGTGGCCGCACTGCGCGACGAGGACATCGCCGCTCTGGCGCTCGCTGCCTGCCGCGAGGCGGACCTGAACTACCCGGTGCCGCGCCAGATGACGCCGGCCGACGCCGAGGCGCTGCTGCGCGCGGTGCTGCCGGCACCGGCCGGCAAGGCGCCACGCCGGCGTGCCGCGGCCGCATCCGGGAGTTCGGCCGCTACGGCGCAGAAGAAGGTGCCGCGGCGCTCGCGAGCGCCGTCCTAGGAGCGCGGGGCTGCACTTGCGCTGCCCGCGCTCCTAGCCGTCGCGCGCGCCGGTGGCCGCGCCTTCCTCCTCTTCGCCGGTCGGCAGGTGGATCGTGCCGGCGTTGTAGTCGTACTCGAAGACTTCGCCGTGGCGTCCCCAGGCGACCACGGTCTCGAGCGTGCGCTCGGCCTCGGCCTCGTCGAGGTGCTCGGCGAGCAGGCGCAGGAACGGTCCCTCGGGCAGCTGGCCGCTGGGCTCCTGCTCGAGGCTGTGGCGGATGTGCGCGGCCAGCGGCACGTGGGCGAGCAGCTGCTGGCCGAAGATCTCCTGGCGCAGCGTGTGCGCGCCCTCGACATAGCGACGGCCCAGCGACGTGATCTGCAGGTCGCCGCTTTCCAGTTGCGCCAAGCCGAGCAGCGCCAGCGCCTCGGCAATCGTCAGCAGTTCGCCGTCGGTGAGCTCGGTCGCCTCGGCCAGCTCGGGCAGGTCGGCGCGGCCGTTGAAGGGCTCGTCGACCAGGAAGTCGAGCAGGCCGTCCATGCGCGCGACGTCGGCCGCAGGCAGCCGCCGGCCCAGTGGCGGCGGCTCGGCGACGCCGGCGGCGCGTGCGGCACGGCCGCGGCCGGCCGCCATCAGCGCGTAGATCTCGTCGACGAGCGCGCGCACGTCGGTGCTGTCGGGCTCGCGCGGGCGCGGGATCTGCACCGCGACCTGGAAGCGGATGCGCCCGGGGTCGGTGCCGAGGATCAGCACGCGGTCGGCCATCAGCACCGCCTCCTCGATGTTGTGCGAGACGACGAGCATGGCCTTGGTCGGCAGCTTGCCGCTCGTCCACAGCTCGAGGATGTCCTCGCGCAGGCGCTCGCCGGTGAGCACGTCCAGCGCCGAAAACGCCTCGTCCATCAGCAGCACGTCGGGCTCGGTGACGAGGGCGCGCGCAATGCCCACGCGCTGGCGCATGCCGCCCGAGAGCTCGCGCGGCAGCGCGCCCTCGAAGCCAGTGAGGCCGATGAGCGCGATCGCCGTCTCGGCCCTGGCCGCGCGTTCGTCGGGCGCCATGCCGCGCGCCTCGAGGCCGATCTCGACGTTCTGCTGCACCGTCAGCCACGGAAAGAGCGCGAACGACTGGAACACCATGCTGATCGAGCGTGCCGGCCCGTGCAGCGGCTGGCCGCGATAAGTGACGTTGCCGCCGTCGGTGCCGATCAGCCCGGCCATGATGCGCAGCAGCGTGCTCTTGCCCGAGCCCGAGGCGCCGAGCAGGGCCACGATCTCGCCTTCGCGCAGCGTGAAGTCGATGCCGTCGAGCACCGTGCGCGCGCGGCCGTCGGCCGAGCGGAACGACTTGCCGACGCCGCGCAGTTCGAGGATCTCCTGGGCCATGTCAAGCGGCTCGCGGTTCAGAAATGCATCCGGTCCTCGGCCAGCCGGTACAGGCGCCGCCAGACGAAGTGGTTGAGGGTCATCACGAACAGGCACATCACGCCGATGCCGAGCGCGATGCGCGGGAAGTCGCCGACAGCGGTGTGCTCGGCGATGTAGCTTCCGAGCCCAGCCGCCTGCAGCGTGGTGTCGCCCCAGCTCACGTATTCGGCCACGATGCTCGCGTTCCACGAGCCGCCGCTGGCCGTGATGGCGCCGGTGACCAGACTCGGGAACACCGCGGGCAGCAGGTAGCGCTTCCAGCGCAGCCAGCCTGTGAGACCCAGGTTCTGCGCCGCGTAGCGCAGCTCGGTGGGCACGCTCGAGGCGCCGGCGATGACGTTGAACAGGATGTACCACTGCGTGCCGAACACGATCAACGGCGACAGCCAGATGTCCGGGTCGAGCCGCCAGCGCACGATGAGCACGACGACGAGCGGAAACAGCAGATTCGCCGGGAACGCGGCCAGGAACTGCGCCACCGCCTGCAGCCGGTTGGCCCAGCGCGGGTTCATGCCGATCCACACGCCGATCGGCACCCACACCAGCATCGCCAGCGCGATCAGCAACAGCACACGCACGAGCGTGTAGATGCCGAGCACGAAGACATGCACGGTCTCGGCCCAGCCGACGTCGGCGTGCACGAAGTTCACGAGCCGCCACAGTGCGAACAGGAAGCCGGCGGCGAGCAACGCGTCCCAGGCGCGCATTAGGGCGGGCGGAGGGCGGCGTGGTCGCGCGCGGATCGAGGTGCCGTCGTAGCGCCTGTGTGCCGCGGTCAGGCTGCGCTCGAGCGGGCGCGACAGCAGCCGGTGCAGGCGCTGCGCGCCGCGCGCACGTCGCAGCCAGTCGAGCAGCCACGACTGCGGCACGTTCTCCGAGCCGCTTTCCTCGAAGCGGAACTTGTCGGCCCAGGCCACCAGCGGGCGGAACAGCAGCTGGTCGTACAGCAGGATGCCGACGAACATCGTCAGGATCGCCCAGCCGATGGCGCCCAGGTCCCTGGCCTCGATGGCCAGCGCGATGTACGAGCCCACGCCCGGCAGCTTGATGTCCTGGTTGGCCACCGAGATGGCCTCGGCGGCGACGAGGAAGAACCAGCCGCCGGACATCGACATCATCGTGTTCCACAGCAGCCCCGGCATCGCGAACGGCAGCTCGAGGCGCCAAAAGCGCTGCCAGCCGGAGAGCTGGAACACGGCGGCCGCTTCCTTCAGCTCGATCGGCACGGTGCGCAGCGACTGGTACAGGCTGAACGCCATGTTCCAGGCCTGCGACGTGAAGATGGCGAAGATCGCCGCGCACTCGACGCCCAGCAGGTTGCCGGGGAACAGCGCGATGAAACCGGCGACGGTGATCGACAGGAAGCCGAGGATGGGGATCGACTGCAGGATGTCGAGCAGCGGGATGAGCACGCGCTCGGCGGCGCGGAACTTGGCCGCCAGCACCGCGAACACGGCGCTGAAGACGAGCGAGGCGACGAGCGCGAGGAACATGCGCAGCGTCGTGCGCAGCAAGTAGTACGGCAGCTCCCAGGCGTCGAGCGTGACCGGCAGCGGCTGGCCGAGCTGGTACGGATGCGTCATCTGAGACGCGCCCCAGCCCAGCAGGGCCAGCAGCGCCAGCACGAAGGGCAGCAGCGCCCAGTCCCAGAGCGTGATCCCGGCGGCGACCGTCTGGCGGGGAAGATATTCTTGTCGCTCGGGCATGGCTCGGTCGCGGTGCGGCGCCGATCATCCCACGGGAGCGAGTGCCGGCCGCCAGGCGCACGGCGCAGCCTGCCGCTGCGCGCTGCGGCCCTTCGCCAGCCGCAGCGAACGGCCCGTCAGCCGAACAGGCCCAGGCGCTGCGCCTCGAGCGCGGCCTCGGCACGCGAGCTCACGTTGAGCTTGCGGTAGATCTGCTTGACGTAGTCGGCGATGGTGTGCCGCGACAGGCCGAGCTGCACGCCGATCTCGGGCAGGGTGTAGCCCTTGGCCACGCGCAGCAGCACCTCGCTCTCGCGGTCGGTCAGGCTGACGTTGGGAATCGGCGAGCTGCGCGTGTTCGGTCGCGCCTTCTCGGTGAAGTAGGCCATCACGCGGCGCGCGATCGAAGGCGACAGCGGCGGCTCGCCCTGGGCGATGCGCTGCAGCTGCTCGACGATCAGCTCGCCGGCCTGTTCCTTGAGGATGTAGCCGAAGGCGCCGGCCTGCAGCGCCGGAAACAGGTGCTCGTCGTCGTCGTGGATGGTGACGACGACGCTCTGCGTCTCGGGCTGCGTGTCGCGCAGCCGCGTGACGACGGCGACGCCCGAGCCGTCGGGCAGCCCGAGGTCGACCAGGGCGAGGTCGAACTTGGTCGACTTCACCAGCTCGACGGCGTCGTGCACGCGCGCGCTCTCGCTGATGGCGGCGCCGGGGAAGACCTGCAGCACCAGCTTGCGCAGCCAGGCCCGGATCTCGGGCAGGTCTTCGAGCAGCAGGATGGTCTTCATGGCAGGGGCCCAGGCATCGGATTCGATGTTATCGGCGCACCGTCCGCGCTCATGAGGGCTCGACGGCGCGATCGAGCGGAAGCGTGAGTCGTATCACGGTCCCGTAGCCCTGTCCCGATTCGACCAGGCACTGGCCGTGCAGCTGCTTGGCGCGGTTCTTCATGCTCGCCAGGCCGTGCCCGCGGTCGAGCCGCGCGTCGACTTCGGCCGAGATGCCTTCGCCGTTGTCCTGGATGACGAGCTGGAAGTCGCCTTCGGCGACGGCGCAGCGCACGGCGCAATGGGTGGCGTTGCTGTGCTTGATGATGTTGTTGGTGGCCTCGCGCAGGATGCGCGTGGTCTGCACGTAGGCGCGCGAGCCGAGCAGCTGCGGCAGCTCGTCGGGCGCCTGCCATTCGCCGTCGATGCCGGCCTGCGCCAGGCGCGACATGGTCTCGGCGCGCCAGTCGCCCAGGGCATCGGCCAGCCGCACGGCGCGGCCGGTCAGACCGCGCACCGACAGCCGCATCTCCTCGAGCGCCTCGCGCGCCAATGTCGAGATGCGCTCGGAGTCGCTGGTGTGCACGATGGTCAGCAGCTTGGCGCCGAGGTCGTCGTGCAGGTCGGCGGCGATGCGCTTGCGCTCGCGCTCGGTGACCTGCTCGACCTGCAGCTCGGCGAGCTGGCGGAAGTTGCGTTCGATCTGGGCGGTGGCTTCGCGCACGCGCTGCTCGAGCTGCTGGCGGCCCTCCTGCGCGTGTTGCAGCGCACGCCCGTGCTGCTGCACGAGGCGCAGGCCGACCAGCGCGAACACCAGCGGCATCACCAGCGGCGCCACCAGCGCGAGCGGCGTGCGCTCGGCGCTCCACTGCGAGGCCAGCTCGACCGCCGTGGCCAGCGCCACCGCAGCCAGCAGCACCGCCATCAGCCGTCCGGAGGTGGTGCGGGCGCGCAGTCGCAGGTGATAGACGGCGGCCGCCAGCACCTCGAGCGCGAACACGGCGTACCAGAAGCCGGCCAGCAGCGCCAGCCGCGCCGGCCCGGCCACCAGCATCGACATCGCGACCAGGCCACATTGCAGCGGCAGCGCGGCGTCGACCCAGCGCAGGCGCGCGCCGGCGTAGCGCAGCAGGAACTGCACGCCGGCCCAGACCACGAAGGCGAGCAGCGCGAGCAGCGCGAACTCCTCGGCCTCGTGGCCGAACGGGACGCGCCGCAGCCACAAGCGCGCATCGAGCAGCGCACTGCCGATGGCGAGGGCGCCGAAGTAGGCGAGGTGGCTTTCGCTGCGATGCGTGAAGCCGAGCACGAACATGAAGCCGCCCAGCAGCAGCAGCGTCGCGCTCGCGCCCTGGGGCGCGCTGACGCCGAACGCCATGCGACGCGCGAACGACGGCTCGAGCTCGGCATACGGTGCGATGGTCAGCGCCGACAGTCCTCCGGCGCGCCAGCGCGAGCCGACCTCCTCGCGACGCTGGCCGGCGAGCTTGATGTCGAGTGTGTTGGTGCCGGTGCCGAGCAGCGGCGCGGGCAGCGGCACGAGCTGCGGGTGGTTGCAGTTGTCGGTGAGCGGCTCGCGCATGCGGCCACCGCTCTCGATCAGCGCGCCGTTGAGGTAGATCTCGTAGCTCGAGCACAGCTGTGGAATCGCCAGCGCCAGCAGTTCGCCGGCATCGAGCGCAGCCGGCACCTGGAAGCCGACGCGGTACCACAAGGTGCCGGCGAAGCCCGCGCGCGTGCGCGCCCACTCGTCGGGCAGGGTCACGGCCTGCACCGGCGCATCGAGCGGGAACGACGATCCGGCGCCGGCGGCGGTGAGCGCCGAGCGGATCGTCAGCGGCTCGAAGGGCGGCGCGGCGCGCGCGTTCGGC
>JAGWTJ010000212.1 GCA_028869005.1 Burkholderiales bacterium | reverse complement strand
GCGCTGTACTACGCGGTGCGCGACGGCTTTCGCTACGACCCCTATCGCATCGACCTGAGCGTCCCCGGCATGCGCGCCAGCGGCGTCATCGAAAGGGGTTATGGCTGGTGCGTGCCCAAGGCCGCGCTGCTGGCCGCGGCCTGCCGCGCCGCCGGCATCCGCGCCCGCGTGGGCTACGCCGACGTGCGCAACCACCTGAGCACGGCGCGCCTGCGCGAGCTGATGCAGACCGACATCTACCACTGGCACGGCTACGTCGACGTCTGGCTGAACGGCCAGTGGGTGAAGGCGACGCCGGCGTTCAACATCGAGCTCACCGAGCGCTTCGGACTGCTGCCGCTCGAGTGGGACGGACGCAGCGACTCGATCTACCACCCGTACGACAAGAGCGGCCGCCAGCACATGGAGTACGTGCGCCAGCACGGCGCCTTCGACGACATGCCGCTAGAGCGCATCGTCGCCGACAACCTGCGCGAGCATCCGCATTGGCTGGCCAACGCCGAGACGACGAAGGCCGCCGACTTCCTGGCGGACGTGGAGCGCGAAACGCGCTGAGCGCGGCGCGCTCGGCGTTTTCAGTCGGGGTTGTCGAGCGTCACCGCCTGCTTGCGCGTCTTGCCGTCGCGCCAGACTGTGAGCGTGACCTGCTGGCCCGGCTGGTGGTGCTCGAGCAGCGTCAGCATGTCGTCCAGGTCCTTGACCGGCTCGCCGTCGATGGCGGTGATGACGTCGCCGCCGATGATCTCGCCGCGGGCGCCGCGGCGAAACGGCTGCAGTCCGGCGCGCGCCGCGCTGCTGCCCGGCGCCACCTGCACGAGCACCACGCCGCGCGGCAGCTTGAGTGCGCGCTGCAGTTCGGCCGAGCCGGCGCCGACGCCGATGGTCGGCCGCACGAAGCGGCCGTCGCGGATCAGGCGCGGCACGACGCGGTTGACCTCGTCGACCGGAATCGAGAAGCCGATGCCGGCGCTGGCCCCGCTCGGGCTCGCGATCTGCGAGTTCACGCCGATCAGCCGTCCGGCCGAGTCGAGCAGCGGGCCGCCGCTGTTGCCGGGGTTGATCGCGGCGTCGGTCTGGATCGCGCCGCGGATCGTGCGGCCGCCGAACGACTCGATCTCGCGGTTGAGCGCGCTGACGATCCCCAACGTGAGCGTGTGATCCAGCCCGAACGGGTTGCCGATGGCGTAGACGCGCTGCCCGACCTGCAGGTCGCGGCTGGTGCCGATGGCGATCGGCGGCAGCTTGTCCCGGGGTGCCTTGATGCGCAGCACGGCGAGGTCGCGCGCCGGGAACGCGCCCACCAGTTCGGCGTCCCAGGTGCTCTGGTCGGCGAGCGTGACGCGCGCGCCGTTGGCGCCCTGGATGACGTGGAAGTTGGTGACGATATGGCCGTTGTCGTCCCAGACGAAGCCGGTGCCGGTGCCCTGCGGTACTTCCTGCACGCGCAGCGAGAACAGGTCGCGCTGCGTGCCCAACGAGGTGATGTGCACCACCGACGGCGCGGTGCGCTTGAAGATCTCGATGTTGGCCAGCTCTTCGCTCAGCAGCGGGCCGCGCGGCGTGACGGCGCGCGCCACGACGTCGGGCGCGCCGCTGACGAGCGCGGGTGCGGCGAAGAAGGCTGCGGCCGCAGCCAGCAGGGCGGCGGCGCCGGCGAGCGCGAACAAGGTGAGGCGGGGAGAGCGCGGCGGATTCATGGCGGCAAGGTGCGATGCAGCCGCGATGCTGCCAGATGCGGCCGGGTCATGGGTGCTGCGGGCGCGGCCGGCGAACTCAGCCGGGCTGCGTGCCGGCGACGATCCAGTCGCGGTACGGCGCGCTCGCCTCGGCCACCTCGAGCGTGTACAGCGCCGGCAGTTCGTAGGGGTGCTGCGAGAGGATGAAGGCGCGCAGGCGCGGCGCCGCGGCGGCGCTGGTCTTGAAGGCGAGCGCCACTTCGGCGTCGTGCTGCACGCGGCCTTGCCAGCGGTAGACGCTGCGCAACGGCGTCAGGTGTACGCAGGCCGCCAGGTGCTGCTCGACGGCGGCGGCCGCCAGGCGTTCGCCGTCCTCGGCATTGCCGACTGTGGTGTGGACTTCGACGAGCTGCATGGCGCGCGCCTCCTGCCGCGACGATGCTACGTGGGCGCCGCCGGCTCGTGCTGCCGGCTCTTGATGTAGACGGTGCCGGTGAAGCTCGAGATCGGCCGCCCGTCGTCGCGCACGACATCGACGCGGTACACCGCCAGCCGGCGGTTGCGCGAGACCTCGTGCGCGCGCGCGATCACCGTCTGGCCCTCGTGCGCCGCCTCCTGGTAGGTGATGTGCGCGTCGATGCCGGCGGCGACCGCGCCGTACGAGTTGGAAGCCAGGCCGAACGCGGTGTCGGCCAGCGTGAACAGCACGCCGCCGTGGCAGGTGCCGCTGAAGTTCAGGTGCTCGCCGCGCAGCGTGAGGCGCACTTCGGCGCTGCCGGCACCGGCGTGCGTGCAGCTGATGCCGGTGGCGCGGACGAACGGGTCGGCTGCTGCCAGCCGCATGGCCAGCGCGGCGGGGCCGCCGGCCTGCGCGGCGGCGTCCCGCGCGACTTGCAGGCGACGGCCGTGACCGACGGCGGCGCCGTGGGCGCGCAGCCGATCGACGAGCGTCGCCACGCCTTCGCCGCGGGTCGCGCTGACGCGCAGCACGGGGACGGTCCAGGCGCCGGCGGCATGGGGCGCGCGCAGATGCAGCATCTCGGCCAGGTGGCGCGCCGTGGCGTCGGCGCCCGGCAGGTCGGCCTTGTTCACCACCAGCAGGTCGGCGATTTCGAGGATGCCTGCCTTCAGCGCCTGCACCTCGTCGCCGAGCCCCGGCGGCGAGACGACGATGCGCGTGTCGGCCACCGACATGATCTCGACCTCGGACTGCCCGGTGCCCACCGTCTCGACGAGCACGGTGCCGAAGCCGGCGGCGTCGAAGACGTCGACGACGGTACGCGCCGCCGGCGACAGGCCGCCCAGGTGACCGCGCGAAGCGAGCGAGCGGATGAAGACATCGGGGTGCGCGCCGTGCTCGCCCATGCGCACGCGGTCGCCGAGCACGGCGCCGCCGCTCAAGGGGCTCGACGGATCGACGGCGACGACGCCGATGCGCTCGCCGCGCGCCAGCAAGGCGCCGAGCAAGGCGTTCACGAGCGTGGACTTGCCGGCGCCGGGCGGGCCGGTGACGCCGATGACATGGGCACGGCCGAGGTGCGGCGCGAGCGCGGCGACGAGGTCGTGCGAACCGGCCGCACCGTGCTCGATGCGGCTGATCGCGCGCGCCACGGCGCGGCGCTCGCCTTGCAGCAGGCCGCTCGGCAGGGCGCCCATCAGACGAAGGCCTGCACGTGGCCGAAGCCGAACTCGCGGCGCAGCGTGGCGCAGATCTCGCCGTGCGTGCAGCCGGCCTCGGCGGCCTCGACGACGCGCCCGAACACGTTGTCGCCGGTGTCGCCCGCGCTGCGCGCCAGCGCGTCGAGCGCGCGCTGCACGTCGCCCTGCGAGCGTGCGGCCTTCCAGGCGCGGAAGGCGTCGAGGTGGGCTTGCATCGTCGCCGGGTCGGGGCGGGCGTTGATGGCGCGCGCGTTGCCGTCCTCCTCCACCTGGTAGGCGTTGACGCCGACCACCGATTGCTCGCCGCTGTCGATGCGCGCCTGGAAGCGCCGCGCCGACTCGCCCAGCATGCCCTGCACGAGGCCCGACTCGACCGCCTTGTACATGCCGCCGGCGTCCTGCACCAGGCCCATCACGCGCTCGATCTCGGCCTGCATTTGATCGGTCAGCGTCTCGACGTAGTGGCTGCCGCCGAGCGGGTCGATGACGTCGGTCAGGCGGGCCTCCTCGCGCAGGATGTTCTGCGTGGCGATGGCAATGCGCGCGCCGGCCTCGCCCGGTACCGACAGCACTTCGTCGTAGGCGTCGGTGTGCAGCGACTGCAGGCCGCCGAAGATGCCGGCCATCGCCTGCACCGCCACGCGCGCGATGTTG
The DNA here is from genome assembly GCA_028869005.1 of Burkholderiales bacterium. GTDB lineage: Bacteria > Pseudomonadota > Gammaproteobacteria > Burkholderiales > Burkholderiaceae_C > Rubrivivax. The sequence continues at coordinate 2,155 of JAGWTJ010000212.1, read as the reverse complement.
TTGAGCGGCTGCTGGCGCGTCAGGTCGACGCCCGAGGTCTGGCCGTGGAACTTGAAGCGCCAGCTGCGCGGGTCCTTCGCGCCCAGCCGCTCGCGCGCGACGCGCGCCCAGATGCGGCGCGCGGCGCGCAACTTGGCCACCTCCTCGAAGAAGCTGATCGAGATGTCGAAGAAGAACGTGAAGCGCGGCAGGAAGGTGTCGGGCTGCATGCCGCGCGCGATGCAGTCCTCGGCGTTCTGGATCGCGGTGGCGAGCGTGAAAGCCACCGCCTCGGCCGGCGTGGCGCCGGATTGCTGCATGTGCTGGCCGACCACCGACATCGGGTTCCAGCGCGGCAGGTGGCGGTTGCAGAACTCGATGTGGTCGCCCAGGATGCGCCGCGCGCCGGGCAGCGCGATGCGGAAGAACATGTGGTTGGCCACGTAGTGGCTCAGGTAGTCGCTCTGGTTGCTGGTGCCGGTGATGAGGCGCCAGTCGGTGCCGCGCTTCCTGGCGACGGCCAGCATGAACGCCAGCAGCGTGAACGGGCTCGGGTCGTTCATCGCGCATGAGGTCGCGGCCACGTCCACGCCCTCGAGCGCGCGCTCCATGTGCTGGGCCGAGTTGACCACCGTGCCGCAGGTGCCGAGCAGCTCGAAGTACGACTCGTCCATGTCGTAGCCGCGGAACACCGAGTTGCACGGGATCAGCGAGATGGCGTCGGCGCCGGCGGCGAGCACGGCGCGCAGCCGCTCGTTGTATTCGGCCGGCGTGCCGTGGCCGATGAGCTGGCGCTGGGTCCAGGTGCGGCCGCGGTGCATCGTCGCGTAGATGCCGCGCGTGTACGGCGGCTGGCCGGGCAGGCCCGCCGCGCTTTCGCGCTCGGGGTGCCAGTCGGCGGCGGTGTACAGCGGCGCGATCGGCACGCCGCTGCGGTTGGCGAGCGGGCGGTCGCGGCCGATCTGCTCGTCGTACTCGCGCTGCCACTGCGCCAGCGCGGGGTCGGTGCGGGGCAGGGCTGCGTCGTGGGGCTTGTTCATGGGCGGCTCGGGGTGGTTGCGGCGGCTTTGGTCCGGGCGCGGCCCGGCCCGGGCGGTTCTCAGGCGGTGGCGCGGCGGGCGCGGGTCGCGCCGGCGAGTTCGCGCACGGCGTCGGCGATCTGCGGCAGCGGGGTGCCGGGGTGGAAGATGCGGGCGACCCCGGCCTGCGTCAGCAGCGGCTCCTCCTCGTCGGGCACGATGCCTCCGACGACCACCGCCACCTCGCCCAGGCCGGCGGTGCGCAGCGCGTCCATCAGCCTGGGCACGATGAGGTGGTCGGTGGCCAGCGAGCTGATGCCGATGACGTCGACGTCCTCCTCCAGCGCCAGCTTCACGACGGCGGCGATCTCCTGCCACGGCGGCGTGTAGATGACCTCCATGCCGGCGTCGCGCAGCGCGGCGGCGACGACGCGGCTGCCGCGGTCGTGGCCGTCGAAGCCGATCTTCGTGACCAGCACCTTGGGGATGATCGCTTCGGGGGCGGGGGCTGTCGGGGCTGTCGGCGCTGTCATGAGGCGGGCTCCTGGCCCTGGCGCAGCAGGGCGGTGAATTGGCGCGCCAGCGTGCGCGGCGAGGTGCCGCCGCCGGCGTGGTACCAGTGTTGCGTCCAGTTGAGCGCGCCCAGCAGCATCAGGCGCAAGGTGCGCCGGTCGGTGCGCGCCGGCAGCGGCAGTGCGCCGACGAGGTCGCGCCACAGCGCTTCGTAGTGCTCGCGCAGCGGTGCCAGCCGCGCCGTCGCCCCCGGCGCGTCCGAAGGGAACACGCGCACCACGACACGTGCATAGTCGTCGTCGCGCAGGATCGTCTCGAGATGAGCGACGCAGGCGGCCTCCAGCTTCTGCCAGGGCCCGTCGCAGCGCTGCGTCGCGGCGAGCACGGCGTCGCGGATGCGCTCGACGCCACGCTCGTAGACGGCCACCAGCAGGTCGTCCTTGGTCGCGAAGTGGCAGTAGAGCGAACCCGGCAGCATGCCGGCCGCGCGCGCGATGTCGCGCACCGAGGTGCCCTCGTAGCCGCGGCGGCAAAGAAGGCGCGCCGCCGCATCCAGCACGAGCGGGGCGCGGCTGTCGGCGTGGGCGAGGCGAGGGGCGGCGGCCATCGTTGGCTTGCGAGTATAGCAAACAGTCGTTTGTCAA
>JAGWTJ010000211.1 GCA_028869005.1 Burkholderiales bacterium | reverse complement strand
GATGTCGAACAGCATGGTGCGCGCCGCGTTGCTCACGTCGGTGGCGTGCACGCGGCCTTCGGTCAGCCGCCACAGCAGCCAGCTGTCGACGGTGCCGAAGGCCAGCTCGCCGCGCGCGGCGGCGATGTGCGCGCCATGCACGTGGTCGAGCAGCCAGCGCAGCTTGGTGCCGCTGAAGTACGGGTCGATGACCAGACCGGTGCTGGCTCGCACGCGCTCGGCGAGGCCGCGCTCGCGCAGCTGGGCGCACAGCGGCTCGGTGCGCCGGTCCTGCCAGACGATGGCGTTGGCCACCGGCTTGCCGCTGGCGCGCTGCCACAGCAGCGTCGTCTCGCGCTGGTTGGCGATGCCGATGGCGGCGATGTCGCGCGCCGCCAGGCCCGAGCGGGCGAGCGCCTCCTGGGCGACCGCGAACTGCGTGGCCCAGATCTCCTCGGGGTCGTGTTCGACCCAGCCGGGCTGCGGATAGATCTGGCGGAACTCGCGCTGCGCCAGCGCCACGATGCGCCCGCTGCGATGGAAGACGACGGCGCGCGAGCTCGAGGTGCCCTGGTCGAGGGCGAGCAGGTGTTCCTTGGGCATGGCGATGCGGTCTCCTCGGGTTGCCGGCGGCCGTCACTGTGCCATGCGAGCCGGCCGGCGCTGCGGTTATCGTCACGCCGCGGCGTCGCTGTTCGCTTCCCCGTTCCCGCTTGCCGTCCCCCCGCTGATGTCCTCCGCGCGCACCGCACTCGCCACCGGCACCGGCTTCGCGCTGGCGGCCGGGCTCATGTGGGGGCTCGTCTTCGTCGTGCCGCTGCTGCTGCCGCAGTACCCGGCGCTGCTGCTGTCACCGGCGCGCTATCTGGCCTTCGGTCTGATCGCGCTGCCGCTGGCGTGGCTCGACCGGCGTGCGCTCGGTGCGCTGACGCGCGCCGACTGGCGCGAGGCGCTGGCGCTGAGCGCGGTCGGCAATCTGCTGTACTACCTGTTCCTCGCCGCAGCGATCCAGCGCGCCGGTGCGCCGCTGCCGACGATGATCATCGGCACCCTGCCGGTGGTGATCGCCGTCGTCGCCAACCTGCGCAGCCGCCGCTCGACGGCCGCTGCGCGCGACAGCACGCTGCCCTGGCGCAGACTCGCGCCATCGCTGGCCCTCATCGCGGCGGGCATCGCGTTGGTCAACCATGCCGAACTCGGGCGGCTGCGGGCCGAAGCGGCGCCCGACATGTCCGGCTACGTGCTCGGCGCGCTGCTGGCGCTGGTGGCCGTCGCCTGCTGGACCTGGTATCCGATCCGCAATGCCGAATGGCTGCGCGCGCACGCCGACCGTTCGCCGCGCACCTGGGCCACGGCGCAGGGCGTGGCGACGCTGCCGCTGGCGGCGCTCGGCTATGCCGCCTTCTGGCTGTGGCAGACGGTGGGCGCACCGGGCGCAGCGGCGTTGCCGATGCCCTTCGGCCCCCAGCCGCTGCGCTTCGTCGGCCTGATGTTCGCGGTCGGCTTGCTCGCGTCCTGGCTCGGCACGCTGTGCTGGAACGAGGCCAGCCAGCGCCTGCCGACGACCTTGTCGGGGCAGCTCATCGTCTTCGAGACGCTGGCCGCGCTGGCCTATGCGTTCGTGCTGCGCGGCGCGGCGCCGGGTGCGGCCACGCTGGCTGGCGCCGCACTGCTGGTGGCCGGCGTCGCCTGGGCGCTGCGCGCGCCGCGCGCCGCATCGGCAACGATGCCGGCTTGAACTCGGCGACGATGCCGGCCTGAGTGCGGCGGCGATGCTGGCCTTTACGGCCTCAGCCGAGCGCCTCGTCCAGCACCTCGATCCAGTGCCTGACCGGCACGCCGTTGCCCCCTTGCAGGTGCTGGATGCAGCCGATGTTGGCGCTGACGACGACCTGCGCATCCAGCGCTGCCAGATGGCCGCGCTTGCGTTCGCGCAGGCGCGCGGCGAGCTCGGGCTGCAGCACGCTGTAGGTGCCGGCCGAGCCGCAGCACAGGTGACTCTCGACGGCGGCGAGGCTCACTTCGAAGCCGAGCGCGCGCAGCGAGTCCTCGACCTGGCCCGAAAGCCGCTGGCCGTGCTGCAGCGTGCACGGCGGGTGATAGGCCAGGCGGCGCGCCCCGGAGCCGCGCGAGCGATCGATCCGGCCGGCCAGCGTCGGCACCAGGTCGGGCAGCAGCTCCGAGAGGTCGCGCGCCAGAGCGCTCACGCGCGCCGCCTTGTCGGCGTACGCGCTGTCGTGAGCCAGCGCCTGCCCGTACTCCTTGACCTGCAGGCCGCAGGCCGAGGCGTTGAAGACGATGGCCTCGACGCGGCCCTGCGCCGTCAGGCCCTGCACCAGCGGCCACCAGGCGTCGATGTTGCGCCGCGCGTCGCTCAGGCCACCGGCGGGGTCGCCCAGGTGCGCGCGCACCGCGCCGCAGCAGCCGGCGCCGTCGGCCACCAGCGACTGGATGCCGGCAGCGTCGAGCACGCGCGCCGTGGCGCTGTCGATGTTGGGCATCATCGACGGCTGCACGCAGCCCAGCAGCAGCAGCACCTTGCGCCGGTGCTCGCGCTGCGGCCAGCGGCGCGCGCGCGCACCGGCCGACGGCGGCACCTTGTCCTTCAGCACCGACGGCAGCAGCGGCCGCACGAGACGGCCGAGCGCCATCGCCGGGCCGAACAGCGGCGAGGTCAGGCCGGCCCTGAGCGCACCGTGCACGAGCCGCTCGGCGGCCGGGCGCTCGACGCGCTCGTCGACGATCTGGCGACCGATGTGCACCAGGCGCCCATAGGCCACGCCGCTCGGGCAGGTGGTCTCGCAGTTGCGACAGGTGAGGCAGCGATCGAGGTGCAGTTGCGTCTTGCGCGTGACGGGTGCGCCTTCCAGCACCTGCTTCATGAGGTAGATGCGGCCGCGCGGGCTGTCGAGCTCGTCGCCGAGCAACTGGTAGGTCGGACAGGTGGCCAGGCAGAAGCCGCAGTGCACGCACTTGCGCACAATGGCCTCGGCCTCCTGGCCCTCGCGGGTGTCGCGGAACTCGGCAGCCAGTCGGGTCTGCATGGCGTGGGGCGGGGGCGGCTTGCGCTGGGGTGGTAGGGCGTTGCGGGCGAGGCGAGCGATGCGGGCGGCGCACGGCCGGTGCGCACGCGCTGCTGCACCCTTCAGTCGAGTTCGTATTCGAGCGCCCAGTAGTACGTCCATCGGTGCCAGCGCGGGCGACGCGCCTGCGCGCCGAGCAAGGCGACAGCCTCGTCGCGCGTCGGGAAGTTCTTCAGCACCTCGTGCGTCGTGCCGTCGTCGAGCGGGCGCTGCTGGTAGGTGTTGCCGTCGGCGTCGCGGCGCGCGATCGGCGTGCTGCTGGCCGGCACGAACACGTTGTCGAGAAAGACGACGCGCGCGCCACGCGCCAGCCGCGCGTGCAGCCGCTCGAGCCACTCGGGCAGCCGCGCCAGCGGCACGTGACTCCACCAGAAGCCGGCGAAGGCCGCGTCGAAGCACTCGCCCTCGAGTCCGGCCAGCGTGTAGGCGTCGATCTGGGTCAGGCGCACGCAAGGCGGCAGCGCCTTGGTACGCGCCAGCGCCAGCGTCTCGGGGTTGACGTCGCTGGCCAGCCAGTCGAGCGCGTGGCGCGCCGCGTGCGGCGTCCACCAGCCGGTGCCGCAGGCGATCTCGAGCCCACGACGACCGGCGAACGGGCCGGCGGCGGCGCCGAGCCAGGCTTCGATCGCGCGCAGGTCGGCCTGACGCTCGGGCTTGGCGTAGACGCGCTCGTAGGTGCTCGCGCGCTGCGCGTAGTAGGACTGCATGTCGCGCTCGATGCCGGTCACGATCAAGGCTCCGCACACAGCCGGTCGCGGTTGAACACGCGATCGGGATCGAAGGCGCGCATGAGTTCGCGCTGGATGCGTGCCGCCGCCGGCGCCAGCGGCGCAAAGGCGCCGCAGGACTTGTCCTGCCCGCGAAAGAGCGTGGCATGACCGCCGGCGTTGGCCGCAGCCGCGCGCAGCAGCGCCGCTGCGGCGCTGGTGCACAGCCAGCGCTGGGCACCGCCCCATTCGACCAACTGCTCGCCCGGCAGCGCCAGCGGTGGTGTCGTCGACGGCACCGACAGGCGCCACAGGCTCGCGCCGCGCTCGACGGCCTTGGCGGCACCGGCGAAGAATTCGTCGCGATGGTCGCGCAGGCCGCGCCAGAAGGTCGCTGACAGCTCCGGCTCGATCGCCTCGCCGCCGAGCTGCGCCTGCGCTGCGCGCACCGCCGCGGCAGCACCGGCCAGGCGCACGACCAGCATGCCCTCCCACCAGGCGCTGGCCTGCAGCGGCAGCGGCAGGCCGCCCCACTCGTTGACGCGGCGCAGCGCGGTGGCTTCGTCGAGCTCCCAGCGCAGCGTGAGCCGTGCCGGCGGCTGCGGCAGCACCTTGAGCGAGACCTCGCAGATCACGCCGAGCACGCCGAGCGAGCCGGCGAGCGCGCGCGCGACGTCGTAGCCGGCGACGTTCTTCATCACCTGGCCGCCGAAGGTGAGCAGCTCGCCGCGGCCGTTGATCATCGTCGCGCCGAGCACGTAGTCGCGCACGCCGCCCACCGTGGCGCGGGCCGGACCGGCGAGCCCGGCGGCGACCATGCCGCCCACGGTGCCGCCTGCCGCGCCGCCTGCCACGCCATCGGGCACACCGTCCGGCGCGAAGCGCGGCGGCTCGAACGGCAGGCACTGCCCGCGCTCCGCGAGCGCGGCTTCGAGCTCGGCCAGCGGCGTGCCCGCGCGCGCAGTGACGACGAGCTCGCTCGGCTCGTAGCTGGCGACGCCTGCCAGCGGCCGCACGTCGAGCGGCTCGCCCCGCACCGCGCCGCCGTAGAAGGCCTTGGTGTGGCCGCCGCGGATGTCGAGCGTGGTGCGCGCCGCGCGCGCCGTGCGCACCTGCTCGACGATGCGCGCCAGCGCCGCCTCCATCAGAAGCGCTCCAGCTGCGGGAACGGCAGCAGGCCGCGCCTGACGTGCATGCGGCCGTACTCGACGCAGCGCTGCAGCGTCGGGATCACTTTGCCCGGGTTGAGCAGGCCCTGGGCGTCGAAGGCGAGCTTGAGCGAGTGCATCTGCTCCCGCTCCTCGGGACTGAACTGCACGCACATCGAGGCCAGCTTCTCGACGCCCACGCCGTGCTCGCCGGTGATGGTGCCGCCCAGGCGCACGCTGGTCTCGAGGATGTCGGCGCCGAAGCGCTCGGCGCGGTGCAGCTGGTCGGCGTCGTTGGCATCGAACAGGATCAGCGGATGCAGGTTGCCGTCGCCGGCGTGGAACACGTTGCAGCAGCGCAGCCCGTACTTCGTCTCCATCTGGGCGATGGCTTCGAGGATGTCGGCCAGGCGCTTGCGCGGGATCGTCGAATCCATGCACATGTAGTCCGGACTGATGCGGCCGGAGGCGGGGAACGCGTTCTTGCGGCCGCTCCAGAACTTCAGCCGCTGCGCTTCGTCCTTGCTCACCTCCAGGCGCGAGGCGCCGTGGGCGGCCAGCACCTCGAGCAGCCGCGCGATCTCCTCGCCCACTTCCTCGGGCGTGCCGTCGCTCTCGGCGAGCAGCAGGGCAGCGGCGTCGAGGTCGTAGCCGGCGTGCACGAAGTCCTCGACGGCGGCGGTCATGGGCTTGTCCATCATCTCGAGCCCGGCCGGGATGATGCCGGCAGCGATCACCGCGGCCACCGCCTCGCCGGCTCGGCGCACATCGTCGAAGCTGGCCATGATGCAGCGCGCCAGCGTCGGCTTCGGCGTCAGCTTCACCGTGACCTCGGTCGCCACGGCGAGCATGCCCTCGCTGCCTACCACCAGCGCCAGCAGGTCGAGGCCGGGCGTGTCGAGCGCGGTGGAGCCGAACTCCACCGGCTCGCCCTCGGCGGTGAAGCCGCGCACGCGCAGCACGTTGTGCAGCGTCAGGCCGTACTTCAGGCAATGCACGCCGCCGGAGTTCTCGGCCACGTTGCCGCCGATGGTGCAGGCGATCTGGCTGGAGGGATCGGGGGCGTAGTAGAGGCCGAAGGGGGCGGCGGCCTCGCTGATGGCCAGGTTGCGCACGCCGCACTGCACGACGGCGGTGCGGCTGACCGGGTCCACGGTCTTGATCTGGTTGAAGCGCGCCATCGACAGCGTCACGCCCAGGCGGTGCGGCATGGCACCACCCGACAGGCCCGTGCCCGCACCGCGGGCCACCACGGGCACTTGCAGCGCGTGGCAGGCCTTGAGCACGGCTTGCACCTGCGCTTCGG